>CAZAMA010000200.1:0-5131 GCA_964485645.1 uncultured Acidimicrobiaceae bacterium | reverse complement strand
GCTGGTGGATGCGCTCAAAGAGCACAGAGCCGATGGCACAGCCCTGGCCGGCACGCTCGATCATAAGCAGACGGTCGTTGACCTGGCGGGCCTTGTCGACGAGCTCGGGCAGGTGCTCGAGCCGGGCGAGGACCCCGATGTCGGATGGCTTGTTGATCACGGTCTCGATGCGAAGTGCCCTCCCTTCTTTCAGGTACTGCTTGACGCGGCTGTGCTTGTAGGAGAAGTCCATGTGCACTTCGGTCCCAGGCGAGAAGACCCTCGTGGAGAATGGCCGGCTCGTGGTGCGGCCACGCCGGTCGCGACCGAACACTGCGTGCACCTCGTGCGGCCGTCCGATGCCGATGTTGTCCTGGACAAGGGACTCGAAGAATCCCCTCGCGCGACGAGGATCATCGAAGACGAGCGTGCGGCTGACCTCGACCTGGCGCATCGACAGCTCCCAGAAGTAGCCCGCGCCCTTGTCCTCTCTGGTGAACGGCGTGGGGATGACGGAGATCCAGCGGTCGAAGAAGCCCTGGATGTCGTGTGGGCCGAAGCGATCGCAGATGGCCTGCAGACGGGCCTGGTCCTCGCACGACGAGAAGCCGTTCGCCAGCTCACCAAAGCCGAGGCCGTCGCGGCGGGCCTGGCGCTTGGCCCACTCATGCCCGTTCAGCCAGACCTTTCCCGGGTAGGGGAAGTACGTGCAGATCTTGATGAAGCCCGGTCCGAAGTCTGCGTCGAGCACGTAGAAGTAGTACGTCCCGACCCGGCGCTCCTCCTTCACGAAGTCGAAGCTCACGAGCCCGGGCGTGCTCGAGCGGTTCTTGCCGCTGAAGACCCACTGGTACTCCTGTGCGGCCACGATGGCGACGACGCCGGTTCTGCCTTCAGCCTCGGCTCTTTCGAGGTACGGCCGGACATGATCGAGTTTCCGGTCGTCCCAACGCGTTCGGTCGGGCCTCTTCAGGGTGAGGATCGGTACGTGGTGCTCGTCAGCGAAGGCCTTCACCTCGCGGCGGAAGCGGTTGCCAATCTTCTCGAGCAGCGACGGTGAGGGGATCGGGAAGCCGAGATGCCCCGTGAGGAAGCTCACCACCTGGCCGCCCACTTGCAGATTTGGCACGTAGGTGTTCAGGTAGAGGCGGTCGACGCAGGTCACCTCGAGGCTGACATGACCGTCGAGCACGTCGTTGATGTTCACCACGTTCGTCATGGGCGACGCGTTAGCGCACGAGGGACGGCTTTGCCGGCCCGACTACCTCAAGGCACGACACGCCCGCGCCGGGAGGAGGCCGGGAGGGGGGCCTGCCCCCTTCCCGCTAACGACCATGGCTACAAAAAAAGCGAACTTCGGCGTCGGCAAACGAGAAGCTCATGATTCTAAGGACTTGTACTCGAAGGCTAACTTCTGTTGTTGAAGCCAAAGATGGTGACACCAATAAGTCGCCGAACCGCAGCCAACTCTTCACGCAATCTTCTGAGCGGATGACCCAGCTGCCTGACAACAGTGTCGCCCTTATGGTGACATCGCCACCCTATTACGTCGGCAAAGCGTACGACACAGTTCGAAGTCGGGAGCTCAGGGAGAAAACTGCACCGTCGACAGCCAGATCCCGGTTCGTATTGTATGACCCAAGGTCCGCGTCGCACGGGAGATGGCCACCGAGCCCTGCGCCTCGGCACGCCGGGTGTTCTGGGTGGTCGACAAACGGCTCATCACATCACGGCCAGGCTAGGTGAACCGCTCACGGCACGCTGGCCGAAAGCGCAGTTCGTCCAGCTCCCTGTCCATGCCTCGCGCCTCGACCAGGTATCGGGGTCTACTTCTCGTGATCGATCGTCATCGAGCGAAAGGTCCTCACCCCGAGCGACCTCGCCGACCTCGCCGACATCGCGTCCCGCCTCTCCGCCTTCGATGGCCACTACGAGCAGGCGGGTTGCCCGTTCGAATGGAGGTTCATCCGCGATGACCTCACTCTCTTGATATAGAAGCTCGCCGACAACGGAGACCACCAGCTTGCCGCCTGAGACCTTCCTGCCCCGCAGATACGTCATCGAAATTACGATCCAGACCACTCAGGGCGAGCCGCTCGGGAGCCGGCGCAGACGTCCGTGCGTCGGCGTGCATCGCTTCCTCGTAAGGGACCTCGAGCGTTCTGCCGCCGGGCTCCCTCTCCCTCAGCTCGGGGATGTGGACCGGTGAGATTCGCACTCCGTCGCCGGTAAAATCGACGAGCACGTCGACGAGAGCGCCGATGTTCATAGCCCAGTAGGTCGGGTCGACGGCGAGAAGTGAACGACTTGGCCGCCTCGAACGATGAATCCACCGGACGGACGGCCGTTGCACTTGACGCGGTGAGCAGGCCCTGCAACTCCTCGACGTAGGTGCGCCAGTACGACGGCGTGGCAATCTCGACGGCGTGCGGGATTTCGCCGGTCACTGATCCCCCGTCGCCGCTCCCTGGTCGCCGGGCACGGATCCAGTCTGCCCGGTCACAAGTTCTCCAGCGCTTCAGCCGCCCGGGTGTCCGTCGCTTCGAGAAGGTGACGGTAGCGGTTCACCATCTCGACCGTCTTCCATCCGTGGCGGTCCATCACTTCGCCGACGCTCGATCCTGCCTTCAGCAGAGCCGTAGCCGAATGGTGTCGAAGGTCGTGGAGTCGCATGTGCGGGACCTTGGCGGCGACGCACATCTCGATGAACACCCGGGTCATCGTGTGCGGGTTATATGGGCTTCCTCCGTCAGCGCTCGGCGAGAAGATGTAGCTGTCGGGGGAGAGCGTCGTCTCGCACGCGGCTGCCCGTCCCTCGGACCGCTCCCGGTGCGCGCGAAGGAGGGCGACCGTCTTGGTCCCGAGCGCGATCCGGCGCACCTCGCCGGTCTTGGTCCCCTTTACCTGGACTCCGCCCGGTACCGAGACGACAGACTGAGCGATGAGGGCGCTCTTGGCGTCGAGGTCGACGTGCTTCCAGCGGAGCCCGCACACCTCTCCCCGGCGACACCCGGTCCAGGCGACGAAGGCGATTGCCGTTCCCCAGTCGGGGTCGGAGGCGAGAGCGTGTTCGACGAGCGTGCGCACGTCACTGGACGCGGGAGGGGAGACCTTGTGCTCGCCGAGCGGCGGCAGCTCGATCCCGTCAGTGGCGATGAGGACGGTGTAGCCACGCCGGTACGCCCAGGCAAGAGATTGACGCATCGCCCAGTGGACCTTGCGGATGGACGAGCCTGACTGCCCCTTGGCGAGGAGGTCGCTGTAGAGGTCCTCGACGTGGTGGGGCCGGAGCTTGGCGACGGTGAGCTTGCCGATCGCGGCGGACTCGACGTGCTTGATTGCCACCTGGTAGCGGTCCACGGTGGAGGGGGAGAGCACCTGCCGGCGGGCCTCGAGCCATTGGTCAAGGACCTGCTTGACGGTCAGCGTCCCGGACTCGACGGCAGCGGCAGCGTGCTGCTGCTTGTTCACCTCGCTCACGAAGTCGGCGAGGGCCTTCTCGGCCTGGCGCTTGCCACCGTGGACGGTCATCGTCACATAGCGGCGCTTCTTCGCCGTCGCATCCCACCCGACGTATGCCGTCAGGAGCCACGAGTTCTCGCCTCGCTGGCGCATCGATCCAGCCATGTCCACTCCCTTCGCCCAGACTAGCTGGGCTTTCGGGGGAGCATTGATCGACATCCATGATCGACACTCGGAGGCTCCCGGCCCGGGCCACTTGGCAAAAGTGACCTCTGAGCAGGGCTTACTGCTGGCGCCCCCGGCAGGACTTGAACCTGCGCACCCGGCTCCGGAGGCCGGTGCTCTATCCACTGAGCTACGAGGGCGAGACTGCATCGCTCCATGGGGCGACCTGAGCTGTCCCGAAGCGCCGCTTGCATGCTACTCCCACTTCGGCCATCCTCACTTGTGCCATGAATGCCGCCGACACCCTTGCTGAGTCCGTAGTCCACGAGCTGCGAGCGCTGGGCGTCGACGTGGCTCTCGGCGATGTCCACCTGGAGCGCCCGGCCCGGCAGGAGCACGGCGACTTCTCCACCAACGTCGCTCTCGTCCTTGGCAAATCCCTCGGCCGCAACCCCCGGGAGCTGGCCGGTGAGCTGGCTGCATCCATCAACGCACGGCCACCGAGGAACCTCGAGGTGGCTCAAGTCGCAGGGCCGGGTTTCCTCAACTTCAGGCTGAGGCCGTCGTGGTTGCACGAGGCGCTCGAGGAGATCGTCACGGCCACAGAGGCAGGCTTTGCCGCACCGGACCTGGGCCACGGCGAGCGCACGCAGCTAGAGTTCGTGTCAGCCAATCCGACAGGACCTGTGCACGTCGGAAACGGGTGGTTCGGCGCTTACGGCGATGCCCTTGCCCGCATAATGACGCGGACGGGCTGGAGCGTTAGTCGCGAGTACTACGTCAACGACACCGGGGGCCAGATCCGCCTTCTCGGTGAGAGCGTGCTGGCCCGCAGGCGCGGGGAGGTGCCCCCCGAACAGGGCTATCAGGGTGAGTACGTCGGCGAGATAGCCGCGCAGTACGAGGGGACCGACGATGTCGTCGCGGCCGGGCGTTTTGCTGCTGAGCGCATACTCGCCAACATCCGGGCGACTATGGACCGCCTTGGCATCCATTTCGACGAGTGGTACTCGCAGGCTTCGATCGAGGAGAGCGGGCGGGTCGCGGCCACGATCGAGGAGCTCAGGTCGCGTGGCCACATCTACGACGAGGGTGGAGCAGTTTGGTTCCGGGCCACGACATTTGGAGACAGCCGCGACCGGGTTCTCGTCAAGTCGAACGGAGATGCCACGTATCTGGCAGGTGATCTGGCCTACCACAGGAACAAGTTCGTGGAGCGCGGGTTCCACCGGGTGATCGACATCTTCGGCGCCGACACCCATGGGCAGGTCGCGAGCTTGCGCGCGGGAATGCAGGCCCTCGGCATAGATCCGAGCCGTCTCGAGGTCCGCATCGGGCAGATGATCTCGCTCGTGAGCGGCCGCATGTCGAAACGCAGCGGCAACTACGTACGCCTAGACACCTTGATAGACGAGATCGGGCCGGACGCGACCCGGTTGTTATCGCTGCTCTCGTCCATCGACCAGGCGACGACGCTCGATCTCGACATAGTGAAGGAGCGCTCGGCCGAGAACCCCGTCTTCTA
>CAZAMA010000199.1:0-5174 GCA_964485645.1 uncultured Acidimicrobiaceae bacterium | reverse complement strand
ATGGCGCTGACCTTGCCATTGCCGCTACCGCCATCCGGGCTGGTGCGCGGCTCCTGACGCGCAATGTGAGACATTTTCCGATGTTCACAGACCTCCAGGCACCGTACTGACATACGACGATGCCCTTGGCGCGCCGGGCGGGATGCGGAAAAGCCCCGGGTAGCTGGTGGGCTTGCGCCTCCATGCTTCCCGGGGCCTTCTCGAGATGGCGATGGTTCCCAGCAGGGTGGTGGGTGCCCTGCGGCTGCCCAGTCGCCCTGTTCGTTGCTCCGGTCCTGAGACCGGCTCTCCGGCTTGGTCGCCCATGCCATCGTTCCTCGGCGGTCGGCCACGGCTTGCCCCTCCGACCCCCCTTGCGGGCGACCTTCGGGCCAAGCCGGTCCCTTCGGTTAGCCCCCCTTGCGGGCAGCGTCCCCTCAGGCACCCGTCCCGGCACAACCACCCCCCTTGCGGGCGGCAACTGCTCCGGTCCGTGCCCCTCGGCTCGAGTCTCCCTTGCGGTCGACCCTCACCTCGGAGCGGCACCTCGGTCGGACGTCTCTTGCGAGCCGCTCCGCCCAGGGTGCCAGTCCCAGCCTTGCCTTGTTCCTTGCGGTTCAAGGTGCGCCTGCGACTTCGGCGTATCCGTCCTTGGCGATGCATACTCTGCGCCAGAACCGACGTCGCGTCAACTGGTCTCGAACAAATTCGGAGCTTATCGACAGCTATCTCGTAGTTGTCGACAGGAAAATCTTCCTTTCCCCCTCTAGTCCCCAGCCTCATCCACAGTCGGTGCGCGGCCCCATGCCTCTGGCGGCGGATCTGGGCCCGGTCCCGCCGGCGGGGAGCTCTCCGTGGTCGCGGCATCGGGCCACCCAGGCTGTGGGGGTGACTCGGACAGCAAGGCGGCGGCCGCAGGCGGCGCAGTAGCGGGGTGGCTCGAATGCCGTCGTGCAGCGACCCCGGCTCGGGCAGTCACCCGACAGCTGACCGCAGCCGGTGCAGTGTCTCATCTAGAGGGCGGCCGAGAGGACCGATACCGGCATCTTCAAGTCCGCCAGCATCTCGAGATCCGCGGCCGGGGAGCGGCCGAGGGTCGTCAGGTAGTTGCCGACGATCAGAGCGTTGATCCCAGACGTCATCCCCATCGCCTGCAACTCACGAAGGGTGATCTCCCTCCCGCCGGCGTAGCGCAGGATCACCGCGGGCAGAGCGAGCCGGAAGAGCGCGATCCAACGGATCGCCTCGAGAGCTTCGACCCGGGGCTGGGCGCCGAGCGGCGTGCCCTGCCGCGGGTCGAGGAAGTTGATCGGCACCTCGCAGGGGGCCAGCTCGGCCAGCTGCGCCAGAAGCTCGAGCCGCTGTGCGGGGCTCTCGCCCATGCCGAGCAGCACGCCGGAGCACAGCTCCATCCCCGCGCGCTTGACTCGCTCGCAGGTATCCCAGCGCTCCTGCCAGCTGTGGGTTGTGACGATCGAAGGAAAGTAGCTCCTCGCCGTCTCGAGGTTGTGGTTGTAGCGACGCACGCCGCCTCGTGCCAACCGCTCGGCCTGGGAGTCGTCGAGAATGCCGGCCGAGACGGCGACCTGCAGGCCTGACTCGGCCCGGATCAAGGGCACGAGCTCGAGGATGCGCGCCATCGTGCGTTCGTCCGGGCCGCGGATCGCGAGCACGATGCAGAACTCGCCGGCACCAAGCAGGGCGGTGTCCCGGGCCGCGGAGAGGACTTCGTCGGTGTCGAGGAACGGTGTTGCCTGCACCGGGGTGTCATAACGCGACGACTGCGCGCAGAAGTGGCAGTCCTCGCGACAGCCCCCTGTCTTCACCGAAAGGATCCCTTCGACGTCGACTCCGTCTCCGCACCACGAAAGGCGCACCTCGTGGGCGAGGGCCGCCAGGCTCGGCACGGCCTCGTCGGGGAGCTCGGCCAAAGGCACCAGTTCCTCGGGCTCGAGGTGGCGGCGGTCGTCGAGCAAAGCGCTCGCGACGGCCTTGAGAACTGCGCGGGTCTCGACAACGCTCACGGCGCCACGCTAGACCGGCGCCATGACCTGGGTTGAACGGGACGCCGCGGTTGTCTGGCACGGCTTCACGCAGATGGCGACCTATAGCGCCAACCATCCCGTCATCGTCGACAGGGCCGAGGGCCGCGAGCTCATCGACGCCGGCGGCCGGCGCTACCTCGACGCCATCTCCAGTCTCTGGGTGACGACGCTTGGTCACCGGGTCCCCGAGCTAGACGCCGCGCTGGTCGCCCAGCTCGCAAAAGTCGAGCATTCGACGATGCTCGGCAACGGCAGCACCGCGGTCATCGAGCTTGCCGAGGCCCTCGCGGCAGTGGTGCCGGTCGAGCGGCCGAAGTTCCTGTTCGCATCCGACGGCGCCTCGGCCGTCGAGCAGGCGCTCAAGATCGCCTTCCAGTACTGGCACAACATCGGGGTGAGGAACCGAAACGAGTACCTCGCTCTTGGCGACGCCTACCACGGCGACACGGTCGGGGCCCTGTCGATAGGAGCCGGCGGGTTCGGGACCGAGCTGTTCGATCCGCTCCGCTTCGGCTCGGTACGACGCAGCCCGGGCTATGGCGATCCGCGCTGGCACGAGGCCGCGATCGACGTCATCGCCGGAGCTGGCGACCGGCTCGCCGCGGTTGTCGTCGAACCCCTTGTGCAGGGGGCGGCCGGGATGCTCGTCACGACGCCCGAAGCGGTCTCCGCGCTAGCCCAGGCTTGCGCCGAGGCCGGCGCGCTTCTCGTCTGCGACGAGGTCGCCACCGGCTTTGGCCGCACCGGCACCCTCTTTGCAAGTGAGCAGTGCGGCCTCCGCCCGGACATCTTGTGCCTGGGCAAGGGCATCACTGGCGGGTACCTGCCCATGAGCGCGACCGTCGCGAGCTCGAAGGTGGCCGACGCCTTTCTCGGCGAGGACCTCGGCCCGAAGACCTTCTACCACGGCCACTCCTTTGGAGGAAACGCGCTTGCTGCCGCGGTCGCCCGGCGCCACCTGCAGCTCATCGAGGAATGGGCCGTGCTCGAGAACGTGGTTACGAGGGCGCTCCAGCTAGCTGAGCTGCTGCAGGCTCGCGTCGCTCGGCACCCTGCCGTGGCACAGGTGCGCCAAAAGGGTCTCATGGTCGGAGTCGAGCTCGCCGGCAGCGGGGCGGCGCTGGCGGCCAGGAGGGTGTGCGGGCGCGCGACGGACAACGGGGTGCTGCTCCGTCCCCTTGGTCCCGTGGTCGTGCTCATGCCGATCCTCACCTCGACACCAGCCGAGATCGAGCTGATCGTGGACACTCTCGCCGTCGCGCTCGGAGCCGTATGAGCGCGACGTGGGACAGCGAGGTGGCGAGGCGGCTGGCGGCTGCCGATGAGGCTGGAACCCGCAGGCGCATCCGGACCCTTGCTGGTGGCTCGCCGCTCTCCGAGCTCGACGGCCGTCCAGTCGTGAGCTTTGCGTCGAATGACTACCTCGGGCTCTCCCAGCACAGAGCGGTGATAGCTGCAGCCAAGGAGGCGACGGACCGTTTCGGCACCGGCGCGGGTGCGTCTCGCCTCGTGGTCGGCTCCCGCCCCGTTCACGGCCTCCTCGAAACCCGCCTCGCCTCGTTTCGCAACACCGAAGCCGCCCTCGTCTTTCCCACCGGTTATGCCGCCAACCTCGGGGTGCTGTCGAGCTTTGCCACGGGGTGCAGGGTCGTCTCCGACGAGCTCAACCATGCCTCGATCATCGACGGGTGCCGCCTCGCCAAGGCCGAGGTGAGGACCTTTCGGCACCGCGATCTCGACGAAGCCGCGTCGCTTCTTCGCACTGCGCCTGGCAGGGTCGTGGTCGTGAGCGACTCGGTCTTCTCGATGGACGGCGACGTGGCAGCCCTGGGCGAGCTCTCGACGCTCTGTGCCAGGCACGGCTCCCTGCTCGTGCTCGACGACGCCCATGTCGTGCTCCCTGTGCCCGCGACGGATCCCGCTGCACGGACGCTCCGTGTCGGTACCCTGTCGAAGACTCTCGGATCCATCGGTGGCTATGTTGCAGGTCCGGCCGGCTATATCGATGCCCTCGTCAACTTCGCCCGACCCTTCATCTACACGACCGCGCTCGCGCCGGCCGCCGCGGCCGCCGCGCTCGCCGCTCTCGACGTCGTCGAGGGCGAGGAGGGCAGACGGCTCGTTTCTCGGCTCATCTCGCATGTGAAGCGCGTGAGACCCGGCCATCCGACCCCGATCATTCCCGTCGTCCTCGGTGCGGCGGAAGCCGCGCTTGCCGCGTCGGAGAAGCTCCTCTCCCACGGGCTGTACGTACCTGCTATCCGCCCGCCGACGGTGCCCACTGGCACCTCTCGCCTGAGGGTCGCATTGTCGGCTGCTCACACAGACGCGCAGGTCGACATGTTGAGGCGGGCACTCGCGAGCATCCCGGAGGGCGTGTCGTGCTCACGGTAGTGGTGACCGGGACGGGAACCGAGGTGGGAAAGACGTTCGTCTCCTGTGCGCTGCTCGAGACCTGGCGGCGCCGCGGTGTCAAGGTGGCGGCGAGAAAGCCGCTCCAGTCTCACGAGCCGGGAGAGACGGTCACCGACTCGGTCCTGCTCGCCCGTGCGACGGGAGAGGATCCGCTCCTCGTCTGTCCTGAGGCGGGGACGTACCCGATCGCGATGGCGCCGCCGATGGCGGCTGCCGCGCTCGGCCGGGCGGTTCCGACGACGGCCGAGCTGGCTCGTTCGCTCGTCTCGAGCTGGAGCCCTGAGACCGACGTGGGACTGGTCGAGGGAGCCGGCGGAGTCGCTTCGCCGCTTACGAGCGACGGCGATACCGCCGGCCTGGCCGCGATGCTCGACCCGGCGCTAATCGTGTTGGTAGCGGAAGCCGGACTTGGCACGATCAACCTCGTCCGGCTCTCCGCAGCCGCGCTGGACCTCGCGACGAATCGCCGGGCTTCGCGGCCGGCTCTCGCAGTGTTCCTCAACCGTTTCGTGTCAGACGACGCACTGCACCAAGCGAACAAGGGGTTTCTTCTGGGCGACGGCTATGGGATCTGTACCGACATCGAGGCGTTGGCGGACCGGCTCGGGCATGCAGATGGGCGAGCGTCGCTTGCGCTGCGCGCCGGGCCAACACGGCCTCGCCGGTGATAGCTTGCTCAGAGGTCACACCCGGAGGTTCGATGACCACTGAATGGAACG
Organism: uncultured Acidimicrobiaceae bacterium; assembly: GCA_964485645.1. GTDB lineage: Bacteria > Actinomycetota > Acidimicrobiia > Acidimicrobiales > Bog-793 > JAKACA01. The sequence continues at coordinate 16 of CAZAMA010000199.1, read as the reverse complement.
GACAGGGTCTGCCCCC
>CAZAMA010000198.1:306-5184 GCA_964485645.1 uncultured Acidimicrobiaceae bacterium | reverse complement strand
ACGCTTGGCCTTCACCCGACTAATGCGCTGTACACGAATTGACGAAGAAGCCTCCGCAGCGGGTCCGGATTCGTCGGCAAGAGCTGTCCTCCGGCAAAAGGCAAGAGCTGGGTCATGAACACGACGCTCAGTTCGGCGACCGGATCGACCCAGAACACCGTGCTCGCAATCCCCCCCCAGTAGTACTCACCCGGATTGGCCACACTGTGCGACTTCAGCGGGTCGACGACGACCCCGAACCCCAAACCGAACCCGACACCGTCGAGCTGCGCCACGGTGAACCCACCCACGGACAATTCGGCGAGATCGCCGCGCAGATGGCTCACGGTCATCAGGCGAAGCGTCGCCGGTGCGACAACGCGTACACCTTCGAGCTGTCCCCCGCCCAGCAGCATCCTCGTGAACCGCACGTAGTCAGCAACGGTGGACAAGAGGCCACCGGCACCAGAGAGCACGGGCGGCGGCGTTCGAGCCAAGGCCCCGATCTCCTCGAGGCGCACCACCGGCCCCGACTCTTCTCCGGGGGCGTACAGGGCCGCCAGCCTCCCGGCTCGCTCGTGATCGGCGTACCATACGGTGTCCGTCATCCCGAGTGGTCCGGTCACTCGCTCCGCGACGGCTTTGTCGAGGGGTTCGCCGCTCCAGATCTCGATAAGCCGACCTAGTACGTCGGTCGACATCCCGTAGCCCCATGCACTTCCCGGTTGAAAGAGAAGTGGCAGGGTGGCGAGCTCATCGCAGATGGATTCGAGGGTCGCGGCCGGCGCGTACCCCATGGCGAAACCCGCTTGGCGGTACAAGGCGTCGACCACCGTCGTGTTCATCCACCCAGCCGTCAATCCCGACGTGTGGGTGAGGAGATGCCACACGCGGACCGGTTCGCCAAGGGGAACCGTCACGACATCGTTGACGGATCCCCTCTGGTAGACGCGAGCGTCGCCGAAGGACGGGATCCACTTGCTGATGGGGTCGCTGAGCTCGAACACCCCTTCCTCCCACAGCGTCATGGCCGTCACCGACACGATCGGCTTGGTCATCGAGTAGATCCGCCACAACGTGTCGTCCGTCACGGGCAGCTGCGACTCGCGATCACGGTAACCGCCCGCCGCGTGGTGGGCCGCCTTTCCGTGATGGGTGACGGCAAGTTGCCATCCAGCGAGCTTTCCGGACTCGACGAGGGAGGCGAAATGCGCATCCGCTCTCGTGATCCGTTCGACATCGACACCGACACCGTTGACCATCACAACCTCCCCATCTCCGGACCTTCCTCTCACCCGAACGTCGAATGCACCACCACTTGGGGGCCCAACTGGATATCCCGGTGCGTGAAACTGCCGTCAAGTCGCCGACACTCCACATTCATCCACGGCAGCTCACCGACCCACGGCGCGTGGCGGTGCGTAGGTGGGTGGCCCCGCGAACGCCTGTGCGCATGCCATCCAGTCCGAAGCCTCGGGGCCCTCGACGGTCAGTGCCGCGTCGCCGACGTTGCGACGTTGCGTGACGACGAGAGAGAACGCTTCGGCGTCACCGGTGACGGACTGAGCGGCACCCGACGACCCCCACGACCACCAACGCGAAGCGCCGGGCGCTCGGAGCACCACGCTGATCTCCGCCGTGGGCTCGGCGAGTCCGTGGACGGCGAAGCTCCACCGCCGCGTTCGGACACCTAGGTCGCACACGTACCAGAGCCGCTCGGTGGCCGGATGCCGGCGACCGACGGCCATAGCGATGTCGCGCCCATGTGCCCAGGTCTCCATGATCCGCGCGGCGACCAGCGTCCCCACGCGCATCGACGGCCCATACCAGGGAACGCGCTGGCCTAGGTCGGTCTTTCGAAGGTCGTCGACCAGGGTGCCGGTCACCGCGTCGTACCAGTTCAGAAGCTCGTCCGTCCGCAGGCTCCGCCCCCAGCGTCGCACCATCTCATCCATCCGAGGTACCTGGCGGTCGTGCTCGGACGCCGCAGCAAAGCGATCCGGTTCACTCACGGCCATGCGCGCTCGCTCGGTGGTCCACGCTAAATGGTTCACCTGGTCAACGACGGTCCAGCCAACCGCCGGCGTCGGTCTCTCCCATGTCTGCGGCGCAAGGCCGTCGACGAGATCGCGCACGATCGCATGCTCGGTGGCAAGATCACCCACGGCGTCGATGGGAATCCGCGCGTCGTTGAACACCGGAGCTATCGATCCTGGCCGGAATCTGCCGACGCGGCACGCCGGTCCCCCGCCCGACCACCTGCACCGCAAAAGGAACTCCGTGAGCAACGGGCCGGGACGGAGCGAGCGCCCTCGCGCCATTCCCGCGGGTGCGAGCGAGCGCGCTCGGGCGACCGGGCTACTCCCATCACGCGTCCTTTCCACCGGTCGTGCTTCGAAGCGTGCCGGATGCGACCATTTCGCGGAGCGCAACCTTCGAGACTTTGCCGGTTGACGTCTTGGCAATTTCCGGCACGATCCACACCTGATCGGGAATCCACCATTTCGCTACCCGGTCAGCCAGGTACGAACGGATGGAGGCTGCGTCCACATGCATACCTTCCTTCAGGACCACGCACGCCAGTGGTCGCTCTCCCCAGTGGTCGTCGGGAACGCCGACCACTGCGGCTTCGTACACTGCGGGATGCGACATGATCGCGTCTTCGAGAGCCACCGACGAGATCCACTCACCTCCGGACTTCACCAAGTCCTTGCTTCGATCCACGATCCGCAAGTAGCCACACCGATCGATCGTCCCGACGTCGCCCGTGCGGAGCCAACCGTCGTCGGTCAACGACGTGCTTCCATCGTCAGCGCCGAAGTACCCAGACGCAATCGTCGGTCCCGCCACCTGCAGCTCCCCCGGCGTCGTCCCGTCCCATTCGAGAACGACGCTGTCTTCGTTCACGATCCGAATCTCAGTGAAGGGCAGCGCGGGTCCCGGTGAGCGCAGCACGGTGCGGCGCCCTTCCGTGTCGAGATCGTCATGAGCCCTTGCGATCCGAGAGCACGTGACCACCGGGCTCGTTTCGGTCATACCCCACGCGTTGCTCAGCAAGAGGCCCGTCGTATCGTGCCAGGTCCGTGATAGCTCGTCGGGTATCGCACCGCCTCCGCTGATGACCATGCGGAGATTGGAGAATGTGGCTTGCGTCAACAGCGGGGTCATGCTCCGCCAGACGGTGGTGACGGCTGCCGAGAAGGTCACGACATGTCGCTCCAACTGTCCCGCGAGTTCCGTAGGTTCCATACGTGGACCGGGCAGAATGAGATCGGCTCCGGCGAGCATCGCCGCGTACGGAAGTCCCCACGCGTTGGCGTGGAACATCGGGACGATCGGCATGACGACATCCCGTTCACTGATCGCAAAACTGTCCGTGCCCAAGAGAAGGAGAGCGTGCACGGCGATCGACCGATGGCTGTAGAGGACCCCCTTTGGATGGCCCGTCGTACCCGACGTGTAGCAGAGGCCGGCTGCTTCCCGTTCATCGACGAGAAGCCCACAGCGCGGGAGGGAAGCCTCCGCCAGCAGCTGCTCGTACTCGATGATCCGCGGATCGTCGGGGATCGCATCGCCTGCCCCGTCATCCATGACGACGACCCACCGAATGCTCGGGACGCGCTCGACCACCGGCCAAGCCTTCTGGAGAAGGGATCGATCAACGAACACCGCCGTGTCCTCCGCGTCATTCGCGATGTACACGAGGTCGTCGACATACAAGCGGTGATTGAGCGTATGGAGGATCCAGCCCCCGGCTGGTACCGCCATGTACAGCTCCACGTGGCGATAAGTGTTCCACGCGAACGTCGCGACACGCGCCTGTCGCGGGACCTCGAGGAATTGCAATGCTCCTTGGAGCCGGCGGGCTCGCTCGACGACGTGCGCCCACGACGTGTCTACTTCACCCGTCATCGTGGCGGTCACGATTCGCTTGTGACCGAATAGTTGCCCAACGCGCCGCATCAACGCAGATACGTCGAGTGGCCCCTCCTGCATCAATCCCAACATGTGCTCATCCCTGGTTCATCTGCATCGGTCCATGCACCACAGGCCACGCCGGATCGTGGGCGGTGGGGATATAGCTCTCAGACGGGTTGACCACGCCGTGGCTCGGGTGCAGCCGCCATCAACCGTCGCCACACCTCCTCGTCCAGCGATACCTTGTCGTCGACCCACCGACCGCGCCGAGCCATGACGACGCCCATGGACTCGCTGAGGTACAGGCGCTGGCCTCCAGCCCCATTGGCAGCCTTCAGGTCGGCCGGTCCCGACGGCGCGAGGGGGTGGTCAACGGTCATGCCGCCGAACGCCTTCCGGGGGTCACTCGGCACTTCGGCAATTCTCGGCACTCTGGCCCACGGCTGCGTCGGGAGCCACCACAACAGGCCATACGACGGGTTGAGCGCTTGCGACGGTCGAAGGTACGCGGCTAGCGATTCCGGGTCCTCAACCAGCCGGTGATCCCCCCATTGGCCGCCCGCCAGGACCAACAGCCCTACCCGCACGAGGTCGCGCGCCGACGCTCGGAGACCCGAGAGCCTCCATCCGACGGGATCCAGCATCTTCGGTCGGGCCTCCCACCCCGAATGCGCCATACCGAGAGGCTCGAACAGCAATTCCCGGCATATGTCCTGCGTGCTCAGCCCCGTGACACGCTCGATGACCTTGCGCACCTGGTGGTAGCCATTGTTGTTGTAGTACCAGATCGTTCCCGGTTGGGCCTCATAACTGAAGTCGTCGTACAGGCCCGAGCACATCGTCGCGACATGGCGCAACGTGATCGCGTCTTCTTGGGTCGGCGTGGTTCGCGTCCATCCCCGACCCAACCACCGGGTGATCGGGTCCTCCAACGCAAGCTGTCCCTGCTCCCCGAGGCACGCCAGAACCACTGAGATGACC
>CAZAMA010000198.1:0-296 GCA_964485645.1 uncultured Acidimicrobiaceae bacterium | reverse complement strand
ATGCCACATCGCCAGTCGCACTGAGCGTGGCACCTCCCCAGGACTTCTCGAGCAGTATGCGTCCGTCGACGGTCAGGACGAACTGCTCGCTCTGATGCTGCCCGAGGAACGCCGTGAGCTCGTCGAGGCCAGCAGCATCCCAGCCGAGCACGGCCGGATCGACGGCTTCCCACTGATCGTCTGTCGACGGAAGATAGCCTGAGCGCGTCACGGGTCCCTCAGGTGGCGACGCGTCGTCGAGCACTCTCCTGTCGGGCGAGTGCTCGAGGACGTCCGGATAGTCCGATACTGGTTCA
>CAZAMA010000197.1:0-5218 GCA_964485645.1 uncultured Acidimicrobiaceae bacterium | reverse complement strand
GGGTACGTGCGCGTCAGCACGGAGGAGCAGAACGCCGAGCGCCAACTCGACGGGTTGTCGCTCGATCGCGTCTTCACGGACCGTGCGTCCGGCAAGGACACCGGCCGCCCCAAGCTCGAAGAGATGCTGGGCTACGTCCGGCTTGGGGACACGGTCGTGGTGCACAGCATGGACCGACTCGCCCGGAACCTCGACGATCTTCGTCGCATCGTGCAGGACCTCACAGGCCGCGGGGTCCGCGTCGAGTTCGTGCACGAACAGCTGAGCTTCACCGGCGAGGACACCCCGATGGCGACGCTCCTGCTGTCGGTCATGGGCGCCTTCGCCGAGTTCGAGCGAGCGCTCATTCGGGAGCGCCAGCGCGAGGGCATCGAGATCGCGAAGCGCAACGGCGTCTACCGCGGTCGGAAGCGCTCCCTCGATCCGGAGCAGATCGTCGAGCTACGTCGTCGTGCTCTATCTGGAGCGCCGCGGTCCCAACTCGCACGGGACTTCGGCGTCAGTCGCGAGACCGTGTACCAATACCTGCGGTCCGTCGAGCACGCAGAGGAGCCAGCTCCGACGTCGTAGCGACGACGACCGGCACGACCGCCGAGGATGACGGTGCCCCACCCGCCAGGCATCGGCGAACAGACCGGGCGAGGGCTCCGTGACGTCCTTCTTTGCGACGGAGCAGTCCGCCAGGCTGCCTGCCTGCATCGCCCCGTGACGGCGGCGAAGAGCACGTGGCGCGGAAGCGGTGGCGTCACAGGGTCCAGGTAGCGTTCTCTGCCATCGGATCACTCGGTGATCCCCTCTTGATCGCCAGCTCCTCGTGTCCGGGTGGGCTGGAGCGGTCCCTCGCCCCTTGCCATGGGGCCTCTGTGATTTCACACCCTGGCAGAGCTTCGTCCTATGAGCTACAAGCCCCAAGGCGTGCTCAGGACTGCGTCCTTCGGGGCTATTCCGCTCGGCCTTGCCCTGCCTTTTCGGGTGCATCACATCAGCACCACATGGAGGGACTCGGAAATGACCGCCAAGAACAACCACCCGGAACTCATCGAGAAGCTGGCAGAGGGGATCAGCAACCTCACGACATCCGAGGAGTGGCAGCGCTACCTCGACTGCCAGAGCCGCTTTCACCGCTACAGCTTTGGCAACGTGCTCTTGATCGCCGCCCAGTGCCACGAGGCGACGCAGGTGGCAGGCTTCAACGCCTGGCGCAAGTTCAACCGCTTCGTCCGCAAGGGAGAGAAGGCCATCTTCATTCTCGCCCCGATGGTCTACAAGAACGCCGACGCCGAGAACGGCGAGGACGAGCGGGTCATCCGTGGCTTCAAGTTCGTGCCGGTGTTCGACGTCGCCCAGACCGACGGCGAAGAGCTGCCGTCCATCTGCAACCGGCTCGACGGCGAGGACCCCGCAGGGCACTACGCCCAGCTCCTCAGCGTCGCCCAGTCCCTCGGCTTCACGGTCGTGGACCACGAGTTCGACGGCAGCACCAACGGCGACTGCAACCACGCCGAGCACCGCATCCGGGTCGAGGTCCGGAACACCCCCGCCCAGCGGGTGAAGACGCTCGCTCACGAGATCGGCCATGGCCTGCTCCACGAGAAGTTCGACAGCCGGGCGGTCGCCGAGCTGGAGGCCGAGTCCACGGCATACGTCGTCTGCCAGTCCCTCGGGTTCGACACGAGCGACTACAGCTTCGGGTACGTCGCAACCTGGGCCGGTGGCGGCGACCAGGCGATCGCTGGGATCAAGGCATCCTGCGAGCGCATCCAGAAGGCCGCAGCCACGATCCTCCGGGCCTTCGAGCCCGTCGAGCGGGAGGAGGCGGCGTGAGCCGTCTCCTCTGATCTCCTAGTCGGTGCCGAGCGGTCGGACCTCTCCCAGCGGTAGCCCCTTGCGCTGCTCCCACATCTCGACGTATCCGAAGAGTTGCTCCGTTGCCTTCGTCATCGCACCGATCAGCTCTTTGAGAGCGCTCAGCGGAATTCGTTCTGGCTGCAAAGGGATCGTGATGTCGAACGTGTCGAGCGCTCGCCCGTCTTCATCTCGGTGCAGGCGCATCGCAGCTTGGACGTGCGCGGGCGAGAAGTGCACCCATCCCGAGGTCGCCTCGTAGACCGGTGCGACCCACGGGTGATGCTCCTTGGCGTGGTGGAGGAGCCGGGCATCGGTCAAGAGTTTGCCCTCACCGTCCTTGAGGTTCCGGAACTCTCCCCCAACGACGAGGTGGTCTGCGACGTCGCTGGCGCTCGGCGCTCGCACCATGTACGAGACCCGGACGAGGTTGTCGAGCTGCATCCGGAGGAGCGGGGCGGCGACGACAGGATTCCACGTGTCGAAGGCGTCGAGGAATCCATCGACGAGGCCGTACGAGCGAACCATCACTCCGGCAAGGACCAGATCGATCCCGTACAGATCGCCATCGGAGGCAGCCAGGAACCGACTCGATAACCCGACGTGGTGCCATCGGAGAACATCGACGTACTCTCGGTCCTTCGCGAACTCGGCCGGATGGAGCGCTGCCGGCGAGCCCTCCCGCACGGGTCTCTTCTCTCGGTACGTTCTCTGGCCCGCCATATCACGGCCTCGTTATCAGGCTCGGCCGTGGTGCCGTGGGGAACTGCACGTGCACCACGGGATTATGGACGAGTTGCACGACCGTTGCCACCACGCCAAGGACCACCAACACCACAGTCAAGATGATGAGCAGCCTGGTCAACGTGTTCAGCTTGTTGGTGAGGTTGAGGCCGGTCACCTCGCTCGACGCCGAGGCGGTGACGAGGATCAGCTCGCGCAGGTTCGTCTCGTCGGACTGAATGCTCCCGACCGTTGCCCTCAGCAGGCGCCGCTTCGCCTCAGTGGTCGTGTCGGGGGGCGCGGGTGAAGCGCCCTGTCGCATCGGGACGGTCGGCAGGAGGTCGGTCCAGATCGCACCGGGATCGTTCACGAGAACGCTTACGTCGCTGCTCACCGTCGCGATGTCTCGGCTGATCCCGAGCAGACGGGTGCGCAGGGCGATGACTTCGGGTCCGGTGACCTTCTCGAAGTCCAGTCGATTCAGACTGGCGCGCACATCTCGCAACTTCGGCTCGTACGACCGGAGTACCGCGTAGATGCCGTCAGCGATCACGAGCGAAGAGATCGCCTCGTGGAATAGCTCGGGAGCTGCCCCGACATCGTGGAGCCATTGTTGAGACAGAGCATCGCCCTCGTTGAATGCCCCGGTCATGCGATTGTTCGGACTGATGTCGATGGGATACGCGAGATAGAGGCAGTCTGGCGACACGAACCGCTCAGCCAGCCAGTCGTTCACGAGATCGACGAGCGTCATGTACTCGGCGTGCGTCCCGAAGGGAGTTCCCTGCTTGAGACTGATGAGAGCACACGTCGGAGGACCCAGCCCTTCTTGGACAGCCGAGAGCGTTCCTGGGACCGTAGCGGTGATCCAGTCCTGACATCGCTTCCTGACGTCCCCGCGCGCGGCTCGCACGCGCTCCTTCTTGACGTCGCGAACGGTCCTGATGCTGACGGACCGCGGCCCGAAGCGGTCGAGCCGCGATTCAACATCTTCGCGGATGGCAACGTCGATCGACGTCGCTTCCGTTGCCGCAAGGACGAAGGTCAGAACGAGCGCGACGAGTGACGGTCCGAGCACGTTGTACTCGGCATAGATCTGGGTAACGCCGGTCGGAAGTGGTGCTCGCGCGTGACTCAGCATCGAGCCGCCTTGGGACGTCGGTGGCGCGATCCAGAAGACGCCCCGTGAGTACAGGTAGCCCTTCTGCGCCTCACGGATCCGATCGACAACTGGCTCGTCGGTATTCACCCATTCCATCGCCTCCAAGCCAGCGACGAGCTGGTCGACGGCTTGACCTGCATACATCTCGACGACGGTCATCGACCGAAAGGTGATCGCCTCGCCGTCAGGCAGGCGGGTATTCGCGTTGTTCTGCGCGTCCCGTGCCCGCTCAAGCTCAAGCAGATGGTCACCGGACCCGAGCACGGACGAAGGCTCGTCGCCCGTGCCCGGCTGGCCCGCTGTCTGTGCGGCCGTGCTCGCCGAGCCGATTTCGTCGTCCTCCATCTTTCGATTCTTCCATGGTCGCCCGACCCGAAGCGGAGATCCTCACCTCTTCTGAGCTGGGCCCCGTACCCGTATCAGGTCGTGCTGCGCAGCGCCCTCCTTGACGTCGTGTGGATCGTCGAAGACCGCCTACCGGTAGCAGACCGCTGCCCGTCCACTGCAAGCCCTGAAGTGCACTCGCTGCGCTCGGGGCTGTTCCGTTCGGCAGTCGGCCTGCTCATCACCGTGGCATCGATCCACACAACAGGAGGTGCAGCAATGCGCAGCAACAAGACCAACGGCACGAGTAAGCCCATCGTCACCGACGAGCGCAAGCCCCGGGGCGAGTCGGTTAACCAAATGATCCTCATCGGTCGCCTCGTCGCAGCTCCCGAACTGCGGAGGACCGGCTCGGGGAAGCACGTCACGACCGCCCGAATCGCGGTCAACGGCAAGACCGGGGCGGACTTCTTCGATCTCGTCCTCTGGGGTCAGCTCGCCGACTTTGCTACGACCTACCTCGGCAAGGGCCGCCTCGTCTACGTCGAGGGTCGGCTCCAGAGCCGCCAGTGGCAGGCCACCGACGGCAGCACTCGACGCAGCGTCGAGATCGTCGCCAACCGGCTCCAGGCGCTCTCCTCCAAGAGCGCTTCGGAGGCTCCGGCAGCGTAACGCCGGGGCTCGTCCCCGAGGGGGCTCTCGCCCAGCCCTCTCGGGGATCGGAAGCCCGATCCGCAACGGTTCTTCTCGGGTTCGGTCGCACAGGGTTGCACGGAGCCGCACAGCGTCAAGGCGGTCCGAGCCGCCGCTTCGCTCCGGTACTCCCGGAGGACTGCGTCCCCTTCCCTTGACCCCGTGCTTTCCCTCCGTGCTCTTTCGCGCCCATGAACCGAGAAGGAAAAGGAGTTGCAGTCATGGCCTACACGATCTCCAACCTTGCAGAAATGGTGGAGTACCACCTTGTCGCGTCCGCTCCGGACGACGATGTCGCCCACGCCAACCTCGTTCAGCTCGTGCAGCAGCTCGAGCTGATGGCGCCACGCCCGTTGTGGCGGGAGGCGACGTGGGTCTTCTGCGATCGCTGTGGGACGTCGGTCGATACCGACCTCATCCACCCCGACGGTCATCACTACGCCGACGATGGCGACTTCCTGTGCGCCGACT
>CAZAMA010000196.1:0-5222 GCA_964485645.1 uncultured Acidimicrobiaceae bacterium | reverse complement strand
CTCAGGCGAGACAGTAGCATCCAGTAGCAGCGAAAGGAGGCAATGGCAGGTCAGTCGGACCCTTCAGGCCACTGACCTGGACTTCTCTGGCGCGCTCGGAGGGATTCGAACCCCCAACCTTCTGATCCGTAGTCGGGCCTTGGCCGTCCACGTCGTACGTCCCCGTCCATCGGTGCAGCTCAGGTAGGGTGCCGAGTCTTGCCCGTCGCCCCGCGTCCAGCTCGTGAGCCTCCGTTCAGTAGCAACTCAGTAGCACGGAATCCGAACCCGCCCGGCATCTGACGAGCTTCTGATTCGTACGAATCCGTCCGCTGTCGGTGCGACTCGACTGGTGGATCATGCGGCCGGCAACTGGTTCGCGAGGCGCAGCAGGCGCGAGGCGTCACCAACCCGGTTCAGTGCCGACGCCCGATCGATGTCGCGCCTAATGACGTCGGCAGCGGTGTCCTTCGAAAAGGCTTCGACCTCTAGACGACGGCTGAGCAGGAAGTGCCAGGTGTTGGCACCGACGGCTTGGGAGGTCGGCATCAGACGTTCGTGCCTCCCCACAGTCACCGATTGGGACTGAAGCAGAAGGTCGAGGGGATGACCCCCTTGGTCGAATGCACCCATGCAAAACGTGCACTCGCAGTACTGGTCGCGATATTCGTCAGCCGTCAAGGAGCGCCCGAGTGCCAGCGCCTCGGGAAATCGGAGGCAATGCCGTACGCTGGGGACGTAGGTTTGGCACGACCGAGGACCACCGCCTCTCTCGTCCGCGGGCTCTCCACGATCCGTCCATCCAAGGTGATGGGTCACCGCGTCGATGCCCGCCGACCGCAGGGCAAAGATGGTGTAGTTGGCGTATTCATGTCCGACCGGGATGCTGCGCTCGGCTAACGCCCCCACGAGACGGATAAGCGCCGAGAGCATCTCCTCGTCGCCGAGGAGCCGTTCCTCGGTCACCTTGGGCGTCCACACAAAGTACGAGCTGACGCCATCAGTCGGCACGGACGCAATCAGCTTGTCCATCTCTCCGCGGTCAACGAGACGCTCGGAAGGAACGATCACCTGTGCAGCGACCGGGCCGCCTGCTGCTCCCGCCGCCGCCTCGAAGAGCAGGCGGTTTATGCGATCCTCGGCGCAGGAGAATGCGACCAGCGACGGCGCCATCAGGCGAATGGGACGCAGCTCGCGCAGCTCGACCATGAGATCGAGCTGCGTTGGCACCGACAGCAGGCGCTCCTTCTGGTAGCGGATCACGTTGGCACCCAAGACTCGCCAGTGCCCCTCGTCGTTCACGGCGTCAAGAAGCGGCGCTCCTCCCAACGTGAGGTCGGTGCCTCTCGCGTAGGCCGCACCCAGCCGCTTGTAGTTGCGCTTCGTGTCGCCCTTGCCGTTGTCGGACCACGCCGGGAGCTGGAACCGCCACAACACGGGGTCGACACTGAATGGCAATGTGGTCTTCCAGAGTTTCGCTGCGGTCGACTGGATGCTGTTCTCCAACTGGTTGGCGTTGACGACGACCTCGTCCATGAGCCCAGAATGGATGTACGTCAGGTCGTCGGAGGTTCGCAGGCGAACGATGTGATGGAGCGAATTGTCCGGCATGGTCAGTCTGAGCGGCGGCGACCGCGACGCTCTACCTCCTCCCGGATCACGGACTTCTCGGCGTACTTCGGGTAAGCCGCGTACACACGAGCGACTAGGTCGCCAAGCTTTGGGGTGTCCCACTCCTTCTTGACGGCTTCGACGAACGCGAACAGTTGCTCGTAGCGAGGACTGGAGTGTCGGAGCCGTTCCGCCGCATCGTGTCCTTGCTCACTCAGCGCGAACTCCACGATGTTCTCGCTCCCGCTTTCAGGCCTGGCTCGCTCGGAGACAGCCGCCATCATCTCCGTGAAGGAGGGAGGCCCCGACGAAACTGGCTCTGCGCTTCGGATGAAGCCAGCTACCTCTAGCGCTCGCGCAGCATCATTGACTTCTTCATTGAATGGGCCGTAATTGAACGCATAGAAGGCGCTCTGCGATCCGAGCTGCTGCTCCACGACGAAGAGCAACTTCTGGAGACGAGTCATCCCGCGCACGGCACTGGAGCCTTGGCGGTTCGTGGCGTGGAGGAGAAGTACCATCAGCTCCTTGATAGGCGGCTGCGCGGCCGGAGTCGAATCGAGGCCCAATGCCTGCTCGGCCTCGGCGGTCGCGGCCGCGATCCACTCTCGTGCCAGCCGATGGTACGGCATACCCAGCTCGTGACCTCGCTTCTTAAGTCCATCGAGGACACCCTGGTCGAGCTTGAGGTTGAACTGCTCCATCTGCGGCTCAACATCGGCAGTTAGCGCCACAGCCGCGTGCTCCTGACGGAGCGCGTCGACGATCCACGACCGGGCGAGCGCGTGGTAGGGCAGCGAGCGCATGCTCGCGACTCGCTTGATCCGGGCGAGAAGCGACACCGGCAGGCGAAGCGTGACCTGGGCGCGCTTCGGCCGCCCCACCAGATCGGGCGCCTCCGGAAGCGTGGCCCACTTGTCCCCCCAGTCCTCGGCCAGCAGTGCGTCCCAGTGGTCAGTGCTCATCGCGCGTTCTGGCGGTATGCCCGCCGCTCCTTGTCGGTCATCTCGCGAGCGCTGTAAACGCGAACGACCCCGTTCGCCTTCTGCTCGTAGACGAGGAACAGCATCCGATCATCATCCGTCTTGCCCAGCATCAGGAGAGCATCCCCGTGTCGCCGCCGGGTGTGGGGATTGGTGAAGCACTCCTCGACCTCCCATGCTGAGACGCCGTGGTTGTCGAGGAGCTTCTGCTCGTTGTTCTCGTCCCATTCGAACTCAGGGATGCGACCACGGCGCGCGTCCACGTGCTGAGCGTGCTCACCGGAGGTCCGTTGGCCACTTCGAGTGGCTCTCGGCTTCGAACTGCATGCGTTAAGCCTAGCGTATATCTCAGAACTATACCACGTCCAGATCTCCGCGGCTAAGGATGAGGCCCGAAGACTCCGAGGAGCAGCACGACCGTCCTCGCACGCCGACGCGGCCCCGGAGGACGTGGGACACAGCGGGCACTCTGGCTCGGAGGGAGCCGTCCGGGAGAGGCCACGGCTAGGCGGACCACAATCACTGCCGGACCACCGCCGGCGCGAGCACAATGGGGCCGTGCCCGACGACGCGCCCGAGACCGTGATCGTCGACGCATCCCACTGGCTGTTCGGGTCGATCAGTCAGCTGACCAGGCGGCTCGCCAAGGGACCCGCTGTCGTGGCTCCTCGGGGAACTGGTCGGAACGAGGAGGGCGTCTCGGTCGTCGTGCGAGCGCCCGCCTACTGGGCAGGTTCGCCTGACGCCTTGGCCGAGGTCCTGCAGATCGCCGCCCTGACGGACCCCGACTCGGCCGTGCGATTCCGAGCACGGGTGATTCCGGCGGAGGAGCGGCTCACCCTCACCGTCGAGGAGGCGGCCAGGCTCTTGGGGATCAGTCGAGCGTTTGCGTACGAAGCCGTCCGGCGTGGGGAGATCCCCTCGATCAGGATCGGGCGCAGGGTCCTCGTGCCCAAGGCCGCGCTAAAGCGGCTCGTCGGAAGCGAGCCGCAGTCGCCCGACGAGTAGGCTTTCGCCCTACTCTGTCCGACATGGCAGCGGGTTCGACCGCTTCCCTGGATAAAGGACACTCCAACCCACTGCCGAGAACATGGAGCGGCAATCCAATCTCCCGAATTAGCTGCGCTACCAACTGATTTCCCCTGATTCGTTCTCGACCGCTGAGCGCATAATTTGTAAACCGCTGGTCGGAGGTTCGAATCCTCTCGCCGGCTCCGGCCCCGGAATTGGGTCCGCTCCGAGTTCAGTAGGAGCGCATATCTGAAAGTTACGGCGCTCGTGAATCCGCCCTCAAAAAGGTCGAATTCTGTGCTCTAACTGCTTGAGCACGTTCATGCATAATGCATCTCATAGGACCCACCTTCACGAGCGCACGACATGCCTCAAGCTCCGATCCAGCGGCAGCGCCGCCACCCCACCGCCGCCAACCATGACGGCCATCATCCCCGGGCGTCCTGGGATGCCGCGGTCGATGCCTTCCTCACCGACTGTCGCCGCCGGAACCCAGACCTCCTGACACGGTGACATCATCCGTAGGTGGTCAGCCCAGCTCTTTCACCGAGTAGACGAGCCTCAGGTCCGTGCCCGGGTAGACGGTCCTGGTGGCGGTGAGCTCCTGGCAGAGCCCGGCGATTGCCCGTGTGCGCCGTGGAGCCGAGAGAGGGTCGAGACGGACGTGGAGTTCGCCTCCCACGACCTGCAGATCGGCCGGAGAGGAGAAGGCTTCGCGCAGGAGCGTCCGGGCCTCGTCGTCCGCACGGGCGTAGTGGGGACCGACCAGTCGGGCGAGGGCGGACTCGGCGTTGTAGGTCGCCATGCGGATGGCATCGTGGATCCGCTTGCGCTCGGGGGCGAGCCGGACCGAACCGGGTCGAGCTTCGCCGAGGGGCACCCGGGCGGGGATGGCCCGTGCTGCCGTGGCCAGTTCTTCGATATGAGCTGTTGCATCGGCAAAGGCACGGGTGATCGCACTGTCGGGAGGTCGCCCGTCGAGCGAGGCCAGTCCCCGGTTGGCTTGTGCGGTTGTCAGGCTCCTTCGCGCTTCGGCCAGTGCGCGATCGGCCTTCCTGCGGGCGGGGTTCGGGACCATCCGACCCATGTCGTCACCGGTGGTGGCATACGTGTCGAGCGCGTCGAGTCCGTAGTGGGCACGCATGTAGCGGAAGAAGTTCTCCTGGTTCCACCGGCTGAACATGAGATGGGCGATAGCGGCCGGATCCTCGTCGCCCCGCGTGGTGAGCACCTGGGTCTGGTGGCCGGTCTCGGGGTCGAGCCGGGTGATCTGGCGACAGGTGAAGCGCCGCCTTGCTCCCTCGTAGCTGATGGTCACCGACCGGTCGGCCAAGAGGTAGTGGTGCTCGTGGCCGTGCGTGTCGGTATGGGTGTAGGAGCCGAAGGCACGGCGGGGCTCGCTCGGCGCCGGTTTCTTGCGATGGGTCAAGATGTCGAACCCGGCCACGGTGAGCTCCTTGAACAACTCGGGGCTCCATCCACCCCGGTCGAAGCAGATGGTCGGCCGGGCGTCGGTGCCGACGAGGGCGCGGACCGCTGCGGCCGTGGTCCGCAGCTCGCCGACGAGGCTCGCCCCGGGGGCGGCGCTCCACACGAGCACGCCGTCGCCGTTGGCGTCGCACACCCAGGTGTCGAGCT
>CAZAMA010000195.1:0-5241 GCA_964485645.1 uncultured Acidimicrobiaceae bacterium | reverse complement strand
CCGTCATGCCGTAGGGGTGTCCGAGGGCGATCGCTCCCCCGCGAACGTTGAGCTTGTCCCACGGGACACCGAGGTGTCGGGCGCTGGGGATGACCTGCGCCGCAAAGGCCTCGTTGATCTCAACGAGGTCCATATCGTCAATCGTCATGCGGGCCCGAGCCAGTGCCCGGCGACTTGCCTCGATCGGCCCGAGACCCATGATCTCGGGATCGAGTGCGCTCACTCCGCTAGAGACGATTCGCGCCAGCGGCCTGACGCCGAGCTCTCTAGCCCGAGCGTCGCTCATGACGACGACCGCGGCGGCACCGTCGTTCAGGGGACAGGCGTTGCCCGCGGTGACACTGCCCCCCTCGCGAAACACCGGCGGAAGCGCCGCGAGCTTCTCCAGGGTCGTCCCCGGGCGGGGTCCGTCGTCCCGGTCGACCACACGACCGTCGCGAAGAGGGACTGGCACGATCTCGCGCTCGAAGAAGCCATCCCTCTGACTCGCGACAGCGAGCTCCTGGCTGCGCTGGGCGAACTCGTCCATCTGCAACCGCGAGACTCGCTCGCGCCGGGCGACGTTCTCCGCCGTCTGGCCCATGGCGATGTAGACATCGGGGAGTCCCGGCGCCGGCACCCAGGGCTCGCTCGCGGTCGTCGAGCGCTGCTCGGTCCGTGCCATTGCCTCGGCAAAGACAGGATTGGTGGCTTCAACGAGGTCCGACGTCCCAACGTGGAAGCGCGAGATCGTTTCGACCCCTGCGGCGACGAACACGTCGCCCTCGCCGGCGCGGATGGCGTGCGACGCCATCCGGATCGCTTGAAGCGACGAGGAGCAGTAGCGGTTGACGGTAACGCCCGGCACGTCCGAGAGACCAGCGAGGACCGCCGTGACGCGGGCCAGATTCCATCCGGATTCGCCCGCCGGCATCCCGCACCCGAGGATCACGTCTTCGACGGAAGCGGGATCGAGTTGAGGCACCTTACCGACCACGTGCCGGACCACGAGCGCCGCGAGGTCGTCCGGCCGCATGTCGACAAGCGAGCCCTTCGCGGCCCGACCGATTGGGGTCCGCCCCGTTGCGACGATGACGGCCTCAGGCACGATCGTCCCCTGCCACGGTTGTCGCCTGGCCCGCTTCGAGGGCCTCGCCAATGGACCTCGCTCCATCTTCGCTGGCCGCAAGCGCATCACCCAGCAGGTAGCCCAGCCGATCGCGGAGAGCGGGCTTCACGGTCTTCCCAGTCGGAGTACGGGGAATCTCCTGCGCGATGACGACTCGATCACGCAGCTGTATTTTGGCGTCGCGCGAGCGCACGTGGTCGAGGAGCTCGCCCTCGCTGAGCTGGACACCAAGGCGAGGCGTGGAGGCCGGCAGGAGGCCCTGTTGCAGAAGAGCGAACACCAGGTCGCTGCCCCGCTACACCGTGTCCAGCGGTGTGGCGGTGCCGGCACCCACCTCGGTGACCAGAAGGACGCCCTCAGCGATACTGGCACGCTTCACCGCATCGTGATCGGGCGCCGCCGCCACGAGGAGGGTCGAACCACTGGCG
Source organism: uncultured Acidimicrobiaceae bacterium (assembly GCA_964485645.1). Taxonomy (GTDB): domain Bacteria; phylum Actinomycetota; class Acidimicrobiia; order Acidimicrobiales; family Bog-793; genus JAKACA01. Next base: position 3,705 of record CAZAMA010000195.1, on the reverse strand, counting down.
CCGCCCAGGCAGCACGCGTAGGCATTCAGGCCGTCGGGCATCGTCAGTTCGCGCAGCACGTCGCCGCCCTCGGCGAGAAGGAGCACTCGTTGGCCAAACGGGTCAGCCACCCACAGGTGCCCCGTTGCATCAAAACAGGCACCGTCGGGCCCGTACGTCAGGTCCGCCAGCGCGTGGTCGGGGTCGGCCGGGGGCTCGCCTAGCCGCGCCCACAGGCGACGGTGCGAGAGCGAGCCGTCGGCTTCGATCGTGAATGCCGTGTGGCAACCTGCCAGGGTCTCGTTCACGACAAGCTCGCGGCCGTTCGGGGTCAGCATGCAGGCGTTCGGAAACGCTAGATCCTCGGCGGCGACGCGGACGGCGCCGTCGGGCGCCACGACGGCCATGCACGTCCGACTCGTCGCAGCGAGAGGGTCGAACAGGTCGAACCCGAAGTTGCCTACGTACGCGTACCCGGCGGAGGTGACGCACATGTCGTTTGCCCACCCGCCGAACACGGCCGCGAGATCGGCATGCTGGGTCACGCGGCCATCGACGAGATTGAGCAACCGCTGGTCGCGCATCGACACCACGAGGAGAGTCCCGTCGGGCAGCCAACCCAGTCCCCCCGGCTGACCATCAACTTCTACGACGGTAGCGGCCGAACCCTCCGCGTCGATACACAGGACCCTGTGCGCATAGAAGTCTGAAACCCACCACGCACCGCCGTGCCATCGCGGCGCCTCGTAGAAGTTCCCAATTGGTCCGAACTCTGCGAACATCACCCGTCCCCCTCTGTGTTCGTCAGGTTCCGACCGGCCGATCCCGTTGTGCGAACCGAACGCTCCCGAATGCGGTCCGGTCACCCGACCCATCACGAACCGAGATTGCCGACACACGCGGGTCATGACGAGTTCCTAGGCGCAGCAAAGGGCCGCCGACCGTCCCACCGATCGCCTGGCTGCGGACACCCGATCCGAGCGACCATGGCATCGGGTTCTCCCCATCAGCGGGACAAGCGATCACAACGGGTTCTCCTCAATCACGGTGACTAAGCGCATAGTCATCCTAACGCTGGGATTGGGTGTGTCAAATGGCATCGGGATCCCGCGTCGGAGAGGCGCTCGACCACTACGAGGACCCGGCCCACGACAAGGGTGGAGGCTCCATTGTCGAGCGAGCGGTCTCGCAATTCGACCCGCTTGGCGTCCAAGGCCTTGGCCAACTCGGACACCTGCATGGCGAGCGGTGACGCGGTCGCGGCACGCCTTGCGGAGGAGGCAGCCAACCGGGCCGCCGCCCGCGGCCATCCGGCTTGGCTCGACGTGGTCGGAGCGCTCACGTCCGAACGGCCGCGCCGTCCCTCGCCAGGCCCCCACACGGCGCAGCGACCGCGCCGACGATAGAGGGCGTTATGCCAGCCGCTCGCTGATGGAGGCTTGGCGCGACCCGAGCACTCGACCGAGTTGTGCGGCGGTCTCGCGGTCGGCCCGCTCGAGCACATGGCCGTAGACGCGAAGCGTCATCGACGCGTCTCGGTGGCCGGCTCGGCCGGCGACGGTGCGGACGTCCGAGCCCCCGACCAGGCTGGTGGTCACCATCCAATGCCGCAAGGAGTGCAGGTGGATCTCCGGCATGCCGAGCGATCGGCACAGCCGCCCGACCGCTTGGGTCACGCTGTCGGGCCGCAGTGGACGCGTCCCGTCCACACTGCCGGGGAAGACGAACGCGTCGACCGAAAGCTCGGTCCCGCTCCGCCGGCAGCGCTCGTCGCAGCGCCGGCGGTGGCGCTCGAGAACGGTGACCCCGAGCTCGTCGAGCGAGACCGACCGGGCCTGGTGCGTCTTGGTCGATTTGAGCGTCCAGTCCGACGCTCCCCGTGGCCAGTCGAGCGAACGACGGATCCGGAGCTCCGACTGGCGGAGGTCGACGTCGGACCACCGGAGGGCGCACAGCTCCCCCCGCCGAGCGCCGGTCAGTGCGGCCGTTGCGAGGAATGCCGCAAGGTCCTCGTTCGTCGCTTCTGCGGCGGTCAGCAGCTGCTGGACCTGCTCGACCGCGGGGACGACGGCTTCAGGTGGTCGGAGGGGTGGCGGGCTCGCCCGTCGGGCCGGGTTCTCGTGCACCCACCCCCACTTGACCGCCTGCTGGAGCGCGGCAGCAAGCAGGGAATGGCGGTGGTGGACGGTGTTCGGTGAAAGCCCCGACCGCAGCCAGTCCCCGTAGACCCGGTCGAAGTCGCTCGGCCGGAGCCGGTCCAACCGGACCGAGCCCAGCGCCGGCAGGATCGCCCGATCGGTCAGGCGCCGGTACTCGCGGAGGGTGGCAGGCGAGCGACCGATCACCGCAAGATGCTCCAGCCAACGCTCGAGCAGTGTTGCGAGTTTCGCACTGGTCCCGTCGTGCCGCCCGGTGTCGACTTCGGTGATGAGCTTGGCGAGCTCGCGCTCAGCGGCGCGCTTGGTCCCTTCGACGGTCTTGGTCACCACGCGCTGTCGACCCGTGTGGGGGTCCCGCCCGGCGTACACCCGGATGCGCCACTTCCCCTGACCTCGCTCCGTCAAGTTGCCCCGCACGCCGAATAGTTGACCACAAGTTGACCAACGGGGTCAATCAGCAGAGAGAGTGCAGCCAGACACCGCTATGACCAGGACTTTTGAGCGCCCCCGGCAGGACTCGAACCTGCGACGCACGGTTTAGGAAACCGACGCTCTATCCTCTGAGCTACGGGGGCTGGCTGGGACCTTCTACCGCCTGGCCCCTCGGTCGGGTGGCGCCTCGGTCCCCAACGTTCCCCCGCCGGTGACCCGCCCGCCACGAGGGAACGTGCCCTGTCAGGTTACGGCACCAGCTCGGTCGCGTAGGCGCCGGCTCGTCCACGCCGGCGGACGACGACGCGCTCGGAGCTCCACGCTGCAGGCCTTCCCCGCCCTGCCCCGCGTCGACCCGCCCTCACTGGTGACGCCGGCGCCGCACTGCGGCCTTCCCGCATGAGCGTGGCGGCGAGGACGGTCATCCACGTCAGCCAGGCGCCGATGCTCGCTCGCTCGTACAACCCCAGGCGCGGGGTCGGCTTGCCGGCCGCCAACCCGGCCGACAGGCGAGCGACCGAGCCGCCGCAGGCGAGCAGGACCGCCCCGGTGACGATCGAGTACCAGCGGAAGCGCTTGCCGAGGGCAAGGGCACCGGACCCGATCTGGGCGAGCATCAGCAGGACCGTGAGCGTGCCCATCGCGAGGTGACCGACGTCGTTGGGAGCCGTCGTCCCTGGACGCATGTCCTCTCGGGCCGTCATCGGGAAGGGCAGCCACCCGAGGGACGTCGCCCCGAAGCCGACCAGGAGGGCGCCCGTCGCCCGCAATGCCCGACGGCCTCGGGCGGAGCGCCAGACGCCGAGTCCGAAGGCCATCATGGCGGGCGTCCACACGCCGGACATGCCGACGAGGAACGGCCTCGTGGGCGCCCCCTTGGCCGACAGCTCGCTCACGGCTTGGTCGATGCGGTCGTAGCCGGGGTAGCGGGACGCCGCGATGCCGTCGTTGGCGACGACATAGGTGGCGGCGTAGAGCATGCCGGCAGCGAGCAGCGCGTCCCGGCCGGTGGCGCCGGTCGCCGGCCGCCGCACGTGCTCATGGTGGTGCCGTGGCGGGGGCCCCCGCACGAGCCCGCGCGCTGACCCGAGCACGAGCCCGCGCACGAGCCGACGCCCGATCCCCACCGCGAGCC
>CAZAMA010000194.1:0-5269 GCA_964485645.1 uncultured Acidimicrobiaceae bacterium | reverse complement strand
GACCACTGTCATCTGCACCGACAAGACCGGCACCCTGACCAAGGCGGAGATGACCACCCAGCAGGTGTTCGCGTCGGACAGGACGCATCGCGTCGACGGGGCCGGCTACGAGCCGGTCGGCGAGGTGGAGGATGCGGCGTCGGTAGCCGACGTCCTCCGAGCCGGCGCCCTGTGCTCGGACGCCCGCGTCCTCCCGCCCGGCGATGGCAAGGGTTGGCGGGTGCTCGGGGACACGACCGAAGGTGCCATCGTGGTCGCGGCCGTCAAGGCCGGCGTCGACCTCGATGCCGAGTCGGCCCGGGCGCCGCGGGTGGGCGTGTTCCCCTTCGACCCGGACCGAAAGATGATGACCACCGTGCACCAGACGGTCGATGGCGTGGTGGCACACGTCAAGGGGTCGCCGCAGTCCGTGCTGGAGCGCTGCACGTCCGCGAGGTGGGGTGGCGAGACGGTCCCGCTCGACACGGACCTGCGACACCGGATCGACCAGGCGAACGACAACATGGCCGACCTATTGACCGAACTACGAGGTATATCCTCCCTGGTCAGGCGCTCATGGATGGTTGCTGGATGGGTTATGGTGCCCGCCCATGGTCATCGCCAACGACGGAGAGCACCGGGACCTCGACTCGCTCACAGTGTCGCTGGTGGGATCGCTGGCCTCGACTGGCGACCCCTTCGAGCCCTATCGGCTGCTTGACCGGAGCGGCCAGGTAGTCGCCGGGGTCACGGCATACCTGCGGGACCTACGCGCCAGTGGACGCCCGGCGACGACGCTCCGGTCCTACGCGATGGACCTGTTGCGGTGGTTCCGCTTCTTGTGGTCGGTGGAGATCCCCTGGGAGCAGGCGACCCGTGTCGAGGCTCGTGACTTCTCCCTCTGGCTCCAGCTCGCCGACAAGCCCCAGCGTCCGCACTGGCGCCACCCTGGCGAGCTACCGACCCGCCGGGTGCTGCAGCCGGAAGCACCGAACGCGCTGACCGGAAAGCCAGCGCCTGGCACCAAGTACACGGCGAGAACGGCGGCGCACGCGGAGTCGGTGCTACGCAGCTTCTACGACTTCCATCTCGAGGCCGGCTCTGGGCCGATGGTGAACCCGTTCCCGCTCACACGCTCGCAGAGGAACCGCCGCCACCGCAGCCCGATGGAGCCGCCGAACCGAGCGCAGACCGGACGCTACCGACCTCGGGTTCCTGTGCGTCTGCCCCGCCAGATCCCCGACGAGTGCTTTGCCGAGCTGTTCGCCGCGCTGTCGTCGCATCGGGACCGGGCGCTTGTCAGTTTGTGGATCTCAACCGGGGCACGCGCGTCGGAGCTGCTCGGGCTCGCCTGTGGCGACGTCGACCCTGGCGAGCAACTGGTCACCGTCGTCCGCAAGGGCACGAGGGCGCTCCAGCGCCTGCCGGCGTCCCCGGACGCCTTCGTGTGGCTGCGGCTCTACCAGGCCGAGATGCAGGGCCTCGTGCCCGCAGGGCGCGACGAGCCGCTGTGGTGGACGCTGCGTCGGCCGTTCCGCCGCCTCGCCTACGACGCGGCACGGGCGATGTTCGGTCGGGCGAACGCGGTGCTCGGCGCGAACTGGACGCTCCACGACCTGCGCCACAGCGCCGCCTATCGCATGGCCCGTGACCCCAAGGTGGCGCTCACCGACGTGCAATGGATCCTCGGCCACGCCCGTCTGTCCACTACGCAGACCTACCTGAACCCACTCGCAGACGACGTGATCGCAAGCGTTCTCGCCTACCATGCCCGCCGCGCCGAGGGGGGCACCGATCCTTCGCCCACCTCGCCTGCGTACCGCAAGGAGTCACTCGACGTGCTCTTCGGTCGAGCACGCTCGTGAGCGCCGGGGAGACCCGATCCCGCTCCCTGGAGCCCGCCAGCGTGGCGGAGCAGAGCGCAAGGCACTCTCAGGCGAGCGTCGCTCGCCTCATCGAGGGCTTCCCGCCGCGGCCGTTGGCTCCGTCGTGGCCGACGACGGCGCTCGCCCGAGGACAGATGGAGCACCTCGTTTCCTCTTCGCCCCTGCTCGGCGGCCTCGACGAGCGGACGCGCCTCGCCCGCCTGTCCGGACTGGGCACCCTCGTCGATTGGCTGGAGGCGATGCCCGGAGACACCTGGCAGCAGCGTTGGCACGCCTCGGGGGCAGAAGATCCGGCACTTTCGGACTGGCGACGCATTGTCGCTGGCGACACTGGCGGTCCGAGGCGCCGCGAGGACTACCTCGGCTCCGCACTGGCGCTGCTCGTCTCGAGCGACGTCCTCCGCCCGAGCGTGGGCTTTCTGCTCACCTCGTCCACCCCGAGGAGGCTGGCGGCATCCCTCGCAGCTGCCCGGGATCCCGACGGTTTCGCAAAGCTCGGGGTCGCTCTCGAAGAGTCGGCGGTGAGCATCGGCACGAGCGGGCCGGCGTTGAGTCGGATCGCGGCCATCGTCGTGGCCAAGGGCGGGGGGGTATTCGACGTCACGGTCGGCGACTGTCTTGAGCTCCTTCGGATCGCCAAGGTGCTCTTCACCGATGGCCACTACAACAGCCCGTTCTTCTATCAGCTCCTCTACTCGATCGGTGTGTTCTCCGGCGAGGCGCCTGCCTCGATCCGGTTCTTCAACACCGCCGGGAAGCGGAGCGTCGCAGAGCTCGTCGACCGCTACCACATCGAGTGCCGGCCGGTGCGCGACCTCCTCGTCGACTACCTCCATGAGCGTGAGATGCGCCTCGACCATTCGACGCTGCGCTCGCTGTCGGCGACGCTTGCCAACCTGTTCTGGCGCGATCTCGAGGTCCACCACCCCGGCATCTCCTCGCTGAACCTTTCGACCGAGGTAAAGGCCGGCTGGAAGCAGCGCCTCGCCGAGAGGCCTGCACGCACCGGCTCTGCGCGTCTATCTGCGATGGAGATCCTCTCGACCGTGCGGTCGTTCTATCTCGACATCGCCGAATGGGCGCACGACGACCCGGGCCGCTTCGGGCCGTGGGCGGCGCCGAGCCCGATCCGCTACGCCGAGATCTCCCACAAGAAGAACCGTGATCAGCGCAAGTCAAGGATGGACCAGCGCACTCGTGAGCGCTTGGCTGCGCTCCCGGTGCTCGCCAGGAGCGCCGAGGCCGAGCGCCGGGACAGCGTCGAACGACTGGGCCTGGCAAGAAGGACCGAGTCTGGCGAGATGTTCTGCGCAGGTGGTGAGACGCTTGTGCGCTCGAGCCACGGCGGGCGTGCTGTCACTCGCGTCTGGGCCGAGGATCCCGAGACGGCCAAACGCCGGGACCTCGCCTTGGAGGAGCACCGGGCATTCTGGGCGTGGGCGGCTATCGAGGTCTTGCGCCACACCGGTGTCCGGGTCGAAGAGCTCGGTGAGCTCTCCCACCACGACATGATCGAGTATCGCCTCCCCGACAGCGGCGAGGTCATCCCGCTGCTCCACGTCGCTCCATCGAAGACTGACGTCGAACGACTCCTCGTCATCAGCCCCGAGCTCGCGGACGTGCTGAGCGCGATCATCTGCCGGGTCCGTGGGGAGGACAAGACGGTGCCTCTCGTCGTCGCCTACGACGAGCACGAACGCACCTGGCTGCCCCCGATGCCGCTGTTGTTCCAACGCCGATTCGGTGCCGAGCACCGTCCCATCGCACCGCAGGCGATCCGCCACCTGCTCATCGGTGCAGCGGAGCGAGCCAGGATCACCGGACGCGATGCCAAGCCACTCCGCTTCTCTCCCCACGACTTCCGCAGGATGTTCATCACCGACGCGATCTTGCACGGCATGCCGCCCCACATCGCCCAGCTCGTCGCCGGGCATCGGGACCTCAACGTCACCATGGGCTACAAGGCCGTCTACCCCGAGGAGGTGATCGCCGGCCACCGGGCGTTCATCGCCCGCCGCAGGGCGCTACGTCCGAGCGGCGAGTACCGCGTTCCGACCGACGATGAGTGGGAGGAGTTCCTCGGCCACTTCGAGCGCCGGAAGCTCTCGCTCGGGACCTGCGGGCGCTCCTACGCAACGCCATGCATCCACGAGCACAGCTGCATCCGCTGTCCGCTGCTTCGCCCCGACCCCTCGCAGCGATCACGTCTCGTCGAGATTGAGTCCAACATCGGGTCGCGCATCGACGAGGCCGCCCGGGAGGGCTGGCACGGCGACGCTGAAGGACTGCAGGTGAGCCTCGCTGCAGCCAGAGAGAAGCTCGCCCACATGGACGAGATCACCGCCCGTCGCACCGACGCGCACCTCGGCATGCCCGGCTTCGCCCGCACCGCGGCTCGCGTGGTCACCACCGAGAGGAGCGCTCCTGAGGCACCTCGAACGCTCGACGAAGGTCTTGCCCGTGGCACCTCGACCCGTTGAACCGTCACGAAGTCGGTCGTTGTGGACATCGGCAACATTGGTTGATGACTGGGTATCGGTCAATGATGGTTGACGGCCTCGAGGAGGCCGCGTGACGGGCGCCGATGACCCACTTCGACGCATCGAAGATCTCACTGCCTGTCTGGCTACCCTCAGCACTGAACGCGAGCACGCCGTCTCCCAGGCATTCGCCGGTGGCGCCACATGGGCCAAGATCGCCCAGGCGCTTGGGTGCAGCCCACAGGCTGCCCACAAGCGCTACCGCTCGATCCGTCATAGCAACACCACCGGCGCGGTCTGGCACGAACGTCAACTCCCACTCCAAACCCGCGGAGGATCTCGACTGTGACCATGTTGGGCTGAGTGGAACCTAAAACTCTCGCGTCCTCAAGCACCTCTGGACATCTCAGCATCGCGTGCATGCCGATAGTTCGGAGAAGACGAAGGACTGCGCGTCCTTGCGATAGCGGACAAGGCTCTCGACAGCCCGCTGGCGACGCAGGACGACGCCGAACACGGGCTCACCTTCCTCGGTCTGGTGGCGATGGCCGACCCGCCGCGTCCAGAAGTCACCGCTGCCGTGGAGACCTGTCGGGGAGCAGGGATAGCGATCTTCATGGTGACCGGCGACTATGGCCTCACCGCCGAGGCGGTGGCCCGGCGGGTGGGAATCGTCGGCGCAGGACCCGTCCGCGTGGTCACCGGCAGCGAGCTCGACACCATGGACGACGACGCTCTGGCGTCGACGCTCGGCGGGGACGAGCAGCTTCTCTTCGCCCGGGTGCGGCCCGAGCACAAGATGCGCATCGTAGCTACCCTCCAGCGGCAGGGGGAGGTGGTGGCCGTCACCGGCGACGGGGTCAACGATGCTCCGGCCCTCAAGCGCGCCAGCGTGGGCGTGGCCATGGGGTGCAGCGGCACGGA
>CAZAMA010000193.1:0-5278 GCA_964485645.1 uncultured Acidimicrobiaceae bacterium | reverse complement strand
CGGTCTCGGCGCTTCCTGAGGCGGCCTGGACGGCGTGCCAGGACCGCCAAGCGGCGCTGCCGCTCCGGCAGCTGCACCGGCGCACGGACTGGTACGCGATCAGCCTGAACGAGCAGCGGGCGGTGCTACGCCTCGCGGACCGCCTCGACCTGGACGACGACCAACGTTATTCGCTCCTCCACCACCACCTCGAGGCAGCTCGCCTGCAGGCAGCGATGGCGGCCCCCGGCGCGGTCGATCCCCCGCGCCTGCCTGGAACGCCAGCCAGGCCGATCGTGCGTCTCGTTGCCGCGCGACGCAGCAGGCGGCGTCTCCTGGCAGCCGGCTGGCGTTGCTGGTTCGCCAACCGCCGCGTCAACTGGAGAGCCCGGTGGCTCCGGCTCGCTGGGCAGCAGTGAGGGCCGGGAACCACTGAGCGCCGGGCAGCCATGTGCCGAGCCGGAGCCGAGGCGTGGCGCTTCGCCGACGACGCCCCCGAGACCTCCCTGCTCAGCAGCCGGACGGTGCATCTCGAAGATGAGAGCCAGCTGCCGAAGGGGGATGCCGGCGGAACGGGTCCTCAAATGGGTCTCGTGGTCGTCGGTGTAGAGCAGGTCCTCCCGTGCGCGTCTCGCGGCCGATGTCGCCGCGGGCTGCGGCGCGCTCCGCAGGCGACATGACCCGGTCAGACCTCGTTGACCTCGAGGGGGTGATCTCTCTCTCTTGCCACCGGCAACGATGCTGCCCGGCCCTCTCGTGCCTGCCGCGCCGGAAAGAGGATTTGTTGAGACAGGTTGCCAACTTCTGTTGGAGCCGGTTTCGTTGGCGTCGACGCGGCGACAGACTCAAGCCCGTCGGCGCACTCGGTCGAGGTGCACCGCTACCAGGAACGGCCCGAGGACCGTGACGAGCAGGACGGCGATGCCGAGCGGCAAAGGTAGGACGAACCCGTGGGTGGTGCACTGGGTGACGGTCGGCAGGCCGGGTCCTCCGGAGCCGGTGCAGGCGGTGGCCGCGCCACCCATGCCGAGGAGCAGGACGGGCAAGAGCAGTCCGCCGGGGACGACGAGCGTGGCGAGCAGCTTGTCACGAAGACGCCAGGTGGCCGATGACCACAGCAGGATGATCCCGACCAACCAGCCGACGCCGAAGACAAACCCGCCGAGCAGCACGAGCCAGGGAACGAAGCGGTCCGAGCGCGGCGCCGCCGTGATGGGCGCCGCACCCAAGGCCTCCTCGGCGATCGTCTCCGGATCACCGAGGGCATCGAGGATCGCAAGGAGCCCGACCTCGTCCTCGGGGTCGAGCGCCTCGCGAGCTTCCACGATGTGCTCTGCGATCTCCTCGAGCAGCTGACGGCGCGTTGCACCGGGAAGAGTGCCGAGACAGTCTTCGAGACGCTCCAGGTAGTCCGCAACGACTCGATCGGTCCGGGTGCTCATCGATCTCCTCCCAGCACGGCGTCGACCGTGGAGCGGAACTGCCGCCACTGCTCGACGAATGCGTCGAGCTCGGCCTTGCCCTTCGCGGTGAGGCGGTAGTAGCGCCGTGGCGGACCCTGGGCGGACTCCTTCCAGGTGGTCTCGACGAGCTGGCGCCGGCGCAGCCGGGCGAGCAGTGGATAGACCGTCCCCTCTCCGGCGACGAGACCCCCGACCCCGGCGAGCTCACGTGCGAGGTCAAAGCCGTAACGCTCGCCCGCTCGAAGCAATGCGAGCACGCAGGGCTCTGCGACTCCGCGGCGCAGCTGAGCGACCGGATCCCTGTCCTCGCCAGCTACCATGCTGTACACAGTACCACCACCGCGATCGCGCCGAACCATCCCGGTCGGGATCGAGCACTAGGTTGCTGGTGGAGGTGGTGCCGCCATGCATCCAGCGGGCCAGGGCTCATGGCGGGTGGGGATCGAGAGCAGTTCTTCGCTCCTCGACATCGCGTTGTTCACCCGCGATGCATGCGGGCTCGACGTCCCCGCCGACGCGGGGGTGCCGCCCCCCGTCGCCACCACGGTCCCGGACCGCCGAGACGCGCTCGCGCCGGCACTGCGGAGCCCGGCTGGTGCGCAGTGGCTGTCGTGGTGGGACGCGCTCGTCGCCCAAGTCGGTGCCGTACAGCTCGGCAGCCTGGTCCTGCCGGCCTCGACCCACCAGCGGCTCGAGACGCTCGCCGCGCTTGATCAGGGACTGTTCGACTGGCCCGACCTCGACGCTTTGGCGACACGTCCGGCGCTTCGAGAAGCGGTGCGCGCCGTTGGAGCTGAGGCCCGTCGCTGGTCTGGCGAGCAGCGGCGCAAGGTGGCGCTCGACACACGGGCGGGAGACCCCAGCCCCATCGCCCACACGGCCGTTCGCGACGCCGCCGAGGCGACGATGACCAGGTATGCCGTGCCGCCAGAGCGGGTCCGGGCCGGCATCGTGGTGCTCGACGTCAAAGGCCACTGGTGGCACATAGCCGCCCCGGGAGTGCTCGTGTGCTCGATCGCCACTGCGTCGGACGAGGCCCGAATCCGGCCGCTGCTCGAGGAGGCGTTTCGCAGCGGGCTCGAAGCGCTCGACGCGGTCGTCACCCCGATGATGCCGCGGCGTCCCCCGCGACCGCCGTCGGTGCTCCCCGGGCCGCTTCGCTTTGAGGGGAGCGGGGGCAGCGGCCTCGTGCTCGAACAGGTCCTTCCCTACCCCGACGGCTTCGAGCTCCAGCTCCGCCGGTCCGCCATGGCTTCTGGCCCGGTAGCCCCGCCCGGATCGCGCGGAGGCACCCCTTCGGCGCGCGGCTCGAAGACCAGCCCGTTCGGCGGAGCCGATCGCTTCGTCGGCCTACAGCTCGGCCTCGGCTTCGCCGATGGGCGGAGCATCGCCGTCGAGGATCTCTCGGCTCCGGACCAGCCGACCGAGGTCGTCTTGAACCGCTTCTGGCGCGACGCCGACGACGAAGACGTCCTGTGGCTGTGGGTGATGCCACTTCCTCCCGAAGGTCCAGTCACCCTTAGGGCCACCTGGGCCGCCAGCGGGATCGACGGGGCGTCGGTCACCTTCGACGGTGGCCCCGTCCGCTAAGCGGCTCGATGACGACGCCGAGGGGGCTCGTGGACGGTCGACCCGACCTACCTCGGCGGTCGGTCTCACCGGCAGTGGGAGGAGGTCGCGGTGTGCTCCAGGACGACACCGTCTGTCGACTGCCACGTTTCCGGCGAGTGGCTGGCGATCCTCGGTTCACACCCGAACAGTTCTTCGCGCGCCGGTGACGACGAGCACGCCGACCGGACCGGCCAGCGCTGACCGGCAGGAATGCGCTCGCACGTGCTTTGTCGTGCTCCTCCCCACCGACGCAGAACCGCGAACCGAACGCGCCGCACGGGCTGGTTCTGCTCCGCCAATCGAGCTATTTGCAGCGAATACTGCTCGCCGAACCCACGAAGATGTCCGCAGCCGGGCATTCGCCTCTTGTCGGGAAGTCAAGGCCTTTCTACGTCTGCCGGAAGGCTCGTCGACGCCGCCAACCCAGCTTCCCGAGCGAGCGGATCCCGCGTCTCATCCCAGTTTGCGCGCAGCATCTCGGAGCGCTCTGCCGCCCGTAGTGCTGCCTCCTCGGCTGCGAGTTGGCGTTGCGCAGCTTCGAGCTGGACTGCAGCGATCTCCGCGCTGGGCGAAGGCGGGGCAGTCTCAAGATCCCCTTGCCCTCCAATCTGGAGTCGTAGCCGAGCGCGGGTTGCTTCCTCGTCGTACGTCTGATCACATACCGGCAGCGTTCCCCCAAGTGGCGAAGAGCCAGTTGAGCAAGAGCGCGAAGGGATTCAGCTTGGTCTGGGACTTCGGCCTGCCGACGTAGTTCGGCCGCCACGGGTGACGCTACGTCTGTCGACCACGGACGTGTTCCGACGGGCGCAGACTGACCGGTCGTTGGGGGCCGCGTGGCGCAACAAATGGGAGCCGCGTGAAGACCGTAACGCCGGTTAATCTGCGTGCCCTCGCACCGCAAGTAGCAATGCGTTCGACGGGACCGAGTCCTCGATCCCAGGGCGTGCGCGCCGTCTTGCAAGCACTCGTATTACGTATTAGTCTACCGAGCATGGCGCACCTGGGCAGGAACCGACGAGACGGCGTTGCCAAGCTGAGTGGTCCGCCTCTGTTAGTGCTGACCAGCCTCGCAGCGGGGCCCAAGCACGGCTACGCGTTGATGAAAGACGTGGAGGCGTTTTCGGGAGTCCGTCTCGGTGCCGGTACCCTCCATGGCGCAATTGGGCGGCTGGAGGAACGTGGGCTGATCGCCTCCATGCCAGAGGAGCGCCAGCGCCGGCCGTACCGCATCACCGACGAGGGTGCCGTGATGCTTCGTGAAGTGATTGACGAGCTAGGCCGCGTCGTAGAAGAAGGGCGAGCACGGTTAGTCCGGCTTCCCGCGGCGCACGCAGCTCTTCGCGGAGCCACTACCAGCGGGGGGGCAGCATGAGGCTGCACGGTCTGCTCGTTCACGCGTTCCCGCGGAGCTGGCGAGATCAGCATGCGGAGGAGCTCAAGGCGACTCTCGCCGACAGCCGGGGCGATCGCTCTGCGCTTGCCACGGGCTTCGATGTCGTTCGCGCCGGTCTCAGCGAGCGGGTGCACCGCTACCACCCGCTCGGCGTGCACGGCGGGCACCGACGCCCGCGGTCGGCAGATGCGCCTCGCTCTGTGATCGCGAGCAAGCCGGTGTGGGGTGGACGTCGATGGGTCGGTATGGCCCTTCCACTGCTTATAGTGGCAGCGCTGGGGACTGTCCTCGCATTACACCTCTCGGGTGACCCCAATGGGGACCTGTCGAGTGGCACGGCCGCAGCGCGAGTTGCGGCCACCCGAGCGGCAATGTCGGCGTCGGGGCATTCGACGGCAGCGAAGGCCGCTGACGCCGCTGCTGCGGAGGCTGCTGCGCGGCGCGCTGCAACGCTCGCGGCGGCGCATTTCAACGCAGGCCGGGCAGCCCAGCTGGCTGCGGCGACGACTGCGGCGAGGCACGCCGCAATGTCGGCGGCCGCACATTCGACGGGGGCGAGGACAGCGGGTCAGCTGTCCGGACGTTGACGGTGTCGCCGTCCGCACAGAGCGCGCTGCCTGCCACGAGCGCGGCGGCACGGGTGCGCACGAGCGTGTCGGCGAGGGCGTCCCACATGGCGCGAATGAGGTGCACCGGTGACGCGATCGCCAGAGGCGCCGAGCCTGCGACGGCCACCGCGTGGGCGGAGGCGACGAAGGCGGCGCCCAGCTGTTCGAGCAGTCGCCGGTCGGTCGGATCGAGTGGGCCGACGGACCATGCGTCGTAGCCTTTC
>CAZAMA010000192.1:0-5312 GCA_964485645.1 uncultured Acidimicrobiaceae bacterium | reverse complement strand
GGAAGTGACCGCCGGACCCGGCGGGACCCGAACTGTGTGCCGGAAGTGACCGCCGACCCCCGTCTCCGATCACTCTCTGCACACAGTTGGTCCTCGAGTGGCCAGCCCTAACCGAAACCCCCTCGCCTTGCGCCACGGAGCCCGACGAAGGCTCCAACCGATTCGACGACAGATAGCGTGGCAGGGGTGAGCGAAGAATTGGACGTCCAGGCCATGATCGACCGGTTCCGTGAACGTGCCGATGCCGTTAGGCGTCGCGGCCTGCCGCCCGTCGAGGGAGACGAGCGCCGTCGGATCATGGCTCAGATGCGCCTCGACTTCCAGGACTTCGCCATGCTGGGCGACGCCACCGGATCGCTAGACGACGGCGTCCTTACACTCAGGGTTGACCTGCGTCCGGCCGGCGACAGCGCGACCCCATAGGCTTGGAGAGTCATCCTTGCGGGTCAGTCCCGGGGGTCCGGACGGGCCCCGAGCCACCGTAGCCGCCGACGGTATCGAAACAGCTGACGCCCCCCACGCCGGCCACGCGACGGCCGCGACGGCCGCGACGGCCGCGACCTGGCCATGGTGGAAGGAAGCCGTCTTCTACCAGATATATCCTCGGTCCTTCTGCCTCGCCGACCCGGAGGGAAGAGCCCGTCGGCTCTCAGGCGGGGCGGCGCCAGGCGAGGCCCTGCCCGGCCCGCCCCGCGGGCAAACAGAAGGCGGCGCGGTCACAGAGTCCGGGCCGGGTGACCTCGAGGGCATCCGGCGCCACCTCGACCATCTCGTGTGGCTCGGGGTCGATGCCATCTGGCTCTCGCCGTTCTATCGCTCGCCGATGAGGGACTTCGGATACGACGTCTCCGACTACTGCGACGTAGACCCGCTCTTCGGATCGAACGAGGACTTCGACCGCCTGCTGCAGGACGCGCACGAGGCGGGACTGCGTGTGATCGTTGACTTGGTGCCAAACCACACGAGCGACCAGCATCGGTGGTTCCTCGACGCTCGCTCGTCGCGCGACTCTGCCTACCGTGACTACTACATCTGGCGAGACCCGGATCCCCAAGATCCCTCTCGGCCCCCGAACAACTGGCGCCGTGCCTTCGGCGACGGCCCGGCATGGACCTTCGACGAAACGAGTGGCCAGTGGTACCTCCACCTCTTCCTACCCGAACAGCCCGACCTGAACTGGTCCAACCCTGCCGTCGCTCTCGCCATGGACGAAGTGATGGGACACTGGCTCAAGCGCGGCGTGGACGGTTTCAGGATCGACGTGGCCCACGGACTCGGCAAGGATCCCGCCCTGCCCGACGCGCCCTCGGCGCTCGCAACAACACCGTGGTCGGCCCTCAACGACGACGAGCGCACGCACCCGATACTGCGCCACATCCGCGACTACGTCGACAACTGGCCGCAGGCTGCCGTCACCGTTGGCGAGGTGTTCCTGCTCGATATCGCACGCGTCGCCAAGTACTACGGCCGCGGCGACGAGCTCCACCTGGCTTTCAACTTCGCTCCGATGTTCTGCCCGTTTCAAGCAGGCTGCTTCAAAGATCGAGTCGCCGAGATCGAAGAGCATCTGGCACCTCGCGATGCTTGGCCGACGTGGGTGCTCTCGAGCCACGATCGCCCGCGCCAGCGGACCCGCTACGGCGGCTCGGAACGCAGAGCCCGAGTTGGCGCGGTTTTGCTGCTCGCGATGCGCGGGACACCGTTTCTCTACGCGGGAGAGGAGCTCGGTCTGAGTGACGCCGTCGTCTCAGAGGACCTGCAACTCGATCCAGGAGGGCGAGATGGCTGTCGCGCCCCGATACCGTGGGACGAGACACCCGAGCACGGCTGGGCACTCGGTGGCGCTGTCCCGTGGCTTCCCTTTCCGCCCGCGGCGGACAGTGAGAATGTGGCGGCGCTAGCCGCCGCCGATTCCTCGATCCTGAACCTTTACCACCGTCTCCTGGCTCTGCGCCGAGCAACGGAAGTGCTTCGCCGAGGTGAGCTCGAGCTCCTCGACACGCCCGACGAGATACTGGCAGTCCGCCGCCACAGTGTGGGCGAAGAGCGCTGGATCGCCGTCAACTTCTCGCAAGCTGTGATCGCCTGGCAGCCGCCGGCTCCGCAGGGGTGGCCGGCTCCGCAGGGGCCATCCTCGGCGCCGGCCCCACAGGTGCTGGAGGGGTCGCCGGCTCCGCAGGAGCCTCCCCTCCTTGTCGTCGAGTTGACGACGGGGGGCCAAGGCTCACTCACCACGGAAGGGGCCGTCTACGAAGGACAGCTCGGCCCCGAGGAAGCCGTGATCCTAGGACCGGCACCTCCAGACGCTTGCAGCCGCGGCAACGACGATCATTGGGCGATTCAGCTCACGACTTGTCCCGGGAGCTCTTCGGGCGCGGAAGCCAGTCCGGACCGATCATGAGAAGACCCGCATAGACCGTGGCGAGGCCGGCGATGATGGCGAGCACGACGCCCGCCGAGAGACCGGCCGAGCCAATCTGACTCGAAACCGACGGTGCGGCGGCGATGAACAGGAAGTCGCCCAGCAGCTCTACGCACCCGGCAACGACGACGAGCCGGGCGGTCAAGGATCCACTCAGCCACGCGAGGCTCGCCGTCTTCGGACGAGCAATCACTGTCACGGCCAAAAACGCCGTCGCAAGCCAGGCGATGAAGCTCAGCCAGCCCCAGCTGTGGAAGCCGTCGTAAGAGATCGTCCCGACAAACACGATGGTGGCCGACCACCACGGGACAAGGAGAGCGATCAGGAGGAGCACGACTGAGGATCCGAGAACCTGGTGGCTGAGCGGCCAGCTCAGGATGCTCCCGATCGCATCTGTCCGCCCCGACGCGGTACCGACCGGTCTCGTCCCCATCGCCGCTGTCGACAGATCTGGTGGCGGCGCTCCCGTGCCAGTACCTCCAGAGCCGACGACGTCAGTAGCCACGCCACATGACGGGCAGTACCGCGTATCGACAGTGGTTTCGGTGCCGCAGCTTGCGCACTGGGCCATAGTCAGTCCCCCCGATCCTATTTGATCTGCATCGACTGTACCTTGTGGGCCTCGCCGCGTGGGTGGTCCAGTCGATCCCCTCGGCGACGCCTGTGACGAGTGCCGTGACGGCAACCCACGGTCCCAGCTCCCCTACTCGGTGTCCTCAGACCCAGCGCACGAAACGCCCCTGGGCTCAACCGCGAGCGCGCACTCCTCAGTCGACCTCCTCGAGCTCCTGCTCGATGTGGCTGAACTCGGCTTCGATCCGCCGGAGCTCCTCCTCTGAGCCCTGCACCTTCGGTCCGGTGAACCACTTGCGGGCGCTGAGCAGCCAGTAGCTGCCGGCAAAGAGCAGGACGACGCCTACTGCGATCGGCGCGTAGTTGAAGGTGTCGTGATTGAGATAGCTCAGCCCGACCTCGGGAAGCATGAACAGGATCGAGATGAAGATGACCCATACGACGCCCGCCCACCCTATGAACGGACTCCACCGACCGAGCGACCACTGCCCACCGGTCCACGCCTTTCCTTGGATGCGGCGCAGGAAAGTCGGGAGCACGTACGCGATGTAGAGGCCGATCGTGGCTATCGAGGTCACCGCGGCGTAAGCCACGCTGCTCCACAGGGACGGGACCGCGAGGATGAACGCGAACACGACGCAGAACCAGATACCGTTCGTCGGCGTCCGCGTCCGCGGGTTGATGCGGTGCCAGAGGCGGTGGCCGGGAACCGCGCCGTCGCGGCTGAAGGCGTACAACATGCGCGAATTGGCCGTTACAGACGCCATGCCGCAGAACGCCTGGGCCACCACCGCGATCAGGAGCAGCAGCTCGGCGCCCACCCGTGACAACGCGTCGGTCCAGATGACAACAGGAGCGGCACTGTTGTCCGCTATCGCGGTGTAGAGGGCCGGCGTCGTCGGGAGGACCGAGGTGATAGCGAGGATGAGGATCCAACCGGCCACGAGGGAGATCACGATCGAGCTGACTATGCCCCGCGGCGCGGATGTCCCGGCACTGTGGGTCTCCTCTGACATGTGCGCCGACGCGTCGTAGCCCGTGAAGGTGTACTGCGCCATCAGCAGGCCGAGCATGAACACGTAGATGGGCACATGCAGCGTCGTCACGTTCTCGAACTTGGTGAAGATGAAAGAAGCCGAGGCGTGGTGGCTCGGGACGAAGAACAGCACCACCGCGATGACGAGGACCCCTAGCACGTGCCACCAGGCGCTCACGTCCGAGAGCAGCGAGACGAGACGGACCCCGAAGGTGTTGAGCACGCCGTGCAGCACGAGGATGCCCGCGTAGACGATCAGCACGTAGCCCGGCGATGTCGGGTAACCGGCCGTCATGTTGAGAAACACGCTGAAGAACGTCGCGAAGCCGAAGTCGATGCCGGCTGTGATCGCCACCTGGCCGAGGAGGTTGAACCAGCCCGTGAACCAGCTCCACACCCCAGGATTGCCCGGGGCAAGCTTGGCCGACCAGTAGTACAGGCCTCCCGCCGTCGGGTAGGCGGAGGCTATCTCGGCCATGCCGAGACCGACGATCGTGGTCATGATGCCGACGATGATCCAGCCCCAAACGAGGTCGACCGGACCCCCGTACTCCATCCCGAAGTAGTAAAGAGTCAGACAGCCTGACAACACGGAGATGATCGTGAAGGACACGGCGAAGTTCGAGAACGCCCCCATCCTCCGCCGCAGCTCCTGGGCGTAGCCGAGTGCATGCAGCCTCGCTACGTCATCGTCGGCGCCCGAGCTGCCGGCAGATTGCCCTGGAATCGTGGCCATCTCTCCCCCTGACCTCCGGCTGTCCCATCCCGGACGATGGAGCAGAACATCCCTCCGCAATGGCACCAGGCAAAGTGCTTCCTGTCAAGTGGCTTTCAGCCCACGGGGGGCGCGACCCTCTCCTCTGGCACGCGCCTCGCGGCCGTCGCGGCCGTCGCGGTCTCGAAGCGTGGCGAGCCGTCCGCGCTCTCGGGGATGCGCCGACCTGAGCGCTCCTCCAGCACCAGCTTCCCGTCGCCATCGAACGCGAGCGCCGCCGACCCGCTGACGAGGCTCGCCAGGCAGGCGCCGATGAGATCATGGCGCCAACCAGACGTCAGCCGTCCGACAGGGACGTCCTGGAAGAAACCCACCAGATCTGCCCTTGTCGCCAGCACCGCCGGGTCGAGCTCGAGATCGGCTGCCCGCTGTCCGACGTACGCGCTCGCCATCGCGAGGATGGGCTTCGCGAGCCGCTCCACGCCTTGGTTCGGCGGGAAGGCGACCGCCGAGGGCGCGAGCGCGCGGCCGGCCCTGAGGGCCGCGAGCAACTCTGCGGGAACCGA
>CAZAMA010000191.1:3440-5314 GCA_964485645.1 uncultured Acidimicrobiaceae bacterium | reverse complement strand
AGGTAGCCCTGCGTGGCTGGGATTCGAGAGCTTGTATGTCGGCAGGTGGATTAGCGACCCTCACGGCGTTTGGACCACCGTCGACGGTGGGCTGCACTGGAGCCGTACCGCGTTCGGGTGAGGCCACCGTCCGACCCAGCGATCTCGCTGAGAAGGCGGACTGGCGGACTGGCGGACTGGCGGACTGGCAAGTGCTTAGTCGCCCGCCAGTCTTGTCGGCTCGACAACCGATCCGTGCTGTCGGCTCTTCAACGTCAAATAGCGACGTCCCCGAGAAGCTGCGAGACGGTGAGGCTCAACTGTGGGAGAGACGCGATCGTAAGCACGTCGTCGCCTCTGCGTTCGGACGCGAGCCGGTAGCCGTCCGGGCCAGGGTCGGCGAAGGTGAAGACTCTGGCGGCTTCGAGATCGACGACCCAGCACTCGAGAACTCCGGCTTGGGCGTAGGTCAGCGTCTTCGAGAGGTCACGTTCGAGGCTCGAGTCCGCCACCTCGACGACGAGGAGCGCGTCGGGCGCGGTCGGAACAGACCGGTAGCGCTCCAGCGGCGGTCGCAGCAGCGCGACGTCAGGCTGCGGCTCTGACCTTCCTCCGAGACGGAGCGGGTCTTGAACCGACACCACGGCGCCGTCTCCGAGCAGTTGTCCGAACAGCCTGTTGAGCCGTTTCACGCAGTACTGGTGGCTGGCCCCGATCGGCGTCATGTCCACGATCTCCCCGTCGATCAGCTCCAGGCGGGCGTCCTCGTTGAACATGCCGATACGGCCCATCTGCTCCCACTCCTCGACGGTGAAGGCGTGCCGGGGCAGGACCGATGCCATGGGAGAAAGGCTAGCGCCAGGCCGGTAATCAGATGCGGCGTTGGACGGAGCGGATCCGGCGATGGGAGCCGAAAGAGATGTTCAGGGTTTCGTAGCCTTGACGATCGCGGAGTGCATGCCTGGGAGGTACTCAGCCGTCGCGGTGATGACGACATCTTCGAACCCGGCAGCCCGCAATCCTGCTTCGTACTCCTCGAACGACAGCGCACCTGCGATGCAACCGACGAAGCTGCCCCGTTCGGCGCGCTGCGCGGCTGTGATGTCATCGTCGGCGACGACGTCGCTGATGCCGATGCGCCCGCGAGGACGGAGAACGCGAAAGATGTCCGCGAACACCCGAGCCTTGTCCGTCGACAGGTTGATTACGCAGTTGGAGATGACGACGTCAACGGTGCTCGCGGGGAGCGGGATGTCCTCGATGTACCCCTTCAGGAACTCGACGTTGCTCGCGCCGGCTTCGTCGCGGTTCTTGATGGCCAGCTCGAGCATCTCCTCAGTCATGTCGAGCCCGTACACCTTGCCGGACGGCCCCACACGCTTGGCCGAGAGCAGCACGTCGATGCCGCCACCCGATCCGAGGTCGAGCACGGTCTCCCCGGGATGCAGGTCGGCTACGGCCGTCGGGTTGCCGCACCCGAGACTTGCGAGCACGGCTGCCTCGGGCAGTTCCTCGTCGGCCAGCGTGTCATAGAACCCAGGCCCACTACCGTGGCCCTCCTCGGAACACGTCGTCCCGGGATGGCAGCAGTCAGACGCCGCACCCTTACCTGTTGCGACCGTGTTCGCCGCCTCGGCGTACCGGCGCCGGACATCCTCACGAAGCTCCGTGTTGCTGCTCATGTCCCAGCCTCCTTCGTCTCGAATATCTGGGTGCTGTTGACGGTCGCGAGCCGGTTCGGCCCCTCGGCCTCGAGAAAGTGGTAAGCCCGGGTTCCCCGCTCCCTCCTGTCGCCTGGCCAGACAGCGAGGAGCGCTCTCAGCCGGAGGCTCACCGTCGTCTGTGACAGGCCGAGCTGAGGCAAAGATACATCGACAGTCATCGATACCGGATCG
>CAZAMA010000191.1:0-3340 GCA_964485645.1 uncultured Acidimicrobiaceae bacterium | reverse complement strand
CTGTGACAGGCCGAGCTGAGGCAAAGATACATCGACAGTCATCGATACCGGATCGTATCTGTTGGCTCGACATAGGTCAATCTGACCCGGGAGAGCTGGCGGGTGACGCAGGTTGGCTGGACAAGTGCCACCGTTACGAGCCTTTGATCACGCCTTATCAGCCATGTCCGACCGGATCAACCCACGTCCGACCGGCCAGGTCGTCAAGCGAGCCGGAGTCGCCGCTCGATGACCGCAGCGCTCAGCTCCAAGAGCGGTTGGCCCGTCGTCCATGCCCGAGCCCTGAGTGCCGCGAGCGCGTCGTCCATCGAGACGTGGAGCTGCTCGGCGACGAGGCCTGTCGCGAGGTGCACGCTTTCTCGGTCCCGGCCCACGCGCGCGAGCTCGTCCGGCAGCCCGTCACCTGTCGTGCCCGCTGCCGCCCTCAGGACCATTGGAAGGGCGGCGGCGGCGAGCGCGGAAGCAGCGACGAGCTGAGCAAGCGAGAGATCTCCCGACGCGCAGTTGTAGAGGCTGAGGGTGGCGATCACCGACAGGCTCGAGCCGACGGGAAAGATGAAGATCGCGTTGGCTCCAAGATGCCGTGCCGCTCGGGCAAAGAGCGGGTAACGCTCCTCCGCGGCGGTGATGTCAGCTTCGAGCACAGCTGCGCCGGTCCTGGCAGCGGTGGACCGTGGTCCTTCACCGAGCGTGAACTCGGTCCACTCGAGACCGACGGCGATGTCGTCGCTGGCGCCGAGCTGGCCGTAGAGGTGGACGCCGTCGAGGAGCGTCAGACCGACCCCGCCGACCTGGAGGATCTCTACACATGTCCGGCAGAACAGACGCGGATCGGCGAGCAAGGCGCCTTGGTCCATTACACCGCTCGGCAAGGGCGGCACCTCGTCGTCCGGTCCGGAATCAAAGGACATTCCTATACCGCCATTCGGCCTGACGTTCGCGAGGACCCATCTGCAGTCACCACCAGTGGTGCTCGTCAATGCGCGGATGTCATCGGATGCGGCCGCTTCGGCGGAGGTGGAGGGGACAGCTGGCGCGACAGAGATGGTACCGCATGTCGGCTGCCCTGCGCCTGGTCGGGTAAGTTCGGCTGCGCCTCACGATCGAGGACGCCGCCGGGGATGCAGGAAGGAATCGAGATGTCGCAGGCGATGTGTCGCCGCACGGAGAGGGTGCCTCGATGACCGTCATCGAGGGTCCGGGAAGGTTCCAACGCTTCGACCACGTTGCGATCCCACTCAAAGACGGCACCGTTCTCGGTGCCCGGATATGGATACCCGAAGTCACCGAGACGCAGAAGGTGCCTGCGATTCTGGAGTACATCCCCTACCGCAAGAACGACATGTTCGCGGTCCAAGACCACGCGCGCTTCGGCTACTTCGCCGCCCATGGATACGCAGGAGTGCGCCTCGACGTCCGCGGGAGCGGAGACTCCGAGGGCATCCTCGCTGACGAGTACACCGCCCAGGAGCAGGACGACGCGCTCGCAGCGATTGCGTGGATCGCCTCGCAGCCATGGTGCAGCGGAGCCGTCGGGATGATCGGCTACTCGTGGGGAGGGTTCAACGGCCTGCAGGTCGCCGCGCGACAGCCGCCCGCTCTCAAAGCCGTCGTCTCGGTCTACTCGACCGACGACCGCTACGCCGACGACGCGCATTACATGGGCGGCTGCCTGTTGACCGAAGAGATGCTCGGATGGGGCACGACCATGCACACTGTGGCGACGCTTCCCCCTGACCCGGAGTCGGTCGGCGCGCGCTGGAAGCCGATGTGGGAAGAGCGTCTCGCGGCCTTCCACCCCCAGGTGCATACATGGTTGACGCACCAGCGCCGGGACGCGTACTGGGCGCACGGATCGGTATGCGAGGACTACAGCGCCATCACGTGCGCTGTGTACGCTGTCGGCGGGTGGTGCGACGGCTATCGCGACTCGGTCTTCCGTCTGATGCAAGGGCTGTCGTGCCCGAAGAAGGGGCTCATCGGGCCGTGGTCGCACCACTACGCGATGTTTCCCTTCGAACCCGGTCCTCACATCGGCTTTCTCCAGGAGTGCATTCGTTATTTCGACGAGTGGCTGAAGGGCGAAGACACCGGCATCATGGACGAGCCGATGCTGCGGGTGTGGATCCAGGACCCGGTGAGGCCGGCAACCCAGCACCCCGAGCGGCCGGGGCGATGGGCAGCCGAACCGTCGTGGCCATCTGAGAACGTGACGCAGCGGAGGATGTTCTTGAACGACACCGGGCTTGTTGAGGAGCCAGGTACTTCACGCCAGCTCAGCCTTCTCGGTGCCGAGACCGCGGGCCAGGACGCAGGTGCGTGGTGCGCCTTTGGCAATCCGCTCGATGCCCCACCGGACCAGCGGGCAGAAGACGGCCTCTCGCTCGCTTTCACCTCGCCCCCACTCGCTTCGTCGCTCGAGATACTCGGCCGCCCAGTAGCGAATCTGGTGTTGTCGGCCGACCGCGCGCTCGCGCTCGTCGTCGTGCGCCTGTGTGACGTCTGGCCCGACGGAGCTTCGAGCCTGATCACCCGCGGAGTGCTCAATCTCACTCACCGCAACAGCCACGAGCTACCCGAGGTGCTGCGGCCAGGCGAACGCTTCTCGGTATCGGTCCCTCTTCAGTCGATCGGGCAGTTGGTCCCGGCCGGACATCGGCTGCGCGTAGCCGTGTCTCCGACGTACTTCCCCTGGCTGTGGCCCTCGCCCGAGCCAGTTACCTTGACGCTGCACTCGGGGGAGAGCTCTATCGACCTTCCCTTAAGGGGAGCGGGCCAGCTCGACGGCACCCTCGAGCCCTTCGGGCCACCGGAGGTCGGACCAGCGCTCGAGGCTGAGATTCTCGAGGGGGGCAGTGCCGCGCGCACCATCACGAAGGATCTTCTTACTGGCCGGCTGGTGACTGTCCACCACAACCCGGGATCGAGTGTGGGCTTCGCCGACGGTCTGAGCGTCATGCAGGGTGGTGTCGCGCGCTACGAGATCACCGAGGGGGATCCGCTCTCGGCCCGCTACGAGGTGGAGCGGACCGTCGGCTTCAAGCGGGAGCAGTGGGACACCGAGCTCGTCGCGAGGAACGAGCTCAGCTGCGACGCGACGAACTTCTACTTCGCGTCGACGCTCCTGGCCTATGAGGCAGGGACGTGCTTCTTCGAGCGCGCTTGGACATTCGACATCCCACGCGACTTTCTCTAGGCCGGCTCGTCCGAACGGAGTCCTGACCGAGGCACGACTTCGCGCACCGGTCGCCCATACGGCGTAGGTAGCGCCCCTGGCACGACTCGAACGTGCGACACACGGTTTAGGAAACCGTTGCTCTATCCTCTGAGCTACAGGGGC
>CAZAMA010000190.1:0-5333 GCA_964485645.1 uncultured Acidimicrobiaceae bacterium | reverse complement strand
AAGACCTCTTGGTGGCGGGGGCAGGATTTGAACCTGCGACCTTCGGGTTATGAGCCCGTCAGAGCACCCTGGTGAGAGGCCTGTCACCTCGCTGAACAGGACGTTTGATGACGTTGGTTGACGTGGAATGACGGTGCGTGCCATAGCGCTATTGCACGACTGTTGCACGGCGCCGCAGGACATGCAACCGAACGGACTAGCGCCGGCCGCCGCCGGAGGAGTCAACCAGCGCCAGGTTGGCCACGGCCCCTGCCCCGCTCGTGCGTTCGTCGCGGACCGGAAACGCCGCGGCGACCAGCAACCGAGACCACGTCGCTGACCGCCGTGGGGATGGCTTGACTCGCAGATGATCAGGGTGACATCATCTTTGGTGTCAACCTGGTCGATCGAGCTGGAACCGGAGGTCCGGACGTGGCTGGAGGACCTGGCGACAGCCGAGTTCGCGGCGGCGGCGTTTCGCATCGATCGTCTCGCGGAACAGGGGGGAGCTCTACGAATGCCGCACTCACGTGCTCTCGGCGATGGGCTGTGCGAGCTGCGCTTCGACCTCGGGCGGATGGCGCAGCGCGTCACGATCTTCTTCCCCGGTGACCGGCGAGTGGTCCTGTTGACGGTGTTCTCAAAGCAGCGCGCCACCGAGCGCGTGGCGCTCAACAATGCGTCGCTGCATCGAGCAGGCGCACACAGTTGACGAGTGAGGTGATCGAGATGGCGACGAGGTGGGACGAGCTGAAGACCAAGCGACTCGATGCGATGGACGACGCAGAGCGGAGTGAGTATGAGCGCGCGTATGGCGCGGCGGCACTTGCCGCTGAGGTCGATGAGTAGGTGCGCGAAGCTCGAGAGGCAGCCGGACTCAGCCAACGGGAGCTCGCACGACGAATGGGAACGAGTCAGGCCGCGGTTGATCGGCTGGAGGCCGGCGGGGTCGGCGCCACCCTCACGACCCTCGAGCGCGTCGCAAGCGCTCTCAACCTCAAAGTCAATGTCGAGCTTCGACCTTCGGCTTGAACGGATTCACAGCATCAATCAATGCGGAGTCGTTGGCATGTTGGTACCCGCCCCACAAGCTCTGATAGATCCATGGTTATGCGCTTGACTGCCAGTCTGAATCTGGCCCTTCCTAGCGTGTCGTACGGTGTCGCCGCGTCACATCTTTTGCCTGTTCACAGGGGTCGCGACACCAGGTGACACGTGACGGCATGCAGTGGCTCTCCGCATCGATAGTCGGCGCGTAGTCGGCGCGCCGACTATCGACCGAAGCTCCGCTCCAAGATCTTCTACACGAGCATCGATGCCACCTCCGGGTGCTCGCCCAGGTGCTCGAAGATGGCTCGGCTGCCTGATGCCGCCCCAGCGCACCCTCGGCGCCGGGCTCGTCGCCGTTGAGGAGCAGGCCCTCACGCGCGGCATCGAGGCGGTCTGAGCAGAGGTGGCGGGTGTAGCGAGCGAGGCGCGCGAGACGAGCGAGCTTGCCGAGCGCTTCGAGCAGGTCGCTGCCCTCCTTCGAGAGCTCGATCTCGACGTGATGTGGGACGGCGCCACCGATCAGGAGCGCCGCGTCCTCATCGAGGAGCTGGTCAACGCGGTCGTCGTCTGCCCGGACCACCTGGAAGTCCGCATCCACGGCGTGCCCTCGCTCAACGTCTGGCTCGACGAGGTGGGGCTCGGTGGACGGCAGTCGCAGATTGCTGGTGTCGGAGGGGGGACTTGCAACTTTGCTCCACGCCCCGTCGAGATGGATAGTGGCTGGTCGGAGCTACTTCAGGTGGCGTGACTCCACACAGCCTCCAGTATATCCAGTCTGGATATACTGGAGAAGAATCCATGCACTACCCGGGAGGAGAGGTCGTGTCCAAAACGCTCATCGACATCGACGAGGATCTGCTCGGACGAGCACGTGCCATCCTCGGCCCGCACGCCACGAAGAAGGACGCCGTCAACACCGCCTTGTCCAAGTTGGTGCGACTGCACGACCAACGGGAGACCATCGACTGGATCATCACTATGGATCCAGTTGCCGATCTCCGTGATCCCGAGGTCCGCGCTGCTGCCCGCCGGTGAGCCGCTATCTCGTTGACAACAGCGTCCTGCAGCGCCTACCTCGTAGTCCTGCCGTCCAGGCTACCGTCGGGGCCATCCTGGACGTCGAGCACGAATTGTGCAGTTGCGCGTTTACCTTGGATGAGTTCGCGTATAGCGCACGTTCTGCCGCCGAACGTGCCGAAGGTACGCACCGCCTGCGTACCGCATTCCTCTATCTGCCCGCATCACCAGACACCGACCAGATCGTCATCGACATCCGGACCGCGCTCTGGCAGGCTGGCAAAGGTCGCGCCGCGGGTGTCATCGATGTCGCCATCGCCGCTGCCGCTGTCCATGCCGCTGCCACAGTCCTGCACTACGACAGCGACTTCGACCACATAGCCGACGTCTACCCTCACCTGATGGCGCAATGGGTCGTACAACGCGGATCCATCGACTGATCGGCACGCCAATGGTGGCAGATGACCGGCTTCCCCAACGATGGTATCGACAATGTCAGCTCGTAGGTGCCAGGTGGTCCGTATCGTGCCACCAGGGAATATGTCGATAACAGAAGGCGGAGACGACCCGGAGGAGGACGCTGCCCATCCATCTCCCAGCTTGGATGCCGAGCTGGCCGTGCTGCATGAGCAGGTCACACATCTGCGAGCGGAGAACGCCCGACTTCTGCGGCTGTTGAAGCTGTCGCCGCAGGAGGCTGGGCTACCGGATCCGGCGCAGGCCGGAATCTTCGACGCAGCTCCGGGCTCTGTCCATGCCGGGTCTCCGCCAGCGATGAAGGTGGCGTTCTTCCGGGCGCTTTTCGCCGGCCGCACCGACGTTTATGCACAGCGATGGGAGAACGTCCGCTCAGGTAAGTCCGGATGGATGCCGGCAGTACGTGGCGGATGGCGGAAGGATGTCCCCATCTCGGCACGGGAATACCTGCCATTGACCGAGGACGTCGTCACCGCGCACTTGTCCGGTGAGCTCGACCTTGGGCTTTATCCGATGCTCGACGGAGACCGGTGCGCTTGGCTGGCCGCCGACTTCGACGGATCTGCTGCCATGCTCGATGCCCTGTCCTACCTGAAGGCTGCTCGCGCCGTCGGCGCACCCGCTGCTCTTGAGATATCGCGCTCCGGTCTCGGGGCGCACGTGTGGCTGTTCTTTTCGGTGCCGGTTCCCGCTGCCTCGGCCCGCAAGGTGGGATTCGGGCTGCTGCGAGAGGCGATCGCGCTGCGGGGGAAGATGGACCTGGCCAGCTACGACCGCCTGTTCCCCTCCCAGGATGTCCTGCAAGTCGGTGGAGTGGGGAATTTGATCGCCGCGCCGCTGCAGGGGCGATGCCGGCGGCGTGGCGGAACGGTGTTCCTCGACCTGGCCACGCTCGAACCCCACGGCGACCAATGGGCCTATCTGTCAAGCGTCGCCCGGCTCTCCCCACGCGAGGTCACCCGGCTGGCACAGCGGGTCGGCCAGGTGACCGTTGGCTCCTCGGTCAGTCACCTGCAAACAGCCAGTTCGACACGCATCTCGGTTCAGTCCTCGGCCGTCGTGCATGCGCGGCTCGGCGCCATGATCACCGTCACGGGTGCGAACCTCTCTCCTGCATTGTTGGCAACGCTCAAACACGCAGCATCGATGGCCAATCCCATCTTCTACGAGCGCCAACGTCGACGAGCCTCGACCTGGGGCATTCCCCGCTTCCTTCGCAGCTACGACGAGACCATCACCGGCGACCTGGTCTTGCCGCGGGGGTTGCTCGGTTGCCTGAGCGCGCTGGTGGAGGAATCTGGGAGTCGCTTGGAGCACGATGACGAACGCAGTGAGGGAGAGCCCTATGTCTTCGGTTTCGCCGCGAAGCTCTACCCCGATCAAGAAGAAGCGCTCGACGCATTGACTGCCCACGACATCGGCGTGCTGGTCGCTCCGCCCGGTGCCGGCAAAACGGTCATCTCCTGTGCCCTGATAGCTGCCCACGGCGTCTCGACCCTGGTGTTGGTGGACCGTAAGGCTCTCGCCGACCAGTGGAGAACTCAAATCCTCGATCTACTCGGTGTCAAGGCCGGCCAGCGTGGCGGTGGGCGTACCAAGACTCGAGGCATCATCGACATCACCACCTTCCAGACACTGTCTCGCCGCGAGGATGTCACTGCGCTGACCTCCGGCTATGGAATGGTCGTCGTCGACGAGTGCCATCATGTCCCCGCCGCAGCGTTCGAACACGTAGTCCGTGAGGTTCCCGCGCGCCGGTGGCTCGGCCTGACGGCTACGCCCTATCGACGTGACCAACTCGATGACCTCATCGCCCTCCAGCTGGGTCCGGTCCGCCATACCGTGAGTCGATCGCCGTCGGGCACTCTCCCCGTCCGTTCCTCACCGATCGCAGCACCCGAGCCAGTTCTGTTTGTGCACCCGACATCGTTCCACTACACGGGCGACGCCGATCCCTCTGCACCCGGTGGCATCGCTGCCGTCTACCGCGACCTGGTCCCCGACCCGGCGCGCAATCGACAGGTCGTCGATGACGTCGTCTCCGCCCTGGGCCGGAGACGACACTGCCTGGTGCTGACCCAGTGGACCAAGCACCTCGAGCTGCTCGCCTCCATGCTCAGGGAGCAAGGATGCGATCCAGTGGTCCTGCGTGGTGGGATGGGAGCCAAGGCGCGAGCTGCCGCCCTTGCCCGTCTCGATGTCCAACCCGGCGGAGCACCCCTACTGATCGTTGCCACTGGCCCCTATATCGGGGAGGGCTTCGACTGCCCACTACTGGATACCCTGTTCCTCGCCGCACCGATCGCGTTCAGGGGGCGTCTTGTGCAATATGCCGGGCGTATCCTCCGGCCCCATCCACAAAAGGACACTGCCGAAGTCCACGACTATCACGATGTCGCCACCGGAGTCCTCGCCTCATCGTTGGCCAAACGCGCGCCTGGCTATGTCGGTCTCGGCTTCCCGGACCCGCGGCATCTCAGCCAGTGAGGTGGCATCACCTCGTCGTGTCCCACGATCGGTGCAGCGGTCGTCGCTCGCCTGCGACTACGAGGAGCCGGGGTGATTCTGACCTGCCAACGCGGCGATCTTCTGCAACCCTAATTTCAGTGAACTGAACACACGTTCGGTGCGTGTCGGAGGAGCGCAGCACATGCGCTAAGCGCACACGAACCGATCGTGCTGCAGGGAGAACGAGCAATCGGCGCGGTCGCCAGTTGTCCGCCTCGCTGCCTCACGGTCGGTCTCGAACCCGTGTCTCCACCTTGAGAGGGTGAAACGGCAGATCTGGCCTGGTCGTCGGCTCGCTGACC
>CAZAMA010000189.1:0-5346 GCA_964485645.1 uncultured Acidimicrobiaceae bacterium | reverse complement strand
ACCCTGGCCGCCCTGCCTCGAGCGCCTGAAGGGGGCACTGGTAGATGGTGATGGCGATGCTCTGGCCGACGAGCTGGTCTCGGCCCTGGCCGAGGTCGACGGTCCCGCTGCCCGGTCCCGCCTCGCAAGGGCGGTGCTCGGGCTCGAGGTGGCAGGCAGAGCCCGCCCTTCGGTTGTGGCAGCGGCGCTTGGCGACCTGAGCGGGAAAGGCCCAAGCATGCTCGTCCTGTCCGCTCTCCTCGCCACCTTGTCCGCTGAGGCGATGGTGCGCCCGGTCCGTCTGGCTGGCTGATCCTGACGGGTGGGCCTCGGGTGAGAAGCCTCAGGCCCGCGCTACCAGGTGCCGCCGGAAGTCTCGGACAAGCGGGTAGAGGTAGACGTTCTTCACCGCCAGCCTGGCGCTGTGATCGCGGTCGAGCTTTCCCCTGCCTTTGGTCGCACCGACGTGGACCCAGTTGGCCGCTCTGTAGCTGGTTCCGGTGAAGCGGGGGGTCTCGACAAAGGTCTCGAGGAGGACCGGGCGGTAGGCGTAGGTGGCCTCCCAGTCGTCGCAGAGCATGCGGGCCACGAGCCCGAGAGCTGCCGAGGCCAGGTTGGGAACTCGTACCCACGGCAGGATCAGGAACCTCGCGTTGCCTGCCACGAGGTGCAGGCGCTTCGCCCTCGTCTCGGGATCCCAGCCGATGAAGGTGTCCCGTGCCGCGCACTTCCACGCGGCTGCGCCGAAGCCGAACAGCGCGAGGTCTGTGCCATTCGCGGACACGATGTAGCGCCGCTGGGCGCCGGGAAGGGGGTGATGGCCAAGGTAGTGGTGCCGGGCGATGGCCTCGTTCCACTTCGCCGAGGCGGCCTTGTCGACAACCGGCCGGCAGCACAGGCGCCCGAGGTCTGCAAGGGATGCCTCGATCGGGGCTTCGAGCTCGCCGGGCGGGAGGCGCAGCGGCCAGGCGGTGTTGGTGTTCTTGCGGCACGGAGGTGGCAGCGCGATGACCCCGTCTCGGTGCATGGCCAAGAACGCCACCTTGGCCGACATGGTCTTGAGCGCCCCGTTCGGAGAGCGCCAGGAGAGCGCCTCACAGGCGGCCCGGGCGATCGCCTCTCTGGTCGGGGTCGCTCGGTCCGCGCACAGCCGAGAGATGAGCGCGACGTCTTCGTCGGTGAAGTCCCGCCCGACGTAGCGATGGACGGTCGCGCTCACGAGGTGTCGGCCCACGCTGCCCGGTCGGCTTCGGACGTGGCCCAGGGGAGGAACCGCTCGAGGGCGGCTCCCTTCGGGGCCTCGCCACCTGCCTCTGCGCAGGCGCTGAGGTAGTCCTTTAGGTAGGCGAGCGAGTTCAGGTGGTTCTGCGTCGCGGTCGCAAGGATGCTCCAGGCATTCGCGGCGAGCTCGGCCGACCAGATGGACCCCGAGCCGTAGCAGGCCTTCCTGATCACGACGGGACGGCGAAGGCCTCGCTCGGCCGCGTTATTCTCCAGCGGCAGCAAGACACCTGGGTGGTCGAGGAAGGCGACCAGGCCGTCCCACTCGTGGTCCAAGGTAGCGAGCACCTTCTTCGCTGCTGGGTGAAGGTCGAGCTCGGCGCCTTGGGCGACTCTTCTGGCATCGATCCGGTCGATCACGGCTGCCACGTCGCTGAGGGCCAGGGCCTCCTCGGCGGACCCCATACGCGCCATCCCCCAGGCCCGATGAGCCCGAAAGAGCTCGGCGATGAGGGCCACCCACGCGTCGGCCCAGGCCTTCAAGAGCACGTGGGCGTCGCCGGCGCGGATGAAGTAGCGGCGGATGTGCGCCCAGCAGTAGATGTTCACGAAGCCGTCGACCTCGCGTCCGAGACGCTGGTAGCAGGTCGCGAAGTCGCTCGAGGCGAGCAGCGTCGTCCCGCCGGGGAGCTGTGGTGTTGCTGCGTCGAGGTCGATCCCGAGGTGTGCTGCCGCGACGTCTGCTCCCTTGCCGGGCTTGATCACGAAGGCAGTCGTGTCGCCTCCGACGAAGATCCAGCACCACCAGCGATATCCGGCCTTTCCTTCAACGACCTCGAAGACCTTCCAGGAGGTCTCGTCCATGTGCAGATGGCCCGAGGTTGCGTTGCGTGCTCGGACCGCTGAGGCGAGCGGGGCGAGGAGCGGGGAGAGGGCTCGAAGCGCACCGATGAGGCTCGAGGGGGCGAAGCTCGCCCCCTCCATCGCCAGCCCGGCGCAGATCCGGGTGATCGGCAGCCCGAGGACGAACTTCGCCACCACGACATGGGCGAGGAACCCGGCCGAAAGCCGGCCCCTTCGGATCACCTTCGCCGGCGGCGGCGCGGCGATGATGCCCTTGGCCGCTTCGCAGGCACATCCCCTGCGGTAGGTGGGCCGGATGTGGACGATGACTCGTACGATCACCTCAACGTCGATCTCCTCGGAGCGCTCCTCTCCGAAGGCGACGTAGGGCGCACCACAGGAAGGACAGCACAACTGCTTGGGATCGGGTTCGTGGACCCGCTCCTCGCGTGGAAGATGGTCGTAGTTGCGCCGGCCATGGCCAGGGCGGCCTGGCTGCTGGCCCCGCTTCCGCTTCCCGCCAAGTTCGCAAGAGGGCTCAAGATGGCCTCCTGGCTTCGGGGTGTCTGTTGGCCATGCGTCCGCGTCGATGACGTCGGGGCTCTTCGCACGCTCGGAACGGCGCCCGAAGACCTGCTTGGTCAGCTCGACGATCTTGGCGCTGAGCGCCTCCACCTTGGCCAACAGCTCGGCTCGTTCGCCGCGGAGCCTTGCGTTGTCGGCCGACACCTCGTCGCGCTCAGCCCGAAGGACGACGTTCTCGGCCTCCAGCCATGCGATCCGCTCATCGTCCTGCCGGCTCCCTGCTCTGACCACACCGTTGTAACTATCACCTTGCGAGCACCGTGTCCAGCACCGTGAGGCGCCCAAGCTCAGCTGGCCATCCCAGGCTCAGCACTGCCAGTGATCTCCTACAGCGATATTTCCTCGACGGGATCTCCAAATATGTACGAGGGCCAGAACCGGGCGGAGGGCCGGTCATCGACAAGAATCTCCCTGGGTGTGAAGCAACCGAACGCGATCGAGCAGATCGGCCGGATTCTCGGGAGCCCCGCTCACGACACGCCGAACTCGTCCGTCTCGCCGTTGTGGCAGCTGAGCTTGACGGCGATCCGCTTGCCTGCGAACCAGACCTCCTCCGCCGGGCCGACGTCGAGATCGTCGAGAAGCATCCTGACGCAAGCTTCGACGACGTGTTGCTGTGGGCCGAGGCGCGGGCAGCCTCCGCGGCGCGAACCGGCTCGTCCTGCTCGACAACGTGGCTGCCCGAGCGCTCGGCGATCCGGCGCGTCCCAAGCACCGCAGGGTCGTGAGCCACGCCCAGGTCGTCGCGAGCCGCAAGTGGCGTGCCACCGATACTCGCCTGGCTGTGCCGACTGCCGTGCGGGTCGAGGTGGGTTGGGACGGCACCGCGTCGTCGTGGGCCTTCGCGAGCTCCCTTCGAATTGCTGACGTTCCCCTCGACACGGCAGGCGCCAACGTCCGAGTGACCCCGAGGACACGCGCCTGGTGGCCGGTGGCGCTGACGTCACCATCGTCACGATCTGACGGCACCGCTTCGCTGTGGATCGCGCTCGCTCCCTCGGGGCCGGATCGTCGACTGCACGCTCGCCGCCATCGGCGGCGTCGACATCGTCCAGGTCGACGGTCACGACCTTGTCTCCGGGGGGCAAGGCGACGGAAGGTCCTCTATCTCCGATCCGACCGGGTCGGGAGTCGAGCGCGCGTCTGCAAGCGACCGCCGCGCGTCTGGGTCGACTGGCAGTGATCGCCGTGCTCCCCCCCGTTGAGGAGCCCGCGTCGTGGCCGGCGAGCCGTGGGCCGCCTGCTCTCGACGCGTGGACGTCCGACCGACGTCCGGAGAAGCCACGTGCGGCGGCGCGCCCTGCGGTGGTCCCTCGTCGGCCGGGCTCTTCGCATCCCGACCGCCGAGCTTCGAGCGGTGCTCGGCCTCGAGCCGGCCGCATAGAAAGATCGAGCGTGTCGGGCCACGTCTACAAGACGTCGAAGGGCTGGCGGGTGATGGTCGACATCGGGCGCTCAACGACGCCCTTCAGCTCGACGAGGCAGAGCGCTTTCACCTGTCCGACCTCGCCCGTACGGCCGTGCCCGCCCAGCGCTCCGGCGGGGGCGTCCGACGGCGCAGTCCGCACCGCCATATGCCCCAGCATCGCCCGCCTCCTCGGCGTGATGACGGGCACGCCCGCCTACGTCCGCAACGGCCGGTTCGACATCGCCGCCGCCAATCGGCGCTGCTTCACCCTCTACTCCGGCGTGCTGGCAGCGGACGCCATCCCCTTCAACCTCGCGCGGTTCGTCTTTCTCGACGCCCGGGCGACTGACTTCTTCGTGGAGTGGGACGCGGTCGCCGACGACATCGTCTCGGCTCTCCGGATCGAGGTCGGCAGAAGTCCGGGGGAGGCAGGTCTCGGTAGGCTCGTGGGGGATCTCTCCACCGGGAGCGCGACCTTCGCGACCAAGTGGGCTCGTCACGACGTGCGCTTCCACCGCAGCGCCCACAAGCACCTCCGCAGCGCCCTCGACGGCGAGATCGAACTGATTGGTGACGCCCTCGAACTCCCTGGTCAGGGGCTGACCGTCAGCGCCTGCACGGCCGAGGCAGGCAGCCCGGCCAAGCAGCAGCTCGACTTGCTCGCAAGTTGGGCGTCCGACCCGAAGACCGCGGTTGCGCTCGGCGGGCATCCGTAGACCCACCAGAGGGTTGACTAGGTACTTAGGTACTTCTACACTGAGTACCCATGAGCCAGGCGCCCATCAAGGTCGACGAGGGAACCAAGGAGCGGATCCGCTACCTCGCTGCGCTCATCGACACCACCCAAGCCGATGTCGTCGACCGGGCCGTCCGTGAGTACGCCGTCCGGCACGCCGATCTCGTCGAGAAGGGCATCGATCACGCTCGCTCCGTCCTCGGCGCGGGCGACGCCGCCATCGCCGCTCGTCTCCTCGACGTTCCGGTCGACGCAGTCGAGCGAGTGGCCGGTACCCGGAGTCGCCCGGCTAGCGCATCCCGAGCCTGACCGCCTCGAACCATCCGACGTCTCCGGTCGGCCAATCGTTCCTCGCCTCGAGCTCCACCGGGGCGAGATGCTCCTCCAGCGCCGCGAACAGCAGGTCGCGCATCTCGGGCCGGATGAAGTTGCCGTCTACGGCGCGCACGCCGACGGCACACCAGATCTCCTCGACACCGTTGCTCTGGTAGACGAGAGCCCGAGCCGGGAGCCACCCATCGAGGTCTCTGTCGTGCTCGGTTCCCGGGTCGCCCCGTGCCCTATCGACCGCTAA
>CAZAMA010000188.1:0-5347 GCA_964485645.1 uncultured Acidimicrobiaceae bacterium | reverse complement strand
CAGTAGCCGTCGCCGTCGTCGGGACTCGATCCTGGGGTGCGCTGGATGGGCAGCCTGCCCTTGAAATCGGCCCGCTTGGTCTCCGAGAGCCCCCACCACCCCTCGCTGTAGGTCATGACGTTGAAGTAGTCGGCGCCCGCCACCGTGGCCTTCGGGTAGATCCCGCCGGCGTCGGCGTCTCCATGGAGGCCGCCGTCATGGCCGACGGTGTAATGCCAGGACAGGAGGCGCTTGCCGTTCGACTTGAATCCGAACTCGTAGGTGTCGACGTACTCGTTGGCGAGCATCTCGATCAGCTCGGCCTCGTAGTCGCCGATGTCGTCGGCGGCCGGGCGGTCGTAGAAGACCGAGCACTGGTAGAGGTCGGCGATCACCTTGGAGGCGAGGTGCTTGGCGTGGGTCAGGGTGAACGTGGCGGACGTCGTGAACGTGGAGGTCATGGCTACCCCCTGAACGTGGGGCCGAGGACGGTCTGCCAGCACTCAACGGCGCGGCCCTTGGCGGTGCGAAACGGGCCTCGGTGAGCGCGTCGAGCGCGGTGCGGGCACCGGCGACGATGCGGTCGCGGTCGCCGGACCTGTAGAGAGCGGCCACGTTGTTGTCGACGTTCACCGGGTCGAGGACCTCTACCGCGGCGCTCGATCGGGCGGGGATGTCGCTGACCCGGTAGAAGTCGGTGAAGGCCACCTGATCAGCAAGCTCACCCTTCACGATGTAGGCGAAGCACCGCTCCAACGCCGCCGGGTAGTCGGTGAGCGCCAGCCCGGTGTCCGCGAGATGGGCCCACAGCAGCTCGATCATGAACGACTTGAACCGGAAGTCCTCGTCCCGGTCGGCCACGACGCGCTTCCACCACTTCGTGAGGCGGATCAGCTGGGCGAAGTCGGGCCCGTAAGTGGGCTTGCGGTCCCGGATGAACCGCAGGTGCAGCGTGATGCTGGTCAAGACTCGGGCGCCGGTGTGCTTGCGGACGAGATAGCCGCGGTCCTCCTTCCCGCCTTCGTAGAGGACGGGCACCACGTCGACGTCGAGCCCGCTGCCCTTGAAGCTGACCGTCACGCAATGCTCTTGGGCCACGTACTGGTCCCGGCTCATGTTGGTGTTCGTTTCGTACAGCCGGTCGGCCAGCCACGGCACCAGCTCGCTGTCCCTGGCCGCAGGCGCCTCGGCGGCCTTGACGTACACGGCGGTGTCCAGATCGTGGACGTTCCGCAGGGCAGTACCCTTGGCGACACTGCCAGGGTGGAGCATCTTCACCAACCCGTAGGCGGGATCGGCCGTGACCTTCTTCTCCAACCGCTCCCTGAGCGCTTTCACGTGGTCGCGGTGCTTCTTGGCCGTCGCCGCGGGAAGGTTGACCTTGTCCTCGGCGAAGCCCTTGATGTCGTCATGACCGACCTGTGCTGCCACCCGCGCCTCCTGACGCTCCGGCTCCGGTCATCATTGCAGCGGGGTGTGACTCCGACTCCGCGCCGAGGCTACCGGCTACAACGGCGTAGTTACGCGGCTGTAGTTACCGGCAGACGAGTGCTGAGCCGGTCCGCCGCATCTTCGGTGAAATGGCACGACTTCAACGACGGACGTGCCTGCCAGTGCCGAAGCGCTACGAGCGGTCAGCAGCTCGCCGGCCCATGCACCACATGGACTCCACTCGATATGGCTCTGAGTCTATACTGAGGCGATGAGCCTGCCTCGGCACCCCCAGGTGGCGGGCTGGCTCCAGAACCTGGACGACACGACCCGAGGCGAAGTGGACGAATCGCTCGACTACCTCCAAGAGCACGCGCGGGCGGCGGCGCTGCCCGACGTGCGCCACCGCATCCAGATCTCTCGGCACTTCCCGGACATGAGCGAAGTCCGGGTCGATATCGACGACGCGCACCTCTACCGGGTGCTCGTCGGGTTCGGGCCGAACGATGTCCCCGCCCTGTTGCTAGCGGGGAACAAGGCGGGCATCGCGAATCGCTGGTACGACGAGAATGTGCCGATCGCCGACGATCGATTCGACACCTACCTTGCGGCGCTGGCGCGCTCGCGAATCGTTACCAAGGAGCCGTGATGAGTGATCTTCCCGAAGGCTGGGACAGCTACGACCCCAACGACCATGACCGCAGCGACCAGCCCAGCTACCAGGCAGCACGAGCAGCCGCGGCAAGCCGAGCCGAGCGGCGACGCGCCGCCTACGGAGAGGCTTTGTCCGCGCTGCGGCGTGCCCGCGCCCTTACCCAGGTCGCCGTCGCCGAACAGCTCGGTGTCGCCCAAGGAGAGGTGTCCCGCATCGAGCACCAGGGCGACCTTCTGCTCTCGACGCTGACCCGCTACATCGACGGGATGGACGGCTCGCTCTCGTTGCTGGTCCGCTTCGGCGACAGCGAGACCATCGAACTGAGCCTGATGCTCGACAGCCTCACTGAACAGAGCGCCGGCCCGACCGTCGTGCCTGATCCGATGACGGCAATCCGTCTCGCCGGCTACATCGGTCGCTACGACTCCCAGGAAGAGAAATTCTATGCCGCTCCTACCGCCTGAGCTAGCCCAGCCCTTCCAGGACCAGAGCGAACGCACCGCGGCTAGGCGTCGCCTCAGCGAACGCGACCGGACGCTCCAAGCCGTCCAGGCGCTCGCCCGCCGGCCTGCGAGCGCCTGGACGAGCCACGAACGCTCCGCGTTCCCTGGCTCCACCAACGGGTTTGTGGATCCACCAAACCAGCGTGTCAGCCGCTGGGCGACTCTCTTCGCGGACGAGCTGACCGAGGTCCACCAAGTCGCCGCAGCATCCCGTCCGCTCTCCGACCTGGAGCTACAAGAAGCCCTCTACCTGGCCGGCCGGCTCCTCTCCACCGTGACCGGGCTGCCCATCAGCCAGGTGGACGACTTCCGGCTTCATCCCACGTCACACTGACATCGAACCCGCCAACCGTCCCTGATCTTCACGTCCCGCCTGCACTCGCCACCGGAGCTGCTCATGCCGCCGTTCGACTTCAAGAAACTTGCCCGAGGCGGGGCGATCTCCAGCATCACCGACCCTGCCGCGCTCTTCGACGCACTCCCCAATAAAGCCGAGGGCTACGGGTACCTCCGGGCTGTCCAGAAGACCATCCTCGACGCCTGGTCACCTCGACGCAACGAGCGAGACCTGGTGATCAAGACCAACACCGGCGGAGGCAAGACCATCGCCGGGCTCCTGATCCTCCAGGCAAGCATTCACGAGGGCATCGCCCCCGCCCTCTACCTCGCCCCGGATCCGCACCTCGCCAAGCAGGTTCTCGGGGAGAGCGCCAAGCTCGGTCTCGCGACGGTGGACGACCCCGAGAGCACCAAGTTCCTCAGCGGGGAGGCGATCTGCGTCACCACCATGCAGGTCCTGATCAACGGCAAGTCTCGCTTCGGGCTCGTCGGCGCCGTCGGACGCCAGCCCCTACCGGTCCGCACTATCGTCATCGACGACGCGCACGCAGCGCTCGCCCTCGCCGAGGAGAGGACCTTTCTCCGTATCCCGGCTAGCCATCCGGCACACGCGGCGCTCATCGACATGTTCGACGACGATCTGCGCCAGCAGGGCCTCAATGCGCTCCTCGACATCCGAGAAGGAGACCCGACTGCCACTCCGCTGCGCGTGCCCTTCTGGTCGTGGTACGACAAGCGCGAACAGGTGCTGCAGACCCTCCGCCCACACCGAGCCGACGGCGTCTTCGAGTGGAGCTGGCCGCTCATCGCTGACATCCTCCCCTGGTGCCAGGCAACGGTCGGCACGGAGACGATCGAGATAACGCCGCTATGCCCGCCAATCGAGAAGCTTCCCAGCTTCGCCGAAGCCGATCGTCGCATCTACCTCACCGCCACCCTGGCTGACGACAGCGTGCTGGTCACGCACTTCGGCGCGGACGCCCACAGCATCGCCGCCTCGATCGTTCCCGACAGCGCTGCCGACCTCGGAGACCGGCTGATCATCGCCCCTCAGGAGCTCAACCCGGCAATCACCCATCCCCAGGTTCGAGCGACCGCCCGCGTCCTGGCGAATGAGCACAACGTCGTCGTGCTCGTCCCGAGCTACCGGCAGGCCGGCCAGTGGAGCACGGAGGCCGATGCCACGGTCAGCACCTCAGCGGACATCACCGCGGTCATCGAGCGCCTCAAGGCCGGCCACGTCGGTCTCGTCGTCATCATCAACCGCTACGACGGCATCGACCTCCCCGATGCCGCCTGCCGTGTCCTCATCGTCGACGGCCTGCCCCAGGCGTACAGCCTCACGGAACGACGGGAGGCCGTCGCGCTGCGCGACAGCGACGCCATGGTCACCCGCCAGCTCCAGCGCCTCGAACAGGGAATGGGGCGAGGCGTGCGCAGCAGAGATGATCGCTGCGCCGTCATCCTGCTCGGAGCGCGCCTGACGCAGCTGGTCTCACGGGCGGACGTCGCAAATCGTCTCTCCCCAGCAACCAAGGCCCAGCTGAACCTCTCCCGGAGAGTCGCCCACGACCTCGAAGGAGCCAGTATGGACGACCTCGAGGGCGTCATCAGACAGGTGATCGACGGCGATCCCGGGTTCCGCGAGATCTCCCGCGAAGCCCTCGTCGGGGTCACGTATGGGCCAGCGCTCCTTTCGCCCACCGCTGACCATCTCCGCCAGGCCTACGATGCGGCCATCGGCGGCCGACTGGAGGAGTCCTGCGATCACGCCGACAGAGCCGTCAAGGCCGAGCTCGAAACCGGTGACGAGCGCTTGGCTGGGTGGCTGGGCGAGACCCTGTCCACCTACCTTCACCCGCTCGACGCCGTTCGAGCGCAACAGGCACTGGCAACCGCAACCCGGCGTAACCCTGCGGTCCTGCGGCCGAGAAGCGGCCTCTCCTATCGACGAGTGAACGCCACCGACGCGCAAGCACGCCTCGCGTGCTCGATCCTCCAGGAGCGATATCCCGACGGAGCCCAACTTCGTCTCGGCGTCGACGCGGTGCTCGCCGACCTTGTCTGGGACAGCGAACGGACCGACGCCACCGAGGACGCTCTGGCAGACCTCGCAAATCTCCTCGGGCTCGTCAGTCAACGCCCCGAGAGAGACTTCGGTCGGGGCAGCGACGTCCTTTGGGCGCTCAGCGACGGCAAGTACGCCGTCATCGAAGCGAAGAGCGGCACGACGGGCGCCCTGATCTGGAAGAAGGACATCAACCAGCTGGCCGGATCCGTCAACTGGTGCAAAGGTGAATACGGGACCGGGACGACCGTCATACCGGTGATGATGCACCCGGTCCACGTCGTGGAACGCTCCGGAACGCACCCACCCGGCACGCGCATACTTAACGGCGAGAACCTCGAAGCGCTCAAAACTGCGGTCCTCGCGTACGCG
>CAZAMA010000187.1:0-5353 GCA_964485645.1 uncultured Acidimicrobiaceae bacterium | reverse complement strand
CGGCACCCGGCGCTGTTGCGTGCATCTCGGCCGCGCAGGCGCCCACGAAGCCGAAGAGCGTCGACATCTGCATCACGGACCCCCCGTACTTCGACTACATCTTCTACAGCGAGCTTTCCGAGTTCCACCGGCTGTGGCTCAACCTGTCGCTCACCGACAAACCCCTGCTTCCGAGCCTGCACGACGGACCAGTGACGTCATTCGCTGCAGATCTCGGCGCCTGTCTTCGCACCACGAGTGCTGCGCTGCGGCCCGGCCGCCCGCTCGTCTTCACGTACCACGCAACGGCACCCGAGGCATGGGAGGCCGTCGGCCTAGCTCTCGACGCGGCGAAGCTCGCCATCACCGCCTTGTGGCCTCTCCGAAACGACGCGCAGATGGGCCCCCATGGATCGGAGGGCAACTGCGAGTGGGATGTCGTCATCGTGTGCAGACCGCTCGACTGCTGCACCCGACGATCCCACCCTCTCCTCTTCGAGACCTGGGCAGGCGAAGCCGCCCTCCACGGTCTTCACTTCAGCGCCGCTGACGAGAAGAACGTTCGCAACGCGCTCGCCATGGCCGAGTCCCGATTCGCTGACTACCAACCCAAGAACCCCGGCCGCTGACAAGGATGACATGAACGCCGCTGAACGCACTGCGCTCCTCGACCAGCAGAAGCAATCGAGGAACTACCACTACCGCCTGTGGGTCCGCGACGAATGGCGCACCCTTCCGGTCTGGGACGTCCCGATCGAAGCATTGCGCCTCAATATCGACAACCGGCGCTTTGCCGCCGAACGCAAACTCATCGAAGAACAACTCGGGCGGTCGCTCGATGCCGAGAACCGGCCCGAAGACGAGCGGTCGGTCATCTCCATCCTGCTCGATGCCCAGATCCATGTCCTAAACGGTGAAGTCGTTGGCACGACGAGCAAGGATGCCAAGGCACTTCGAGAGGACTGGCTCAAACGCAAGCAGGAGACGCCGTTCTGGATCAGACCCGATGGCACCGTTCACAACGGGAACCGCAGACTGGCGATGATCAAGCGGCTGCAGGAGGAGGTCGGCGACGACTCCCTTCGCCACGTCGACGCGGTCATCTTCGATCCTCAGAGCATCTCCGAGCAAGACCTCTTCGAGATGGAGCAGCGCGAGCAACTCACGGAGAACCACAAGATCCTGTACACCGACATCAACCGGCTTCTCACCATCCGCGAGGCGGCGATAGCGAGAGGCATCGACTGGGGCGATCCCGAGTCGATCGCCCAGGTTGCCGGACAGATCCAACACCTCACCCGGGGAAATCGGTCGGACGCCGCCGTCCAGCTACGAGCGATCCGCTACATGGATGCGTTCCTACTCGACTCCGATGCTCCTGGAATGTACGAGCGCGCCTACGGCTCGGTGGAGACCTTCCGGGACATCGGGCGGAACATGTCGATGCTGGACGACGACATGCGCGAATACGCCGACGACATGCTGCGGACCTGCTTCGCGTCACTTCGCGCTGGCCAGTCGTTCCAGTCGATCCGCGGCCTGCGGCAGCTCTTCAAACGAGATCGCGCGGCGTTCGACCGGCTTGTTCACCGGGTGGACAAGGAGGAGGAGGAGTGGCGGGAGGCGGGAGGTGGGGGACTCGGCGAGCCCGACCTCTCGGGCTATGGCGAGCCAGCGAGTGACGATGGTGACGAGTCCGATGAGGAGGTAGACGACGCCGACGCCGCGCCGGTGGTGCCCAACTACCCGAAGCCCGTTGTGCGCAGCCTCATCAGCAACGCCATCGATGCGATGCGCTCCCGGGACCTCGACGTCCTCGATGCCGTGCAGCAAGCTCTCTCGCGCCTCAACTCGGTCGCGCCCACCGACGCGGTGCTTGGGTCCGCACTGAGCGGAGCAGGCGGCGACGAGATCAGAGCGATCGCAGGTGAGATCGTCAGGTGGGCGGACGAGGCACGTCAGATCATCGAAGCCTGATGGCCGGAACCGTTCAGGTTCACATCGAACACGACGGGCTGATCGTCCAGAGCGACGAGCTCTCGACTGACCGACGAGCCAGGATCTTCTTCAGCACGATCCTCGCCGCAGAGCCAGTGCCTGGCGGCTGGCGGTGCCCGAAGCGCCGGGAGCCGGTCGACTCCCTTCTCCTGGTCGTGGATCGCTGGCTGCGGCGAAACGGCTGGCAACCAGAGGCCTTCGGTGACGCCCACGCGATCCTCGAGCGGGAAGTCGAGCGACAACGAAGCTTCGAGCGGACCTCCGTCGCTGCGAGCGAGCTACGAGCCGGGAAGTCGCAGGTCGATGCCGGTCAAGTCCATGAGTCGCTGGTAGGAGCGGGCTGGGATTTTGACGCCCGTCCCTTGCGGGATCATCAAGAGCGGGGCCTCATCCACGCGCTCACCGCTCGCAACGCAGCCAACTTCTCCGTCCCAGGCTCCGGAAAGACCGTGACCACGCTGGCGGCATTTGCCGTCCACCGCCAACGCGACATGGTGGACCTCATGGTGGTAGTCGGGCCGCTTTCAAGCTTCGGGCCCTGGGAGCACGAGACGGCCTCGAGTCTCCCGAGTTCGACCCGGGCGTACCGCGTCCGCGGGACCGCCGCAGCTCGACGCGGAACGTACGGCGCTGCCATGCGTGGAGACATCCTGCTCCTGAGTTACGCGACCGCCGCGTCGGACCTTTCCTATCTGATTGATCTGTTCCGGCAGTTCCGCGTGATGCTGGTCGTAGATGAATCTCACCGCATCAAGCGCTTCCGTGGCGGGACGTGGGCGCCACGGCTGCTCCAGCTCGCTCCCCACGCGAGGTACCGCCTGGTGCTCTCGGGCACTCCGATGCCTCAGGGCGGTCGGGACCTCTTCAGCCAGCTGAACGTCCTTTGGCCAGGACGAGAGCTGACCGGTCCGCCCAACGCGTTCGCCGCTCAGGTCGACTCCGATCTCCAGGGGGTCCTCGACCGAGTGGTTCCCTTCACCTCCCGTACGCCCAAAGCCGCGCTCGGACTACGCGACTACGAAGTCGTCCGTCACGACGTCCCGCTCCACGGGACCGAGGCGGAGATCTACGACTTGATCGAGTCGCAGTTTCGCCGCGCCGTCGAAGACGAGCCCCGATGGCGCGACAAGCTCGACATTCTGCGACGGGCCCGCCCCATGCGGCTGCTGCAGGCGGCCACGAATCCCGATCTGTTGAACGGGACGGACCGGGACTTCCGACTGCCGCCACTTCGGTCCAACCCCACCCTTATGGAGCGCCTTGCCAGATTCGGCGTCGATGATCACCCAGCAAAGCACGAGGCAGCCCTGGACATCCTTGCCGAGGTCGTTTCCGAAGGCGGCAAAGCAGTCTGCTGGTCGAACTTCCTCACGAACCTCGACGAGTTCGCAGAGCTGATCCGAGCACAGCTGGCCGTTCCCGTCTTCCAGATCGACGGACGGGTGCCGGCATCAGATGACCCTCGAAATGAGGCGGCACACATCTCCGAGGACGGTGCCGAGACGCGCGAGGAACTCGTCGCCAGTTTCCTTGCGTGCAGTGGGGCGGCGATACTCGTGACGAATCCTGCTGTGATGTCCGAGTCCGTATCGCTCCACTCTTCTTGCCACACCGCGCTGTACCTCGACCGGACGTGGAACTGCGCTCTGTTCCTGCAGTCAATCGACCGTATTCACCGGCTCGGCCTCCCTCCCGACGTGA
Organism: uncultured Acidimicrobiaceae bacterium; assembly: GCA_964485645.1. Taxonomy (GTDB): domain Bacteria; phylum Actinomycetota; class Acidimicrobiia; order Acidimicrobiales; family Bog-793; genus JAKACA01. The sequence goes on along the minus strand of CAZAMA010000187.1, from coordinate 1,675 downwards.
CCGTACGGGTGCACATCCTCCAGTCGACCATCGACGACCGGATGACCGTCGATGGAGTCATCGACGCGTCGCTTCTCCAGAAGGAGGCTGCGATGCGGGCCCTCCTCGAGGGCGCTGAGCTTTTGCCGGGTCATCTCTCGCTCGATCCAGCCGAGGACGCCGAAGCTGACAGGGAGGACCTGGCCCTGCTGCTGCGTCACCTGCTCGGTCAGTAGCCGTTGCGCCCGTCGACCTGGTTCACCCCGCCGCGGTTGCAGCGCCTAGGTGAGCTCCTGGAGGTGCTCCCGTCGAAGCTGGACCCCATGCCAGTGGCCCTCGCGACGCGCATCGTCTGGAACCGAGTGGGTGGCCCGGTGGACGAGGTGTCGGTGCTCCTGGAGGTCGCAGCCTCCGTCGGGCTGATCGAGGCGACCGCGGAAGGGGTCGGACGACTACCCGCGGGTACCCAGGCGCGTGCGCGTTTGCGGGCCGGCGACTCGGCAACGATCGGTGCGCACCTGCTCAGATCGGGAGCCTTGGCCGATCAGGCGCGTCGACTCATCGAGAGCGCTGTCCTGGATCCAGCGATGGACTGCTTCCGTTGCCCTGCAGCAGTCCGGCGGGATGCAGCGCAGCTCGTCGCCATCCTCAGGCTCCAAGAGGAGATTCCTCCCCATGGTGAGCTGGTACTCACGCGCGCGACCTACGAACGGATCGGAGCGGTCTGGGTCTTCATGGAGTCGACCGAGCACCTTCCCCCCTGGCTTCAAGAGCGACAGGCGGTTGGCCGCTTGGCAGAGCTCTTCAGTTGGAACCGAGAGCGGCTCCTTGCCAACGATCCGTCGAAGGTGAGCTGGGTGAGCCAGGATGACGATCGCCTCGGTTACGACATCGAGGATCGGAACATCTCGCCTGCACGGTGTATCGAGGTGAAGGGAAGTCGCAGCACTGGCGTGCAGTTCTCGATGTCGCCGAACGAGATGAACAAGGCTCGCAGTCTCGGGGATCGCTATGAACTGCACTTCTGGGGCGGCTTACGCCTCAAGGGCGATGCTCAGCAACAGTACGAGGAGCGGTGCAGCGCCGGGTTTCCCATTGTCATCATCAATCCTGTCGTCGAGTTCAACCGCGGGGCATGGTCGGTCGAACCCGACGGATGGCGCGTTGTCCGAAGAGGTGGCGCCCGGCATAGCACCAGCAGCGACCCGATCAAATAGTGACCTGGCCTTCTTCCCCGTCGACAGGACTGCACCGACTGCGAGAAGGCCCATCACGTAGCCGGAGGTGCTTCGCAGCCGTTGGGAGATTACATTCGCCAGGCTTGACGTTGGCATGGCAGCCATACGCGGGAGGCAAACTGGCGAACGGACCGCCGGCACGGCGGGGAGGATATGGGCCGTGGATTGCGAATCGAATCCCTGGAGGGTGGACACCGCTGGTCGGAGGCTGTCAACGCGCCGGGACGGGGCCACCATCCGTTCTGGGGTGGAGGAACCCCTCCGATCCTCGACCGTCACAAGCGGGGACCGGGGAAGACCAATCCGGGAGCCGGTTGGCTTCACGGAGCGGAAGCACTTGCCCCGATCGTGCTCGGACGGGTGGCTCCGAGGTAGCGGTCTGTTCCCCAGTCCCTCCCAAGCGTGGTGGGGAACGCTTCGATCCTGACGGTGGCGCCGGTGTGGGGGGCGTCGATCAT
>CAZAMA010000186.1:0-5373 GCA_964485645.1 uncultured Acidimicrobiaceae bacterium | reverse complement strand
ACTCGAGCAGGGTGAGGAACGAGGTCGAGGCGACGTGCACCCAGTGCAGCGAGCCCTGGACCCGGGCACCGGTCTCGTCGAAGTGGACCGAGGGTGCGTCACGAAGAAGATCGGCCACGACGTCCTTGAACACCCCGAGGCGCCCGCCGGCCTCGGCGACGATCTTCGCGAGCGCGCGGACGGAGATCTCGATGCGGTACAGGTCGAAGAGCAGCTCGGCCATGCGCTCATAGGGCAGGTGCTGGTAGACCGCCAGGTAGCAGGCGAGCGCCCGGATCCGGAATCCGTAGCAGGCAGGCGTCGTCGCCTCGAGGGGCGCTTCGGCCTTCTGCTCGTGCCCGCAGCGACAGCGTCGGCGCTCCATCTGATGCTCGGTGACATGGGGGCGGACCGGCGGGGTATCGAAGACCTGACGGGTCTCGACGTCCACGAGCTCGCCGTGGGCCGAGAGGTCGGCGCCGCAGCGCGCACAGGGACCGGGGCCATGCACGATCACCTCGTCGGGATGCTCGACCTTTGCGAGGTGCTTTCCCTCGGCGCCGGGCTGCTTGCCTGGCTTGCGCTTCTCAGCCCGGCGCTGTGCCCGGTTTGGCACAGGTGGCTTGGACAGTCCCTCTGAAGCAGGCGGCATCGAGGAGTTGCGCGGGTTGCGCCCGAGCCGTCGCTCGAGATCGGCGATGCGCTGAGCTTGCTCTCCAACGACTCGGCGCAGAGCGGCGTTCTCCTCGAGCAGCTCTTCGTGACCCGCCTTCTCACCCGGTCCCTGCTCTGGCATCCCCCAAAGTCAACCAAGACGCGTGTGATTTCGCGAATCGCCCGGTCGCGTGCCCATTTGATGGCCGCCGAGGACCTGAACAGATACCCTTCGAGATCACGACGAGCTACCAGCAGAGCACGAACGTCCTTCAGTTCTCGCTCACCATTGTTCTCGGCAGCCTCCAGGCGGGGAGCGCCGCTGCGGTCATCGCCGCCGTCGCTGTGCCGCACAAGCCGCTGCTCGTCCTCGCGTGGGCCGTCGGGGCGGCGCTCGTGGGGGCATCGGCCATCACCACGACGCTCCGGCGCAGGTTGCGTTGACGACCGTGTGCCCGATGCCTCCAGGGCGAAGGAGCCGATCCAGTCCCGCGCCAGAGCGACCTCGTCGGGATCGGGGCGCCGCCAGGCGCCGAGACCGGCTCAGCGTGGGCCCGACGAGTAGCGCTCGGGCCACCCACCACCCACCGGCGCCTCGGGGTCGGAGCCGTCGAGCTCCGGCTCGTACCGGGTGCGGACCTCGACCGGGGCAGCGACGGTCCGGTTGACCGTGTCGGTACGCCTCGCCTGAAGGAGAGCCGGCGGTAGGGGGACGTCCTCGAGGCGCACCGCCGTGTAGTGGTCCGCCGGCTCGCTCGGGAGCAACCTCGTGCGCACCCAGTCCCACTGAGCCGCCTCGTGTACGGCGAGCAGCTCGGCCTTGTCGCCCTCGTCGACCGCGCCGAGCAGCGTCTCCTCCCAGGCGGCGATCAGGGCGGGGAAAAAGCCGGGCTCCTCGCGCACGACCCAGGCCGCTCTGGTGGACAGGACCTGGACCACGAAGCCCACGCCGAAGGTGTCGTCGAGGCGGTGGGTGCCAAAGCGCGCCCGACCGCCTGTCAGGTAGGCGGCGACGTCGCCGAGGCACGGGGAGTTCTTGGAGACCACGAGGAGGTCGCTGCGGTCGAAGGGCATCCCGGCGAACGCCGCGTCGGCGAGCGCCCGCATCGCCCAGGCGCCTCGTAGCAGGCCGTCGCAGGCATGCCCGTGGAACAGGACGAGGTCGGCGACCGTGACCACCTTCGGGCGGTGGTCGAGGCGACCCTGGGCCGAGCGGGTGTCGACCACCTCGAACGTCGGCAGCTTCTCGTTCTCGAGCCAGGATGGCACGTACCAGTCGGAGCCGAAGGGGCCACGGGCGCCCGCATCGGCGGGGTTCGGTGCATCGAGCGGTGCCATCGGATCAGAAAGTGATCACCGTCGCACCCTCGAGCGCGTAGCGGACCAACGCGTCGCGGGCGTACTGGAGGTGGATGCCTCGCTGGGAGAGCGCCTCCTCGGTTCCGGCGGCGCGTGCTGCGTTGAGGCAGGCCCCGACGGCGACGCCGGTGGCTGTCAGCTCGTCGATCTGGCGGTTGTACTCGAGGAGAGTCGGATCCTGCGAGGTGCCCGCCAGCGCGCCCTCGGCGGGGCCGAAGCAGAAGACCTCGAGGTCGACCTGCTGGTCACCGGCGACCTGGCGGACGCGCTCGGCCACGTGGGATCCGGCGGCGAGGGAATCCTCGTCGCCGTGGAAGAGATGGATGACGACCTTGGCCATGGCGGGCCTCCTCAGGACGGGGTGTCGACGGGCGACTGAAGCAAGCGTGCCAACCCTTCAGCTCCGGTGGGCGACTCGGCGAGCATGGGCACGACGGCCGTCCGCGTGGCATGGCGATTGGCCACCTCGTCCAGGTAACGGGCCTCGGCCGTGGCCCGGGCGGCGAGGAGCGGATCGAGGACGCCGGCAGCGACAAGGCTCTGGTTGACGACCCAGGCGAACGGCTCGATGCCGGCGCGCCGCAGGTCTGCCTGCAGGGCTGCCGCCTCGTGGATGGGCGTGGCCTCGGGGAGCGTGACGACGAGGACCGAGGTGTAGGTCGGATCGCCCAGCCGCTCCAGGAGCGCGTCGACCTCCGGGGGCACATTGCCTCCCTGGCGGCCGACCTCACGGTGGTAGGCGCGAGCGGCGTCGAGAAGCAGCAGCGTGTGTCCCGTCGGCGCAGTGTCGAGCACGACGAAGTGGTCGGTTGCTTGGGCCACCGTGCGAGCGAAGGCCCCGAACACGGCGATCTCGGCGGTGCAGGGAGAGCGCAGGTCCTCTTCGAGGACGGCAAGGGCGCCTGGGTCGAGGCCGGCCCCGGCCCCGGCGAGCACCTCCGTGGTGTAGGCCGCCGTCACCTCCTCGGGATCGATTCGGCTGACGCGCAGGCTTCCGGAACGCCGCGCGGACCCCGACGCCAGGACGGCCTGGAGGTGCGCGGCCGGGTCGGTCGTGGTCAGCTCGACCGCATGGCCAAGCCGTGTCAGCTCGAGGGCGATGGCCGCCGCGAGCGTCGTCTTTCCGACCCCTCCCTTGCCCATCGTCAGGATCAGCCCCCGTCCGCGCTTGGCCAGCTCGTGGACGAGCTCGTTGAGGGGCCGGGTCGCGGCGAGCGCGGGCGCGGCCTCGACGGGCACGGGCGGCTCGGCACCCTCGAGAAAGGCACGGAGGCCCGCGACGCCGACCGGGCTGAAGCTCACGAGGGGCATCTCGTCGCGGGCCATCTGGGAGAGGATCCCGGGCAGCGCGCCGAGGGCGGCATGTCCCCTCTCGGCGATGGCGACGGCGAGGGCGTCTCGAGGGTCGGCGGCTTGGAGCACGCCGTTGACGACGAGGTGCTGGCTGGCGATGCCGAGCGCCGCGAGCTCGCCTGCCGCCCTGGCGGCCTCCTCGACGGAGAGGGCGTCGGGGCGGGCGACGAGGACGAGGGCCGTGCGAGTCCCGTCGGCCAGGGTGGCCACCGCCGAGCGGTAGCGCTCCTGCTGGTTTGCGAGTCCCGAGAGCGGGCCGATGCAGGACGTGCCGAGGGTGCTCGTGTCGATGAAGTCGCGCCACGCCTCGGGCAGGGAGAGGAGCCTCAGGGTGTGGCCGGTCGGGGCGGTGTCGAACAGGACGTGGTCGTAGCCCTCCGTGGCCCCGGGATCGGCGAGCAAGGCGGTGAACTCGTCGAAGGCGGCGATCTCCACCGTGCAGGCTCCCGATAGCTGCTCCTCGATGCTGGCGACCGCCGAGTCGGGGAGCAGGCCACGGTAGGGGCCGACGACGCGTTCGCGATAGGCCGCGGCTGCGGCGACCGGATCGATGTTCATGGCGTCGAGGCCTGCCACGCCGGGGACGGACCGGGGCGAGGCGTCGAGGGCGACCCCGAGGACCTCGTCCAGGTTGGACGCCGGGTCCGTCGAGACGAGCAGCACCCGGCGTCCCTGGTCGGCCAAGGCGACGGCTGAGGCCGAGGCGGTGGAAGTCTTGCCCACACCCCCCTTGCCCGTGAAGAAGAGGAACCGGGGCGTAGCGGCGAGGAGCAAATCGAGCACGGTGATGTCCCTCAGCCGCAGCAGGCCGAGCCGCCCGGCGAGCCCTCCGCGCCCACCGCGGCCGGCACCTCGGCCGCGGGCGCCTCAGCGCCGCAGCATCCCGACGAGGCGCCCGCGGACGTGTCGAGCGCTCCGGTGTCCGGCGTCGCGTCGCCACAGCACCCACTGCTCGTCGCCGCGGTCGCCTCGAGGTCACCGGCAGCTCGAGGCACGGGGCGCTCGGCCGCCGTGTCCTCGCCGTGCAGGGAGTAGGGATCCGTGTCGAGCAGCTTGGCGGCGAGCTCGACCATCGAGCGGGCCGGGGTGTCCTTCACCGCCTGGGCAACGCGCACAGCGGCGGCCAGCGCCGTCGGAGCCACGCCGAGGCGTCGGGCCTCGGCGTGGTGGTACTTGAAGCAGGGCTCGCAGTTGGCGCCCAGCGCGGCGCCTATGGCCACGAGCTCGATGGTTGCCGGGTCGAGCTCCGATGACGCCGGGCCGCCGAGCGCCCAGGAGGTGAGCTCGCTTCGCGAGGGGTATCGGCCCGAGGAGCGCAGCGCACCGTCGACGACGACCGCTGGCAGCGCCGCGTCGCCGCGCTCGGTGAGCAGCCCGCGCACGAGGTCAGAGTCCGCGAAGGCCTTCGGCTCCTGGGAGAGGTTGTGGCGCTCGACGCGCACGCCCTGGTCAGCGAGCCACCCGAGGTCCGCCGCGAAGGAGGCGAGCGCGGGGTCGACGCTCGGTCCGCAGACCCCGGTCGAGCAGCACATCGGGGGATCGAACACTTCGACCATCGTCACTTGGGCCTCCTCGTTGATATCGATCATCGTCGATGACAGATGAGCATAGCGAGCAGCGTGGCCTGTAGCAACGGGGCCCGACCCCCGGGGGCGAGCGCGTGCGTGGGGCCTGCCGATCGGTGAGAGGGAGGCCACGGCCCGCTGGAGGGCGGTGAGACCGCCCCGGTCCAGGCAGTAGGAAGTCCGAAGGCCTTCGATCTCTCCTTGAATCAGGCCGGCCTGGCGGAGGATCCTCAGGTGCTCGGAGATCGTCGACTGGGCGCGGGGGAGTTCGGTGACGAGCTCACCGGTCACGCACGCCTGACGCTCTGCGGGGATCCGCAGCCGCATCGGATGGCCGAAGGCCTTTGCCATCGCCGCGAGCACCTCGTCGGTGACCGGGGGCTGGCGCTCGGCGGTAGCGGGGAGGTCGCAACAGGACCCCTCGACGGCGCTCGTCGGAATCAGGGGAAAGGGCTCTCCATCT
>CAZAMA010000185.1:0-5443 GCA_964485645.1 uncultured Acidimicrobiaceae bacterium | reverse complement strand
GAAGTAGATCTTGATGAAGGAGTTGGCGTCGCGGTCGAAGCCCGCCGGCAGCCCGCTGACCGTGCGATGGATCGCCCCCACCGTGAGCTGCTCCGCGGAGAGCTCGACCACCAGGGCCATGACGAGGTCGTAGGGGCCGGCCCGGCCGCCGTTCGCCGCCCGGCACTCGGCCTGGTAGGCCCGGGCGGTCTCGAAGCGGTGATGGCCGTCGGCCAGGACCACGGGGGCGCCGGCCAGCGCCTCGCCCACCGCGGCCACGGTGTCCCGGTCGGAGAGCACCCAGAGCTGGTGACGGACGCCGTCGTCGTCGTAGGCGTCGGCGACCGGCTCATCCTCGGTCGGGTCGAAGGTGGCGGTCACCCCGACCGCCATGGAGAGGCCCCAGATCGGTGAGAGGTTGGCCCGCGTGGCGCGCAGGAGGTCGAGGCGGTCACTCTTGGGCTTCGGCAGCGTCTGCTCGTGGGGGAGGATGTCGCCCTCCGCTCCGGGCTCGGCCAGACCCAGGGCGCCGATCACCCCCGTGGTGGCCCGCCCCGACGCGTCGGTCATGCGGTAGGGGTAGAGGCTCGGGCCCTCCTCGGCGACCAGGATCCCCTCTGCCTGCCAGCGGGTGAAGAGCTCGGACGCCACGGCGTAGCGGTCCCGGCGCCCGCTGAGGTCCGCCTCGGGCAGCTCGACCAGGACGGCGTTGGCCTGGTTGCGCGCCGCGAGGTGCGCGCGCTCCACCGGCGTGATGACGTCGTAGGGCGGGGCGATGACCTGGGCGATGGGCGTGCGCCCACTCCGGTAGCGCAGGCCCGTGAACGGTTCGAAGCGAGGCACTGCGCCACTCTGGCACACCGAGGGCCAAAAAGGTTCGTGGGTCGCTCCCGTAGACTCGACGTCGTGGACGACGAAGGGCTCGACCGGATCCTCACCGTGCCCAACGTCATCACTCTGGTGCGGCTCTTGTGCATCCCGCTGTTCCTCTGGCTCCTCTTCGGAGCCCATCGGCAGACGGCCGCGGCGATCCTGCTCGCCGTGCTCGGCGCCACGGACTGGGTCGACGGCTACGTGGCGCGCCATGCCGGACAGGTCTCCACCCTCGGCAAGGTGCTCGACCCGACGGCAGACCGGCTGCTCGTGGGGGCGGCGGTGATCTCCATCATGGTCTACGGCGCGGTCCCGCTGTGGTTCGGCATCGCCACGATCGTCCGCGAAGTCCTCGTCTCGGTCATGGTGCTTCTGCTCGCCGCGCTGGGCGCGGCGCGCATCGATGTGCTGTGGGTGGGCAAGGCCGGCACGTTCGGCCTCATGTTCGCCTATCCCACGTTCCTGCTCGCCGACGGGAACGCCGCCTGGCAGAGCCCGTTCGAGGTCATCGCCTGGGTGACCGGCATCGTCGGCCTGGCGCTGGCGTGGTACGCCGCCGGCAGTTACATCGGGCCCGCCAGGAGGGCGCTGCGCGACGGACGGGCGGCGCGGCGCAGCCCCGAAGCGAGCCCCAAGGGAAGCCCGGCATGAAGGCTGTGATCATGGCCGGCGGCGAGGGAACGCGGCTGCGGCCCCAGACGTCGAACCTCCCCAAGCCCATGCTGCCGCTCGTGGGCCGTCCCATGATGGAGCACATCGTCGCGTTGTTGCGGCGACACGGCATCACCGACATCGTCGTCACGGTCGCCTTCCTCCCCAATGCGATCCGCAGCTACTTCGGTGACGGCAGCGAGCTGGGCGTCCAGATGGCATATGCCACCGAGGAGTCGCCGCTCGGCACAGCCGGCTCGGTGCGCAACGCGCGGGAGCAGTTGACCGATCGCTTCCTGGTGATCTCGGGCGACGTGCTGACCGACGTCGACCTCTCGTCGATCGTCGCCTTCCACGAGAAGAATGAGGCGTTGGCGACGATCGCCCTGAGCGCGGTGGAGAACCCGCTGGAGTTCGGCATCGTGATCACCCGGGAGGACGGCAGCATCGAGCGCTTCTTGGAAAAGCCCGGTTGGGGACAGGTGTTCAGCGACACCATCAATACCGGTATCTACGTGCTCGAGCCGGAGATCTTCGATCGCATTCCCGAGGGGCGGTCGGTCGACTTCTCGAGCGAGGTGTTCCCCGCCGTGCTCGAGGCGGGTGAGCCGATCTACGGCTACGTGGCGGAGGGCTACTGGGAAGACGTGGGCACGACCGGTGCCTACCTGAAGGCACACGAGGACATCCTCGACGGTCGCGTCCAGGTCGAGGTGTCGGGCTTCGAGCTCCGACCGGGCATCTGGGTCGGCAAGGGATGCACGATCGACCCCTCGGTGCAGATCGAGACGCCGGCCTTCATCGGGGAGAACTGCACGATCGACCATGACGCCGTCATCGGTGCGTACACCACGATCGGTGCCAACACGCAGGTGACCGAGCGCGCCGAGCTGCGGCGGTCGGTGATCGGGGAGAACTCCTATCTGGGCCCGGCCTCGCTGGTGGAAGGGGCGGTGCTGGGGCGTTCCTGCGACCTGAGAACCGGCGCCCGCGTCGAGCCGGGCGCCGTGCTGGGGGAGGGCTGCCTCGTCGGCGCGCACGCCGAGCTCCGCAGCGACGTGAAGGTCTATCCCTACAAGGTCGTGGAGGCTGCGGCCCAGGTCAACGCCTCCATCGTCTGGGAGTCGGGGGGGTCGAGGACGATCTTCGGGCCCGATGGCGTGCAGGGGATCGCCAACGTGGACGTCAGCCCCGAGCTCGCGGTGCGCCTGGCCAAGGCCTGGGCCTCCGGGTTCGAGAAGGGCTCCACCATCACCGCCTCGCGGGACACGTCGCGTACGGCCCGGGTGCTCAAGCGGGCACTGATGGTCGGCTGCAACTCGGTGGGTGTCAACGTCAACGACCTCGAATTGGCCACCGTGCCCGTGACGCGCCACCACATCCGCATGCGCGGGACGCGGGGTGGTCTGACCGTTCGGCTCAATCCCGATGACCCGCAGTCGGTCGTCATCCGCTTCTTCGACCACAACGGCATCGACCTCACCGAGACGGACCAGCGCCGCGTCGAGCGCATGTACCACCGCGAGGAGTTCCGCCGCGTGACAGCCGGTGACATCGGCGACATCGATTTCTCGCCGCGCACCGTCGAGCTCTACACGGCAGACCTCGTCGAGGCCTTCGGCTTGCGGCCCTGGGCCGAGCGACAGGTCAAGCTCGTGCTCGATCTGTCCTACGGCACGGCGAGCCTGGTGATGCCGAACCTGTTGGCGAAGGTCGGTGTTGACGTGTTGAGCATCAACCCGTATGCGCAGACGCCGGGCATGATCGCCATCGACCGCGCGGAGAGCGAGGCACGCGTGGCCGAGGCCGTGCAGAGCTCGGGGGCGGATCTCGGTGCGGTCATCGACCCGGGCGGCGAGCGTCTCACGCTGATCGACGACACCGGGCACGTCCTGACCGACGACGAGGCGATCATGGCCTTCATCGAGCTGTTGACGCGCGCCGGTGAGGTGCAGCGCGTCGCGCTCCCCGTCACCGCCAGCGACCGCGCCCGGAGGATCTGTGAGGCGCACGACATCGCGCTGACGCTCACCCCGCTCTCACCGGCCGGCCTGCTCGGCACGGCCGCCTCCGAGCGGGTCGCCTTCGCGGCGGACCGGCGCGGTGGCTACGCCTTCCCCGGGTTCCTGCCCGCCTTCGACGCCGCGGCGGCCCTGGTCAGGCTGGTCTCCTTGCTGGGGCGGAGCACCGCCTCGCTGGCCGAGGTCGTCCGCGCCACCCCGCCCATGCCCGTGCTGCACGTGGATGTCTCCACCGCTCCCGAGCAGAAGGGTCTGATCATGCGGAGCCTCATGGAGCAGTTGACCGAGGAGGGGGCCCATCTGGTCCTTGTCGACGGGATCAAGGTCGTCTCGGCCGAGGGCTGGGCCCTCGTGGTGCCCGATCCCGAGGAGCCGGTGACCCACGTGTGGGCCGAGGGTGCGGATCTCCCGGCGTCGGAGGCGCTCGTCGCGGCCTACGCGGCGCGGATCGAGGGCATGCTGGCCTAGGTGCACCGAGGGCGGCGCCCCGGCAGGTCTTGTAGGGTCGCCACCCATGGACATCCCCGAGGGCCTCCGGTACTCGCCCGAACACGAGTGGGTGCGCGTCGAGGGGACGAGCGTCCGCATCGGGATCACCGACTACGCGCAGGACGCGCTCGGCGACATCGTGTTCGTCGACCTTCCCGCGGTCGGAAGCGCGATGGAACCGGGCGGGCAACTCGGCGAGGTGGAGTCGACCAAATCGGTCTCGGAGATCTACGCACCGGTGGCCGGCACCGTCACGGCGGTGAACGAAGCGCTGACCGAAGGCCCCGAGCGCATCAATCAGGATCCCTACGGCGAGGGATGGATCTGCGAGATGGAACTCGCGCCCGGCACGGATACCGCGAGCCTCCTCGATGCTGCCGCCTATGCCGATCTGACGGCGGAATGAGGCGAAGGAGCGGGGACAGGGTGAACGAGCACGCCCGGAGAAGAAGAGCCTGGCGTGGGCTACCGTGGTCGGCGTGTTCTGTCACAACTGCGGGCACCGGAACCCCGAGGGCGTCAACTTCTGCTCCTCGTGCGGTCACTCGTTGCTCGCAGACGGGGACGACGCGACCATCACCCTTCATCCGACCGACGACGGCGAGGCCGAGGACCAATTGGAGGTCCCCCTCGTCGAGGTACCCCACGGGGCGGGGGTCCTGGTGGTCACCAGGGGACCCAACATCGGGGCTCGCTACCTCCTGGGGGAGAACGTCGTCCGGGCCGGACGGCACCCCGAGAGCGAGATCTTCCTGGACGACATCACCGTCTCCCGCCGCCACGTCGAGATCACGCCGAACCACGACGGCGGGTACTCCCTTCGGGACGTGGGCTCCTTGAACGGCACCTACGTGAACCGCGAGCGGATAGAGGAGACCCAGCTCTCGCCGGGTGACGAGGTCCAGATCGGCAAGTTCAAGCTGGTCTACCTGGTGGCGGGGAACGAGTGAGCAGCCGGACCTACCTGTCGATCGGTGACGTCCTCACGCTGCTGCGCGAGGAGTTCCCCGACGTCACGATCTCGAAGATCCGCTTCCTCGAGAGCCAAGGCCTGGTGAACCCCGAGCGATCGCCTTCGGGGTATCGCAAGTTCTTCGATCATGACGTGGAGCGCCTGCGCTGGGTGTTGCGGCAACAGCGGGAGCACTTCCTGCCCCTCAAGGTCATCCGTGACCGGCTGGCTGACGGAGAGCTCGACGCCGCCGCCGCCGGGCCGCTGAACGGCAAGGAGTCCACCGGGGCGCGGGCAGCGCAGCCCGTGCATGCTGCCGCCGGCGCCACGGGCGTCGCAGGAGGGGCCGGGAGCGCCACGCTGTCGGGTGACGCACGGCCCGGCAACGAGCCGACCAAAGCCGACGAGCCGACCAAAGCCGATGAGCCGACCAAAGCCGATGAGCCGACCAAAGCCGATGAGCCGACCAAAGCCGATG
>CAZAMA010000184.1:0-5498 GCA_964485645.1 uncultured Acidimicrobiaceae bacterium | reverse complement strand
CATCGCGGAGGTGTACGGCGTCGACCAAGCCGTCGTACGCGCCCAGGTGGCGGACGTCGTCACGCAGTGGTCCGAGAAGGGCCTGCTCACGATGCCGTTGCATGGCGATTCCGCTCCCTGAGCTGTCAACCTTTCACGCGCTGGCACGTTACTTCGAGCAACGGGCTGCTGCCATTTGTTCGCTCTCCAAAGGCCGATAGCGACCCCAAATCCGCGAGTCGAAGAGAGTCGCCAACAGCGGCACATGCCACGCACCAGCGACGATCCGCGCTCCGACTGGACGAACCTGCTCGGCCGCGTGTTCTCCTCGCACCTCTTATCGGTGCATGTAGGGCCCCCCGTCTCGAGACCCGACTCACCGATCCGAGACTAGTCAGCTCACACTGAGGCGACACCGATGCACCTGTGTGAGATGACCCGGGTCGGAGAGCCCTCCTTCTCGCCAGAGTCCGCCAGCCATTTCCGGTCCGGTGGTCGCGCGCTCAGGACCAGCGCCCAAGCTACCGCGCTCCATGCGGTCTCGACGCCTTCGGCGGACTAGAGATTGTCACCCGCAGCCCCCACGCCGCTCCACGATGGTACCGGGCTTCCACACGCCAAGGCTCGGGATGAGCGGACTCCCGCAAGTCCAGGCTATGTCAACGGCCACTCGTACATACATGGCATCCTGGCAGACCTGCGCACTTGCCTGTGACTCTGACACTGTGCGTAGGAAAATTTGTATCTTTCACCTCATTGCGTGGTCACCGAGTGCCGTTAGCACTACATGACGCGATCGCCAAGCAGATCTCGCTACAGGCATGTCCTCTTCGCCGCTACCGCGTCGCTCTGCGCCGCCGGGACTGCCGTCGCCGTCGCTCCGACGGCACATTCGACCATAAGTGCAAGGTATTTCCGAGGGTTGCAGCTCGTCGTGACTCCCGAGAGCCTGCCGACTTCCGGTGGAGCGGTCGCTCTTCGCCTCGCGGCGCGAGGAGCGACGACCTGTTGGTTCGCCGTGCGCGGCAGCGTCGGCTATATGTCACATGCGTCGTCATGTGACAGAGGGGTCCTCACCGGGTCGATCCAGGTCGCACCGCTCCCGCCGGGCGGCACGCACCATCTCCTCGTCACCGGCTATGCACGCCGTGGTGACCACGTGTCCCGGACGAGCACGGTCGTCTCGGAGTCCGCGCTGGTGCCGACCTCCGAGCCGGTCACCAGCCTGCAGACCGTCGATGCGCCGGGCGGCCCCGCTCGCCCCGCCCGGCCGAGGTTGAGCCTTGCAGTGAGTCCCGCCCCGCCCTCCGGTCACGGAGAGCTCGCACGGTCGGGTGCGAAGGTATTGCTCCGCCTCGTCAGCTTCGGCGCACAAGCATGCTGGTTCGCAGTCGCGGGGGATCTGGCCGACCACACCACTTCCGTCTCGTGCTCGAGGGGGTTCACCACCGGGGAACTCGCTCTCCCGGTCAATCGCAGAGCCGGTGCACGGGTCGTCAAACTCATCGCCTACGCCAAGAACGTCGACGGGACCGTCCGGAGCATCGTCGAAGTCATCCAGGCGGGCACACGCCCGGCCGCTCCGGGCGCCTCTGTCGGACCGTCACCGCGCACCTCGATGCCGACGGAGAGCGTCGTCACCGATACGAGGACGCTCGGTCCCAGCGGCGGTTCCCTTACTCTCCACCTCGCCGCGATCGGCGCGAAAACCTGCTGGTTCGACGTACCAGGCGACCCTTCCGCGGCGACGCCGCGACCGTGCGCGGACGGCTTCGTTTCCCTCGACGCGGTGCTCGGCCAGAATGACTCGGCGCTCGCGAGGCAGCTGACGATCGTCGCGTTCGCGTCTGACGGCGCCGTGGTGACCCGCCGGGCGATCGCCGTCACCGAGGTCGGCAAGACCCGCGCGCGCGTCGGCACTCCCGGCGTCACGCCGGTCGTCGTCACGCCGGTCGTCGTCACGCCGACGCTGCCGGCACCATCGGCGCCGGCCACTCCTTCCCTGCCGGTATCGGTTCCTCCTTCCTACTCACCACCACCAAGCTCGCCGCCACCAAGCTCGCTCGCGATCACGACGACGACCCTGCCGGGCGCGACGGCAAGCTCCGCGTACTCGACGAACCTCGCCGCGTCGGGTGGGACGAGCCCGTACACGTGGTCGCTCGCGAGCGGGTCCGCGCTGCCCGCGGGTCTCGGCCTCGCCGCCTCCGGGTCGATCTCCGGCACGCCGATGACCTCGGGAACGACGAGCGTCACGTTCAAGGTGACCGACGCGACGGGCACGAGCGCGTCCGCGACGCTCGGCCTCGTCGTCGCAGCGGCGAGCACCTTGGCGATCCTCACGACTGAGTTGCCGTCCGCTTCGGTCTACGGTTCCTACACCGCCGACCTCGTGGCATCGGGTGGGACGAGCCCGTACACGTGGTCGCTCGCGAGCGGGTCGAGCCTGCCGACCAACCTCAGCCTCTCGTCGTCGGGAACACTCTCCGGGTCGAGCCTTCCCTCCGGCGTGTTCACCTTCACTGTCACTGCAACCGACGCAACGAGCCCAGCTGAAAGCGTGTCCCAGCTCCTCGAGCTGTACGTGGTGAGCTCGGCGACGTCGGCGAACTGGTCAGGCTATGTCGCGACCCCAGGACCGATGACAGCCGCGTCGGGAACTTTCAATGTGCCGTCGGTCGGGACGTCAAGTGGCACCACCTACACTTCCATCTGGGTAGGTATCGACGGCGACACGAACAACGATCTGATCCAGGCCGGCATCCAGGTGGAGTACACACCAGGCTCCGGCGTCACCGTGTTCCCCTGGTGGGAGATCCTTCACGCGTCGGAGACACCTATCTCTTCCATGACCGTGTCAGTCGGCGACCAGATCACCGTCGCGATCGACGAGGTCTCGAGTGGGATGTGGTCGATTGAGGTCGCTGACGACACAATGCACCAGAGCTTCACGACGACCGAAAGCTATAGCGGCCCCGGCACGAGCGCAGAATGGATCGTCGAAAGACCCGAGGTCAACGGCTCGTACTCGACCCTCGGTGACTACGCACCGGATGTGGCCTTCACCGGTATCAGCTACACAGGATCGGCCCAGCAATTTACCAATTTGGATATGACCGAGTCACCACTCGGATTCGTGTCGACTACCTCACCAATAGACTACAAGGGGTTCAACACCGCATACGGTCCAATCCCGCCCGCATATCCGGCGTAAGATGGCAGGACGAAGTCAAAGTAGCTGAAGCAACGCCTTGGCCAGGTGGTGCGCTTCGGTACCCGCGCTCGCCCGACCTCGTCTGCTACAAGCTGGGAGCTGAACGAGAGCCCGAGGCACTCCCGGCGCTTCGACTCGGTTGTCGTACGGCTCGTCGCCCCCGGCGAGGTGCCGCGCTTCAACGAGCTGCTCGATCGGTACTACTGCCTCGGCCATCGCCTGACCGGCCGGGTACTTCGCTACGTCGCGGTGGACGACGACGGGTGGGTCGCGCTCGTCGGCTTCGACTCCCCTGCACCCAGCCTCGGTTCCCGGGAACGCTTCATCGGCTGGTCCGAACAGGTGAAGCTCCGCCGGCCGCTTCGTCATGAACAACCAGAGGTTCTGCGCGCTCGACGAGCACCGAAGGAAGAACCTCGCCTCCTTCGTCCTCGCCCGGACGCTTCGCCGCTTGAGTGCGGACGCAGAGCGCTGCTTCGGCGACCCGGTGCTCTTGGTCGAGACCTTCACCGACCCCTTCCGCCACGAGGGCACCTGCTACAAGGCCGCGAACTTCGTGCCCATCGGGAGCATCTCTGGCTTCGCGCACCGCAACGGCACCTAGGTCCACCACGGAGAGCACACGTACGCCTGGGCGTACCCGCACATGAAGGAACAATCGGGGCTACCGGCGCTTCATGCGGCGCGGCCTTCTCGCCGCGGACAGCGAGGCTGCCCTCATCTTCGCGGTGCACAACCTCTTGAAGGTCTTCCACCACAACCCGTCGGTCGTCTTCGCCCGGAGCTGACCTTCCTCCTCGCCCGACAAGTGGGCGGTAGTCGCCCATCTCTCGGCCATCTCGGGCATCGTGTCAGCACAGGCGATCCCTCTCCCCGGATCCCTCCTGCTGGTCACCTCACAAGCATGCCAGTCGTCGATCGCCGGCAGGGCCCTCGGCGCCGTGGACCTACTTCTGCATGATTATGCAGTCCACGGGAGATTTGGGACAGCCTGATGAGTCCACAAAACAAATCAACCGGCCAGTCTCCTGCCTCGCCCAGACTCCTCTTTTACCCGCTCCTCTTCCAACCAGTCGCCCACGATCTCCCGTCCCGCGAGCCAATCGCCATTCCTGATCCTGAGCAAATCCCAGCTAACCATACCTATCGGGTGACCGCAACCTGTCAACCTTAATTTGGCCCCGCTCAAAGAGCGTGACGCTTGGTCTACGCACTCGTCCCCATATCTTGTGGTTGCTCCGGTCTTATGGATGGCCCCTATTCCAGAGACCCTACACCACGACCACTCATTTAGCTCTGGATATAAATGCTAATCGGATCACTTGCTGCCCCCGATTGCGGCAAACTAAGGTCATTGCTCAATGTCGTCGAAATTCCAACCGCTAGAGACGTGAGCGCGTCAGTCGACAAATTCGGCACAGAGCCAGTTATCTCGCTAGTATACGTTGCCGAAAAATTGTTCGAATTGACGCCTGAATAGGTACCATCTACTGGCGGCTGCAGCGAAAATGGATCCTTAGGATAAGTGGTCAAATTATATAGCGGAGTACTTGTCGGATTAAGATCGCCGGTGCCGAGATACGATAGCACGCCACCGCTGACATTGTAATACGACGCAAGATCGGCACCATCAGCCGTCCAAGACATAATCAAATCGAGACCGTCAAAGTTTGAGTAACCGGGATACGTGATGAAAAAGGCTATAGTCTTCGAGCTACTACCGCTGGCCCCGCTCCCATTCGTCACACTTGCATCCGCGGCACGTGTGCCGAGTACCTCGACCACCGGAACGGCCCAAGCCACTGCCGCGCCCGCGACTGCGGTCCGCTTGATCATGTCGCGCCGGCTTAGGCTGCGCCGGTGGGCAACGGCCTGCCCTGCGCCTGGACTCGTGGTCTCGTCAGACATGGTGCGCCTCCTCGGGCTCTCGGGTGAGAGTTATAGACATCGGCCCACGCGGGACACCTCACCCGACGTGATGCTTGGCATCATACACGGGCCAGACGGCAAGTAAAGGGAACGCGGTCCACAAATCGGCTAGCTCGAAGCAGGGGGTGCGCGCGGACTCAATCGATGCATTTGACCTGGTCACACGGTATTTTTCCTCGCTCCAGGGGTGGTGGCACACAGGGCTATTGGTGGAGCGACCATTCACCTAAACACGAGCGGTGGCATAGCCACCACACTGCGTGGGTAGCATGGCCGTGCCGGATAGGTTGGCGCCGGAATGCTCGTGCGCTCCGCGCGCTTCCCAGACCTCCGGAGTTAGGGGGTCGGTCCGAGATCAAGTCGCTCGGCTCTCGAG
>CAZAMA010000183.1:0-5554 GCA_964485645.1 uncultured Acidimicrobiaceae bacterium | reverse complement strand
CGATGCCTGGGGAATTTCGGTGATCGACAGTGGGGAATTTCGGTGATCCGCAGCAATGCAGACGGAGCTGGCGCGGCACACGGATCTGGCGGCAGATATCGGGGGACCTAATCGCTGGTATGCGTACGCGCTTGCTGACGAGACGCTTCGAGTGCTTACAGGATCTCCTGTTGTCGTGAATGAGAATGTGCCGCTGCGAATGTTCGACAGCGCGAATCTGGCAAAGATAAATGTTCACAACTCCTCGACATGGTATGGGCCGGTCAATTGGGCTTGCCACTATCACAAGCTGTGGGGCGAGTCCTGTAAGTGAGGGTCGTGATGGGTAGGCAGTCGCCGTCGCCGTCGCCGTCGCCGTCGCCGTCGCTCTTCGACGTGAGGGCGCTGAGTGTCTGAGGCGGCCCTGGAGATCACTGGCCTCTCCAAGTCTTTCGGTGGCGTGCGTGCACTCGAAAGCGTGGACCTGCGAGTGGCGCCCGGCGAGATCCACGGTCTCGTCGGGCGCAACGGGTCCGGCAAGTCGACCCTGATCAAGGTGTTGGCTGGTTATCACTCTCCTGATCCGGGGGCACAGTTGAAGGTCGCGGGCCGGGAGGTTCCCCTCCCGGTGCACGCGAGGGCTCTATCTCAGCTCGGTCTCAGCTTCGTTCATCAAGATCTTGGGCTGGTGGCGAACCTGTCCATCCTCGAAAATATGAGGGTGGGCCGTTACCGGAGCCGCTTCGCGTGGAATATCGACTGGCGCATGGAGCGGCGAGCCGTGGCAGGCGCCTTAGCTCGATTCGAGGTGGGTGCTCCTCTCGACGCTCCGATATCCAGCTTGAGCGCGCTCGACAGGGCACTCGTCGCGATTGCACGTGCCTTCACAGATGCTGGCGCAAACGAGCGGGGCGTGATCATTCTTGATGAGCCGACGGCATATCTGCCAGCCGACGGCGTGGAGCGTCTCTTTAGCGCTCTCCGGCAGCTCGCGCATAGCGGAACCGCGATAGTGCTTGTGTCGCATCGTCTCGAGGAGATGTTCCAGCTCACAGAGCGTGTGACGGTGTTGCGCGATGGCAATTTGATCGCGACGACCGCGACTAGCGAGCTGGACGAAGATCGTCTCGTGGAGCTTATCCTTGGGCACGCCGTCGAGAGTGTGGGACACGAGAACCTGCCCCGGCTCGGGGAAGTGACTTTATCGGTCCGGAAATTGAGCGGTGGGAGCGTATCCGACGTAAATTTCGACGTTCACCGGGGCGAGATCCTCGGTCTCGCAGGCCTGATCGGGATGGGTCAGGCAGAGGTCCCATACCTGCTGTACGGTGAGTGTCCTGCTAGAGCTGGCACCGTCCAGCTAAGGGGGGAGGACGTCGCAGTCACATCGCTGCATCCGCGTCGGGCGACCCAACTCGGGATCGTGTTACTGCCCGCTGATCGCTTGGGCAAGTCAGGAATTGGACCGCTCAGCATTCGCGAGAATGTCAGCCTCCCAGTCTTGCGCAACTTCTTTGAGCGAGGGAGGTTGCGCCGTGGTCGTGAGGTCGCGTACGTCTCGAGGCTGCTCAGTGACTATGGCGTGCGGCCGCCGCTTCCCGACAATCAACTTGCGACCCTAAGCGGCGGAAATCAGCAAAAGGCACTACTGGGTAAGTGGCTCAGGACAGAGCCTGCGGTCATGCTGCTCGATGAACCGTCGCAGGGAGTAGATATCGGGGCGCGACAAGAGATATTCCAGCGGTTGCGCCGCGCGGCTGGGGCCGGCGGTGCGTTCGTCATGTCTAGCTCAGATTTGGGAGATCTTGCCGGAGTGTGCGACCGTGTTCTTGTCTTTCGATACGGGCGAATCGTAGGGGAGCTGTCGGGTGCTGCCCTCGAGGAGGACCGCCTGACAGAGCTCGTCTACAGCTCGCGCAAGGTGGCATGAAGTGTTGGAACGGGAGCGGGCAATGGCGGTCCTTGGCCTCGCGCCGGGCGCGGACCAGGTGGATCAGGTCAGGCGGATCCTGTTATCTGTGAGCCCGAAGCGCCGGTACCGCGGGCGAGGGCGAGGGTGACCCGAGCGCCTCGGACCACGGCAGCGTCAACGAAGCGCCCTCCAGCGGTCACCGTTGCGCCGAGTCCGGCCCGGCGGGTCTCCTCGTATGCCGCGAGGACCTCCTCGGCTCGTCGGCATTCGTCATCGCTCGGAGTCATAGCCTCGTTGATCGCAGGAACCTGTGAAGGATGAATGGCCGAGCGCCCAAGGAAGCCGAGTGCTCGGCCTCGCTCGGTCGAGGCACGGAGTCCATCGATATCTTTTATATCGGGGAATACGCTTTGGATCGCGACGATGCCAGCCGCGCGGGCGGCGTTGACGCAGCGCGAGCGGGCATAGGTGAGCCCGTCGTCCGCGGTCACGCCAAGGTCGGCCCGCAGGTCGGCCTCCCCCATGGCAAGTGCAGTCACAGCTGGACTGGCGGCAGCCAGCTCCCACGCTCTTTCCACCCCGAGTGCCGACTCGACCAACGGCACGAGTGCTGCCTGCTCGTGGCTCGTGGCTCGTGCGAGCCACCATGCCACCTGACGGATATCGGCGGCGCTCTCGGCCTTCGGGAGCCGCACCCCGGTCAGTCCGGGGCCGATCAAGGCAGCGATGTCGCTTTCGGCCAGACCACTTGCCAAGGCGTTAATCCGCACGAAGACCGGCTTGGGCAGGGTCTCGCGAAGAATCGCGGTCGTGACCTGTCGCGCTTCGGCCTTGCGATCTGGTGGGACAGCGTCCTCGAGGTCGAGGATCACGGCGTCCGCCTCGCTTTCCAGCGCCTTTTCTATCCGACGACCCTCAAAGCCGGGAACATAGAGGTAACTGCGGTAAGGCCGCTGCATGTCCAGCGCTCTCCTTTGGACCGGCCGGACACCGAACTCATAGGGTGTAGAAGCCTTTACCGGTGCCTCGATCCATGGATATACTAATCGATCCCTTTGCGAATTGCGGAACAGCCCCGGATGGAGCAATCTCGTCTATGAATGCACCCCAGAGCTTGGCGGGAGTGCGGGTGATCGACGCTTCAACCATCCTCGCCGGACCGTTGTGCTGCCAGATCCTCGGGGACTTCGGAGCCGACGTCATCAAGGTCGAGCATCCCGTCAACGGAGACAGCCTGCGCGGTCACGGGGTTCAGTTAAAAGGGGTCCCCCTTTGGTGGAAGGAGGTCGGGCGCAACAAGCGAACCGTTGCGATCAACCTCGGCAACCCGGAAGGCGCCGAAGTGTTCGTGCGCTTGGCCGAGGGAGCAGACGTAGTCGTCGAGAACTTCCGGCCCGGCACCCTCGAGCGGTGGGGCATCGGCCCAGAGCGTCTCCAGCAGGTCAACCCTGGTCTCGTGCTCCTGCGTCTAACCGGCTTTGGCCAAAAAGGTCCATATGCCGCAAGACCAGGCTTCGGCACCCTCGCCGAGGCGATGAGCGGCTTCGCGCACATGACCGGGGATGCCGACGGGCCGCCCACCCTGCCCTCTTTCGGCCTGGCCGACAGCATCTGTGGGATCGCGGGGGTGGCGGCTATTTTGATGGCGTTGCGCCACCGCGAGGTAGGCGAGGGAGCCGGTCAGGTCATAGACATGAGCATCCTCGAGCCGATCATGACCGCCGTCGGACCGGCTCCGAGCGTCTATCACCACACGGGGATCGTCGAGACTCGGCACGGCAACCGCTCGACCAACAACGCGCCCCGCAACATCTATCGGACCGGGGATGACAGGTGGGTGGCTGTCTCGACGAGCGCCCAGCAGATAGCCGAGCGGGTTCTGCGGCTGGTCGGCCATCCAGAGGTCATCGACGAACCGTGGTTCAGCTCCGGGGCCGGCCGCGCTGAGCACGTCGACCTGCTGGATCACTATGTCGGGGAGTGGATCGCAGCTCGCAGCCGCGACGAGGTCATGGCGGCCTTCATCGGGGTCGAGGCGGCCGCGGCTCCTGTCTATGACGCTCGGGACATCGTCGAGGATCCCCACGTCCGAGACACGGAGATGCTGACCGAAGTGCCCGATGATGACCTTGGCCGCGTGATGATGCACAACGTGCTCTGGCGTATGTCGCTCACCCCGGGGCGGATATCCTTTCCCGGCCGACGCCTCGGAGCTGACACCGACGAGGTGCTCATTGGTGAGCTGGGACTTGCTGGCGATGCCGTGCAACACCTCCGCGACAAGGGTGTCGTCGCATGACCGACCGCCTCCTTGACGCACTGCGAGCGGGCATCGTGGTATATGACCTGGGACGTCCCATGTTCGTCGGCATGCCCCAGTCGCCCAACCACCCTCCCTACTGGCACACACTCCCGCGGCGCCACGGTGACCAGTCCCGCTCCGATGGCAGCTCGGCGGCCAATGACCTCATCGTCAGCGGAACCCATGTCGGCACCCATATCGACTCGCTGGCACACGTGTCCTATCGGGGCCGCCTGCATGGTGGGGCGGACGCGGCCCAGGCGCAACTGGGGGGAAAGTTTCTCGACCACGGGGTTCATACGATCGCACCGATCGTGACCCGCGGGGTGCTGCTCGACGTGGCGAACGCGCTCGGGCTTGACGCATGCCCGGCTGGTTACGAGATCACCGTCGCTGACCTCGAGGCAACCGTCGACCACCATGAAGTGCGTCCCGAGCCCGGCGACGTCGTGCTGATCCGCAGTGGCTGGGGACGCCGCTTCGGCGATGGCACGGAGTCGTACCTCGGTCGTGAGTCAGGTGTTCCCGGGGTTGGTGAGGCCGGCGCAGTCTGGCTGGCCGACACCGGCGCTTTGGCAGTCGGGGCCGACACGATTGCCTTCGAGCGCCTGGCTCCCGGTGGCGGCCATAGCCTCCTGCCTGCCCACCGCGTGCTGCTCGTAGAGCGAGGTATCTACATCATCGAAGCCCTCGACCTCGATCAGCTGAGCGCGGCTCACGTCCACGAGTTCACATTCGTGGCCTCCCCACTCTGCCTTGTCGGCGCCACCGGCTCGCCGCTTCGTCCGCTCGCGGTGGTGGCCGGTGCCTGAGCGGACCTTGGCAGAGCAAGTGGCGGAGTTCGCGGTCGGCCATCGGTTCGACTGCCTGCCTGAGGAAGTGATCGACAGCGTGCGGAAGCGGGTTCTCGACATCCTCGGGATCTGCGTGGCCGCGAGCTCCCTCGGCACCAGTGCAGCGATCAGGCGCTATGCAGTCGACCAGGGGGGCCGACGTGAGGCACACGCAGTCGGGGTCCATGAAGCTATGCCCGCTGGGCTCGCCGGTCTGGTTAACGGGACGCTCGCTCATTCGCTCGACTACGACGACACCCACCTGCCCTCGGTGTTGCACCCGAGCGCGTCGATTGTGCCGGCAGCTTTGGCCGCAGGCGAGGCTCACGGGCGAGATGGGCGAGAGCTGATTGCAGCCATAGCCTGCGGGCTGGAGGTATGTGTCCGCCTCGGGATGGCTGGTTACGACGAAGAGAGCGGGCGCTCCATCTTCTTCGAGCACGGCCAGCACGCAACGTCGATCTGCGGGACTCTCGGTGCGGCTGTGGCTACCGCGCTGCTCGCGGGCTTGGACGAGGAGGGTGTGAC
>CAZAMA010000182.1:0-5564 GCA_964485645.1 uncultured Acidimicrobiaceae bacterium | reverse complement strand
CGGGCCGGTGCCCGTGCTGCTGGTGGACGAGATCGACCGGGCCGACGACGAGTTCGAGGCGTTCCTGCTCGAGATCCTCTCGGAGTATGCCGTCACGGTACCCGAGCTAGGCACGGTTCGAGCCGAGTCGCCTCCGGTGGTCGTGCTCACCTCCAATCGAACCCGTGACGTTCACGACGCCCTGAAGCGCCGGTGCCTCTTCCACTGGATAGAGCACCCGAGCTTCGAGCGCGAGGTGCAGATAGTCCTCTTGAGGGCTCCGCAGGCTGCGCCGCGCCTTGCCCGCCAGATCGCGGCGGCAGTCGAGTCGCTGCGTTCGATGGATCTCTACAAGCCCCCCGGGGTCGCGGAGACCATCGACTGGGCGGCTGCGGTCGCGGCTCTCGGATCCTCTGAGATCGACGAGCATACCGTCGAGGTCACTCTTGGGGCCGTGCTCAAGTACCAAGAGGACCAGCACCGAGTGCGTGGCACAGGACTGAAGGGCCTGATCGAGGCGGCCGCTGCCCGTGCAGGCTGAGGTCGTCGGGCGCGAGCGTCGGGCCGTACAGGTGGCGGTGGGCTTCGCGGCGGTGCTGCGGGGACTCGGGGTCGAGGTTCGCCTGAGCGGCGTCCTCGACTACACCGAAGCGCTCGGCGCGGTGGATCTGGCTCGGCGCGACGAGGTCTACTGGGCTGGAAGGGCGACGCTCACCCACCGCCTCGAAGAGGTCACCGCGTATGACCGGGCCTTCGCAGCCTTCTTCGAGAGTGCTCGAGGTGCTTCGCTCCGAAGTGAGGCAACGCCCCTGGCGCTGCCAGTCGACATGGCCGCAGATGAGGGTGGCAAGGACGAAGCGCCCGAGTCGGGTGAGAGCGAAGAGCTGGACAGCACGCGGGTCATAAGGTACAGCTCGGTCGAACTGCTTAGAGAGCGAGCCTTCGCGGACTACAGCGAGGAAGACTGGGCCGAGGCTCGGCGCCTTCTCTCCCAGCTTCGCCTTTTGGCGCCGACTCGGCCATCTCGTCGCATGGCTGCGAGCAAAGCGAGCCGCGGCGATCCGGACATGAGCCGGACTCTCCGACGAGCCCTCGCGTCCGACGGTGAGACGTTCGACCGAGCGTGGCGCGCCCACTCGCTCCGGCCACGTCGAGCGGTGCTGCTGGTCGACATCTCAGGGTCGATGGAGCCGTATGCGAGGGGGTTTCTTCGCTTCGCGCACGCAGCCGTCTCCGCGCGCGGCGCAAGATCGGTCGAGGTTTTCGTTTTCGGTACGCGCCTCACACGGATTACGAGGGCCCTCTCCTCCCGTGACCCCGACGCGGCGCTCGCCGCGGCCGGAGAGGCGGTGGTGGACTGGTACGGGGGCACGAGGCTCGGTGAGGGCCTGAAGGCCTTCAACGACGGGTGGGGGGTGCGCGGCCTGGCACGCGGGTCTATCGTCGTCATCCTCTCTGACGGATGGGACCGAGGCAACCCCGAAGCGCTCGCGACCGAGATGCGACGGTTGCGCCGCGTCGCCAATCGCCTCGTCTGGGTGAACCCTCTCAAGGCGTCTGCCGGTTACTCGCCCATCGTGAGGGGCATGGCTGCCGCGCTACCATTCGTCGATGAGTTCGTCGACGGTCATTCGCTCGCGTCGCTCGAGAGCCTCGTTCAGGTGATAGCTGGCGACCACGGCAAGAGATGAGAGGCGCGGCCCCGACGATGCTTCCACGTCCATTGGTCATGCCCCGGTGCCACTGCGTCAGATGACAGAGCTGGCAAGTCAGAAAGCTGCAGGCGGCCTCGGCAGCAGAGCTTCAGCCCGGGTGGCGTACTTCAGCATGGAGATCGCCCTCGATGCCGCCCTGCCCACCTACAGCGGTGGACTCGGCGTGCTCGCGGGAGACTTCCTCCGCTCGGCAGCGGACCTGGAGCTACCGGTCGTGGCAGTCACACTTGCCTACCGCGGCGGCTATTTCCGCCAACAGGTGGACGAGCACGGTCACCAGGTCGAGTTTCCCGAGGTGTGGGAGCCAACAGAGCTTCTTACGCAGGTCGATCCCAGGATAGGGATCGAGATCAGAGGGCGGCCCGTCGCGGTCGGGGCATGGCGGCTGCTGATCACCGGTGTGAGCGGTGGGCAGGTGCCAGTGCTGTTTCTTCACACCGACCTTGCGGAGAATGCGCCCGAGGACCGCGACATCACTGACCATCTCTACGGGGGCGACGCCGAGCACCGCTTGGTGCAGGAGATCGTGCTCGGAATCGGTGGAGTGTCCATGCTGCGAGAGCTCGGTTACGAACACCTCGAAAGATTCCACATGAACGAGGGTCACGCGGCGCTTCTCACCCTGCGACTCCTCGAGTCCGAGATGCCCGTTGGAGGCACAGCCCCGGCATCGGAGCAGATCGAGGCGGTCCGCGCCCGATGCGTGTTCACGACTCATACGCCCGTAGCCGCAGGACACGACCGCTTCTCCGCGGACCTTGTCCGCGAGACGCTCGGCGAGCAGCAGGCCTCGGTTCTCCGCCATCTCGGGCTCCTCGATGGGGAGGAGCTGAACATGACCATGCTTGGCTCGGCTCTCTCGGGCTATGTGAACGCGGTGTCGCTCCGGCACGCGCAGGTCACGAGAGCGATGCTGCCCGCCGTCGATGTCGCGTCGATCACGAACGGGGTGCACGTCGCTCACTGGGCATCTCCGTCGATGGCCGCCCTCTTCGACGAGCACCTGGCGGGATGGCGAACCGACAGCACGGCTCTTAGGTACGCGGTTGGGATCCCTCTCGAGGCGGTCCGGACAGCTCATAGGTCGTCCAAGCGGGCGCTTCTCGCCGTCTTGGCGGCCAGAGGGTACGGCGAAGCCGACGAAAGTGGGCTCACGATTGGTCTCGCCCGTCGCGTCACGCGCTACAAGCGGACGCTGCTTCTCCTCTCGGACCCTGACAGGCTCGTCAGTATCGCCGAACGGCACGGTCCCCTGCAGATCGTCAGCAGCGGGAAGGCGCATCCCCACGACGCCGCCGGAAAGGAGGCCGTGGCCGCTCTCGTCGCCGCGGGCGCGCGTTTCGGGAAGTTGGTGAGGGTGGTGTTTCTCGAGAACTACGACATCGAGCTCGCGGCCTTGCTCTGCGCTGGGTGCGACCTCTGGCTCAACACCCCCCAGCGCCCGCTCGAGGCTTCTGGGACGAGCGGCATGAAGGCGGCAGTGAACGGAGTCCCGAGCCTGAGCATCCTCGATGGGTGGTGGCTGGAAGGTTGCTTCGAAGGACTCACCGGCTGGGCGATCGGTAACCCTGAGAATTGGGAAGAAGGCCTGCACACCGATGGCGGGGGACTGGCCCCGCGGCTTGAACAGGGATCCGAGGATATCGAAGCCGCCGAAGCTGCAGCAGCACACGCCGCAAAAGCCGATGCCGACGATCTGTACGAGAAGCTCGACGAGGTTGTGGCGCCGACCTTCTTCTCGGACGAAGCGGCCTATTTGCGAGCTCGCCGGGCGGCGATATCCCTCAACGGCTCGTTCTTCAGCACCGATCGTATGGTGCGGGAGTACGCGACGCGGGCGTATCGGCTCAGCCCTGGCTCGTCTGGGACACGGGTAAGTCGCCGACTCGGCTGAGGCTGGTGTCAGACAGCTCTGATAGGTCTGTACTCGGGCTTCCACATCGCGGCTTCGATCGCCGCCTCGGCCGGCTCGGGAAGTGCCCAGCGCGCGACCCCGTCTTCGAGGGCGGCGCGGGCCACCGCCAGGGCAACTGCGGCCGAGGTGGAGTGCAGGGCCTCGATCTCCGGGAGAAGCGGCGCGCCCTCGATCGTGACGTCCACCTGTGCAGAGATGGCCTCGGCCGCCGCTGCCAGCATGTGGTCGGTCACCTGGATGGAACCGACGAGCGTCGCACCTAGTCCGAGGCCGGGAAACACGAAGGCATTGTTGGCCTGCCCTATGTAGTGGGTGGTCCAGGCATAGGTGACAGGGTCGAAGGCGCTGCCGGTGGCGACAAGCGCCCGGCCCCCCGTCCACTGCATGATGTCCCATGGTTCGGCCTCGACCAGCTCCGTCGGATTCGAGAGCGGGAGGATTATCGGTTGCTGGCACGACAGAGCCATGGTTCGGATGATGTTCTCGGTGAAGGCACCGGCTTGGGCCGATGTGCCGATGAGAACCGTAGCCCCGACGTGGCGTATCACCTCGTCGAGTCCTACCCGACCCTCGCCGTCTCGCGCCCAGTCCGCCACGTCTGCGTCGTCGTGTGCCCAGGGATGTTGGAACTCCTCCATCACTGCGCCGAGCGATCTGACGAGAAGTCCATCCTTACCCAACAGCCAGAAGCGCTTAAGCGCCTCTTCTGGCCGTTGACCTTCGGCCACCATGGCATCACGGAGCTGCTCGGCTATGCCGACTCCTGCCGTGCCAGCTCCGAAGATGACCACCCGTTGCTCGGAAAGAGTCGTCTTCGAGCGACGGAGGCCCGAGAGCACCGCCGCGAGAGCAACGGCGCCTGTGCCCTGTATGTCGTCGTTGAAAGTGAAGGCGTTGTCCCGCCAGCGTTTCAAGATGTGCCGGGCGTTGTGGGCGGCTACATCCTCCCAGTGCAAGAGAGCGCTCGGGAACAAGCGGCTGGCGGTAGCGACGAAGGCGTCGACGAAGGAGTTGTACTCGTCGACTCCCGCGCGCGGGTGGCGGGTGCCGAGGTAGAGGGGGTCGTCGAGCAGCGACTGGCGGTTCGTCCCGACATCGAGCATGACTGCCACTGTCCG
This sequence comes from uncultured Acidimicrobiaceae bacterium, assembly GCA_964485645.1. Taxonomy (GTDB): domain Bacteria; phylum Actinomycetota; class Acidimicrobiia; order Acidimicrobiales; family Bog-793; genus JAKACA01. Next base: position 837 of record CAZAMA010000182.1, on the reverse strand, counting down.
GCCTGGGTCGATGCCGCCCGCGGCCGTGTAGACAGCAAGCTTGCCGAGAGAGATGGCGATACCGCCTACGCCCCAATCTCCGATGCCAAGGATGGCCTCCCCGTCGGTCGCGACGATAAGGTCGACATCCTCGGCGCCCAGGCCGGTAGCGGTGAGCGACAGTTCGATGTCCTCGGGGTGATCGATCGAGAGGAACACCCCCCGCGGCCGCCGGTACTCCTCGCTGAAGTGCTGGATTGCCTCTCCGACTGTCGGGGTGTAGATGACCGGCAGCATCTCTGCGAGGTGTTCGGAGAGAAGGTGGAAGAAGAGGACTTCGTTTCGGTCCTGTAGGAGTCCCAGGTAGACGTTCTTCGCCAGCTGCGTCGGCTGTGCCTGGTACTGCCCATATGCGCGTCGGAGTTGCTCACGCAGAGAGATGACCTGTGGAGGCAGGAGTCCCACGAGCCCGAGCTCGCGCCGCTCGGGCTCTGTGAAGGCGACTCCGCGGAACAACCTCGGGTCGTTCATGATCTGGCGACCCCTAAGTGTGGTCTCCCACGCACCATCTGAGGCCACCCACCGAGTTCGCAACCTTCCAGCCGCCTGTTCCGGGGCAACCTGGAGCTCCGACTCGACCTCAAAGTCTCTGGCCGCCGGTTCCGGATAGTCATGGGCCAGCCCGCCCTGCGGGTCCTCGGCGTGAGGTGCCTGGGGCTCTGTCGCGGCAGCGGCAGCTTCCAGGTCCGGCGCCTCGGGCCCGTCGTCCGCCGGCCCACCCGCCTCGGGCCCGTCGTCCGCCTCGGGCCCGTCGTCCGCCTCGGGCCCGTCGTCCACCTCGGGCCCGTCGTCCGCCTC
>CAZAMA010000181.1:0-5591 GCA_964485645.1 uncultured Acidimicrobiaceae bacterium | reverse complement strand
ACGTTGTAGAGCACGAGATCCCGCGGAATCGAGAGGATCGAGATCGAGTGAGTGTTCTGGTCGGCTCGAAGGAGGATGATCACGTCGCTGTTGACGCCGGTGATGCCACCCGCGCAGGTCCCGAAGGCCGGATTCTGCTTCGCGAGGGCACAGCGCGAGGTGGAGCCGATGAGAAGGAAGGTCTGGACTCCCACATTCGGGCCAGAGCTCGCGGGAGGGACAAGGTTGTTGACGTTGATCTTCTTGATCTGGTGGTTCCTGTAGGCGATGTAGGCAACGCCACTTCCGGCGACCAGGCCAAGAAACACGACAAGGGAGACGAGACCTATCACAAGCCTGCGTCGCCAGCTACGGGGGCGTTTGCGACTTCGACGCCGCGATCTGCGACTCTCGCGCACAGCCGGGAGTTCGCCGGTGCTCTCGTTACCCTCATCAGCCATGTCTGCGCGCACCTTCGAGTCAAGAAATCGGCCCGACTCTAACTCGTCTGATGGGCCGGGACCATAGCGCGCCCCGGGCAATGGATTCCCGCGTGACGATGGGCCCGGCTGCACCGAATCCAGGGTCACGGTGCGACGGCAGCGCGAGCCTTCAATAAAAGGTGCCGCCCGATCAGCATCGCGGCCGCGCCGAAGATTGCCGACACGCCTGCGACCAGCCACGCGACGGTGTAGGACCCGTTGGCAACGGCAATCCCGAGCAAGACGGGCCCGGCGACTCCGCCCAGGCGTCCACCGACTTGGGTGATCCCCGTAGCGGTCGCCGGGGAGTCGGGGTGGGAGTGTACGACCGCAAAGTTGAACAACCCGTTCCATCCCCAGCCCATTCCGAGAGCCGCCACCGCGCCGAGAGCAAAGACCGGACGGCTCGTGGCTGCGGTCCCGGTCGCGAGCAAGACATAGCCGAGCGCTCCGAGGCAGAGCATCACCGCCACGACCGGGAAGTGGCGACCCCCCCGACGATCAGCACGGGCACCGGTCGCGATCCGAGTGGCGACAGCTGCGAGCCCAGCCACCGCCGCGATGATGCCGGCTGCACCCTTCCCATAACCGATCGACACGGCACCGCTCACGAGAAACGCCGTGCATCCACTCGACGCGAGCACCCCGAGTGCGAGCCCGATACTGAGTACGACAAGGGCTGGGCTCCTGACCTGGCGGGGTGGCGCACCCTTTTGCTGCCGGCGCCGTTCCGTCAGGCCGACGCGAGGAGCCGGCACCACAGCCGTAGCCAGAAGCGCCAGAACAGCGGCAAAGCCGAAAGCCCAGCGCCACCCGAGGTTCAGCGCGACGGCGGGAACGGCAATACCGCCAAGGACAGAGGCGAGCGGAACTGCCGACTGCTTCACGCCGAACGCGAACCCTTGCCGGCGCGGACTGGCCCGCCGGGCAAGAAACAAGTTGGTGGCCGGGTTCATCGAGCCGCTCAGCATGCCGGCAGCGGCTAGCAGCACCGTGAGAACCTCCACAGAGCTTGTCTCGGCGTCTAGCAGGCCGAGCAGTACCGCAGTAGCAAGGACGGCCACCCGCATGACCCTGACTCCGCCCACGCGCTCGACCAGGCGACTCGCAGGGACAGAGCTGACGGCCGCGCCGAGATAGTAGAAAGCGACAGCGACTCCGAGCGCTGCGGACCCAAAGTGCAACGATCGGCGCATCTCGACCGCCATGGTCCCCACGAGGAAGACCGGAAGCGATGCGGTGGTGGTGACCAGCATGACCGCCGCCAGATCGCGCGCGCTGGCGCCGTCGCTAGTTTGAGGGCTCCTCCACGGCACCCTCCCAGTCTCACACTTCCGCCGGCTCCACCCGGCCCATCGGGGCTCTACCTCTTATCGCAGGTCGTCCTCCCCGGGGGACAACCCGGCAGCTTCGAAGCGACCGAGCTCGCCCAGCAGCGCCTCCTTGGTATCTGTCGCCAGCCAGGAGATCTCGAGGGCGTTCCGCTCCAGCCGGACGAGATCGGACTGGGTCAACCCGGCCGCCGCGGCCGCGGCCACCAGGTTGTCGCTCACATAGGCGCCGAAATAGGCCGGATCGTCAGAGTTGACCGTCACCTTCAGCCCACGTTCCAGCATCTGCTTGAGCTCGACCGTTTTCAAGTCCCCCGTTACGTAGCGGTTCGACACGGGACACACGGTGAAGCCGATGCCTCGCTTCGCTGCCGCAGTGACGAGAGAGGCGTCCTCCAGAACGTTGACTCCGTGGTCGATCCGGTCCACTCCGATCACGTCGAGGCACTGACGGATATGGTCCGTGGAATCAGCCTGGTCGACATCGCAGTGCATCGTCAGGCGGTAGCCTTCGTCCCCGGCGCGCCGGAACACCTCTGCGAACTTCGCAGGTGGGTTCCCTGCCTCGTCTGAGTCGAGCCCGATACCGATGATCGAGTCCCGATAGGCGAGCGATTCGAGAAGAGTCGCCATGCCATACGCGGCGGAGTGATCGCGCAAGATGCACATGACGAGCTGTGCTCGGATACCGAGCAGGCGGCGCCCGTCCAACAGAGCGTTCCGCAGGCCGCTCAAGACCGTGGGGAAATCGACTCCGCGCGACGTGTGGGCCTGGGGGTCGAAGAAGATCTCTGCATACCTGACGTTCTCCGCGGCTGCTCGCTCCAAGTAGGCCCACGCAAGGTCGTAGAAGTCCTGCGGAGTCTGGAGCACCGACAGCGCGTCGTAGTACACGGCGAGAAACGACGACAGATCATGGAACACATATCCGGCGCGCATCTCCTCGACGCTGCTGTAGGGAAGGGAGATGTTGTTGCGCGCCGCGAGCTTGAAGCGAAGCTCGGGCTCCAAGGTGCCCTCGATGTGGAGATGGAGCTCGGCCTTGGGAAGCTCTCGGATGAAGCTCGTCATGTCTGCCATCTCGGTGGCTGCCTTTCTCCCCCTGTGTTGGTGGCCGGTGAGTTGGTGACCGGTTGCCAAGGTATCGGGGTGACGAGGCTTCTGCCAACAGATCAGCGGAGCTTGAACCGCTCGCCGAGACTCCGTTCCTCGGCCCTCTCGAGCAGCGCATGACCAAGGGCGATATCTGAGAGCGAGAGCCCTCGGTGCCAGAACAGGATCGTCTCGAGTGGGCTCTGTCGGCCGGGGCGGCTCCCGACGACAATCTCACACAGTTCAGCGTGAATCGTGTCCTTGGACAGCTTGCCGGCTTCGACGTGAGCCCGCAGGGCGCCGAACCTTCCGGTGGCGCACTGGACCCAGTCGTCGACGACGATCTTGTCCATGATGTCCGTGAGGGAGAGCTCCACCGCGCTCATGGTGCCGTAGGGGATGACGAGTGAGCCCGGCTCGACGAAACTCGTCCGAAGCAGAGGCTCGCTTCGCCGCAAGCGGGACGCCTCCACGACGATGTCAGCTCCCCTCACGCACGACTCCCAGTCGTGTGTAACGGTCACGGGTTTGCCTAGCTCGTCGGACATACGACGACCGAATTCCTCTCGACTCTCCGGTCTGCGAGAGTGCACGCGGATCTGTTCGAAGTCAAACAGCCGGTCCAGCAACCGTATGTTCCAGTAGGCGGTACCGCGGGTACCCACGTGAGCAAGGACCTTCGAGTCCGAGCGCGCGAGATAGCGGGCTCCTAATGCGGTGAGCGCTCCGGTGCGCATCTCTGTGATCGAGGTCGCTTCCACCACCGCCTTGGGCATTCCCGTGCTCGGATCGAAGAGATTGAGGAGTGCCATCTCCGACGGCAGGCCGACGAGGTAGTTGTCCACGAAGTCACCCACGATCTTCACGCCGGCGACACCCATAGAGGAGATCGAGCCACGCAGAATGTTGAAGTGACCGTCGACTGCCGGATCCGGCTCGAGGTGGACACGAGGTTCGATTACCGCCCGACCAGATCCTTGCGCGCGAAGTCCTTCCTCTACGGCGCCGAGGATCTCGTCGTCGGTGAGGCTCAACTCGTCGACGTCCGCCGCGCTGATGAACCTGATGTAGGCCGGGTCAGACACTGCGCACCGATCCTTGCACTGGCCGGCCGAACATCTCGACTGCTGCCCGCAACGCCCTCTCCTCCGGTAACTATGCGCGCCGACCGATCTAAGGGGCCGTCGTACGAACCCATCATAGAGATCGTCCTTTTTCGGCAGTCCGCCAGCGCCCTGAGGGCCCGACAGACCTCGTGACCGCGAGGTGCCCCCAAGACCCCGGCAAGCTGCTCGGGCGGCGGCTCGCTCGGCACGCCGCACATTATTCGTGTCACCCGAATCACGACGACGAGGCGCGCGGCCACGGTGACCCGGTCAATCGAGGTCCGAGCCGGCGTTCGCCTCGTGCCGGACGGATTGCGTCAGGACTTGCTGCTATGTCGTCGCGGGACGCGGATCCCCGCATCGTGACGTCGAGTCCTCGCTGCGACGGCAACGCGGTCCTGGCTAAGGTGGTCGATCTCGACAACGAAACCCGACACGCAGTGCGCCTCAGGCCATTTCCTGCTCGGCTCCTCGGCTCCTCCACGATGGTGCACAGCTCGCGGCACCTCCCCCCGCTCGCTGACCGACTTACCGCCAGCGCCAGTGGACCTCCATGAAGCGTGCGACCGCTTCCGCTTGAGAAGAGGTGGCGGCGGTGCACGTCAGCACGTAGAGCCGAGCGGCGTGTGCGAAGTAGAGCTGGCGGCCGTGTGCCGGGTGTGGAAAGCCGTGAAGGGGCAGCACGTAGGTGACCTGGATCGCAGTCCCGACAGGCAGATGCACCTCGGCAATGTGCGGGTCCTGCAGACCTGCCACGCGCAGGACGATCTTCAGCTGAAGCTCGACAAGGCGGAAGGAGGCCGGATCGGACAGCACGCCCGCTCGCGCCTTCACAGCAACGCTGAGGTTGGGAAGAAAGCCGCGTGCGACAGGACCCACGGCGAAGACCTTCAAGCCCTGCTTGGCGGCCTGCTCGACCTGTGAATCGAGGATGTTCGCGAGCGTCGGAGTGAGCTTGCTCGCCTCCTTGAGAAGGACCCCCACGTCGCTACGTGTAAGCGGGATCTGGGTCCAGCGCGGCGGGAGGGAGAACGAGAAGCCGTACTGCGTCGCCGTCGTCGTTGTTGCCCCCGCAATAGGCGCTCCGACGAAGAGTGCCGAAACCGCCACCAATACTCCGATGACCGTCCTGCGGCGCCGCAAGTGCTGTCCGCTCGCCGCTACGACGCTCATCGTCTGTCTCCCGCTACCGCGCCTCCGAGAGCCCGTCCCCAATTACCTGACGGTATCTGCGAAAAAAAAGCTACCACGAAGGGGACCAAGACCTGTGTTTGAGTCCAGCCGAGTCGTGTGCGAGACCGGGAGACTGACGCCTGAGGCGGGATGAGAGCCATCTCTCGCGGCGCCGGCGCCCACGGCACCAACGTCATTGGCGTCCCGCAAAAGATGGACCGAGAGGAGCCTGCGACGGACATCGACAGCGTCGACTCCCTCGCCTGCCCGCGCCAGCAGATCCATGGCGAGATGCCCTACCCGATGCGCGAGATTGTCCTCACCTGGTCCCACATGCTCAGGAAACCCGAGGACCCCGTAGCATGTGGACATAGCCGCTGAACTGGTCGGGCTGGGGAGATTTGAACTCCCGACCTCTTGACCCCCAG
>CAZAMA010000180.1:0-5596 GCA_964485645.1 uncultured Acidimicrobiaceae bacterium | reverse complement strand
GCGAGGTTCTGAGGGGGATCTGGCCGAGATTGACGCCCACATCAAGCGAGCCAGTCTGCGCTACAGCGCCGACGAATCGGGCGATCACACCCAACGTCTCGCTGAGGTCGTCTTCGAAGTCGTGCGGCAATGCGTGCGAGCCCGCGTCGTGGCGATCGGGAGGCGAAGCCGTACCGTGGTAGAAGTCCAAGGGTTCCCGCACAAGCGAGAGAGTGGGACTTCGCGCTGGCCAAGGACTCTCTGCACTCGCGTGGATCAGTCGTCGAGCCGCTTCGTCGTAGATGGCCACCGTCCCAGGCGATGCCCCATTCTCACGCAATGCATCGGCCAGCCTCAACAACCGGTCAGCGGCCACTTGGCGAATGTCGGGGTGTGGCAGGTTGGCCCGAGGATTGAGCTCGGCAATTACCGCCTGACGTCCCTCCTCGTTGAGCTCAACGTCGGGCCACGGATGGGTGCTGAGTGCGATGTCTTGGGCTTCGCCACGAATGCCTGGGCAACTCCTGGCGATGAGCTGCGCCAGACTGATGCGTATTGCCGCGTGGCGTCGACCGCCAGATCCTTTACTCACCGGGCTTCGGTCCTGCAGGTCGATCGTGTTGGGCGACGTTTCGAACCAGTCGATGTCCCTTGAGGAGGAATCCGCGAGCTCTTAACGTTGCCTGCCAACCCTGTTCCAGGCCGATGCCGTCCGGATTGACGTAGAGGCCTGCTCGTTCTTCACTGGCCGTGAGTCGCCGAAACCGAGCGACGCGTGGGTCAGACGGGTGCAAAAACTCTTCCTTGCGGTGCAGGATCGGCCGGTTTGCCTGCCGTGACCAATCGGTCCAGCTACCGCGAAGTTTTGGTAAGTCGACGCTGAGGCTTGACTCGATGGCCGGGTGAGGGTCCCGGTCAAAGCTGGGGTAAAAGAGAAAGGAAACACCCGCCCTGTCGTGGCGAAGCTTGAGGATCGTCGTCTCGGGCGGGCGTCCCGCCACCATCGCCCCACAGGCCGCATACAGCCTGAGCAGCGCATGTAGGTAACGCTCTGCATCGACGTGCACGTACAGCGCCGTCGGAGACGTCTTGCCGACGGGACTCTGGCGGACGATCGCTCGGATGTTGTCCATCTGGCCAGTGGCCATGAGCATTCGGTCTGCCTCGGTAGCGGCGTCGCGTAGCTGCCCGTACCAGCAGCGGACGTCGGCGATGCGATCGGGTGGGAGGTCTTTGAGCTTGGGGCCGCCGTGGAAGCGCTCCAGGGCGAGCACGACGAGCAGGTCCTGACGTCGCTTCCGCTCCGCCGCCTGCAGCTGGTCGGTGGGGATCTCGTGTCGGGCGGTGGCGAGGGCGCGGGAGAGTCGTCCGTAGGCAGCTTGAGCGTCTTCGTAGAGCCCTGGTTGCTCGTCGACGGTGGGTTCCCGCCCGTGATCTTCGAGGAAGCGGATGAGGCGTTGGAGGATCTCGCCGTCGTCATCGGATCGGGTGGCTCCTCCGTATCGGCGGGAGAGGTACGCGGCGCGGTCGGCGGTGTTGCGAAAGACGTAGGCGATGCCGGGCTGGACGGGGACGACCCGGACTTCGAGAACCGATTGCATCCAGTCGCGACGCTCTGAAGGGCTGAATAGGTGGTGGAAGGTTCCTCGGCTGGTAAGGGTGCCATCGGCGTGACGATCGCCGTCCAGGCGGCCTGCCTCATGGGTACCGCGGACGGCGACGACGAGAGTGCGGGTGGCGAAGTCGTAGGCGCGTTGGAGCGTGCGTGCCCGTTCGGCTGGATCAGCGATCACGTTGAGCACGTAGCTGCACAGCACGACGTCGGCCAACTCGGGAGGAGGGTGAGGTCGGTAGTGGGGATCCCAGCCGCGCGCGTCATATCCGGCAGCGAGGAGCCGCCGGACGTCGCCGCCGCGCCCGCACCCGTAGTCGAGGATGCTGCGACCTGCCACCACCCCGTCGGAGATGGCAAGCCGCGCCGGAAGTGAGAGGCCCGTGCGGGCCATGGCGGTGAGCTCCGCCCGGATTCTGACGGCGTCAGCGCGGTTCGTTGATGAGACTGTCACTGATCCAGACCTGTTTGATCAGTGCCACTTCTTCGGGGGAGATGAGCGGCTCGCCAAGTTCTTCTTGCAACGCGAGCAGCCGCTCCAGCACCTGCTCTCGGATCTTGAGCCTGAGCGGCCCGTTGCCTTCCAAGCCATTGCGCCGGATGCTCTCTCGGTACTCTCCTTCCTCGTCGTCTCGCAGCTTGATGAGCCAGTCGCGCATGGCGGCCATGCCGGCGTACTCGGAGCGGCCAGAGCCGATGAATCCCTCGATCGACTTGTCCCGGTCGACGACCGTGCAGACCCAGCAGCCGAAGCGGCTGTTGCCGCAGGGCTTGGTCGTCTCGTCGAGCACGATGGCGCATTCGCCGCTGTTGGCTTCCTTGTAGAGGTTCTGGAGGCGGCGGTGATGGCCGCCCCAGGGCGCAGGAGTGAGCGCCAAGTACTCCCAGACTTCCTCGGTGGTGAGGTCTCGGATGGGGGCCCACATCCAGGCACCTTTGATGGTCGTGTGGGGGTTGATGGCACCTCCGGCGGCGATGTGCTTGCGGATGGACCGGGCCCGGGTGGCGGACTCGTTGATCCGGCTGCCGACGAGTACCAGGACGCTTCCGTGCTCGGCGATCTGCTGTCGCAAGAAGGCATTGGACGGGCGGATCTTGAGCCGGTCGGTACACCATCGGAAGTTACGGGTTGGCGCGGGGTAGCCGTAGCCGATCAGTCGGACCCAGAAGGTCTGGTCGACTTCGGGCCGGACCAGATGCGCGCTCAGGGGAAGGCCGAGGGAACCCGCGCCGGCTTCGATGGTCGTGAGCTGGCTGGCGACGAACTCGCTGATTGCAGGCGTCTCGACCTGGGTATCCGAGGCGAGCAAGTGCACGGGTCTGCTGCGCCGAGACGGCCGGACACGCTGGAGTGCCTCGAAGACGAGGTGCGCGACCAGCGTCGAGTCCTTCCCGCCGCTGAAGGCGACGACCCATGGCCGAATGTCGTCTTGGTCCTGGTAGTGCCACACGAGCTGGTCGAGGATCGCTTGCACACGTCGAGCGGTCTCCTGAGAGACAGTGACGGTGGGTTGGGTCACCGTAGTCATGGATGGATGGCCTCCTCTCCGAGACGTCGGCCGATGGCGGTCAGCCGGGGCTCGCCCCGTCCGGTGGTAACGAGTCCAAGGGCGGCGAGGAAGGGCAGGGACGAGTTGTCCGCCTCGACCGGATCGCCGACGAGCAGGTTGGAGAGCGTGTCGCGGTCGGCTGCGGTGAGACCGAGTCTGTTGAGCCCCCAGTGCTGCTGAACGATTCGGAGGGCGACCGTCTCGCTGATGACTCCGTCCCCGTAGTGCTCACGCATCTCGGCGGCGAGGCGTTCGGTGACGGTGTCGAGTTGGTCAAGATCGAGGCGGGCTGCCATGGCGACCAGACGGCAGACTTCGGTCGACCATCGTGGGAAGCGTCGTCCGACGGCAGCAGCGAGCTCGTCCCTGAGGCTGTCGCCGAGACCGGAACGCCGGGTTCGCCGGCTTCCCGCCGAGGTGGTCGACTTGTGGGTGGCCAACTGTTCGGCGAAGGCGTACAAGACGTCGTTGCCGGTACTGCTGTCCTCCAGGAGTCGCAGTCCTCTCGCCCAGTGCCAGGTGATCACCGTCTTGGGGTCGATGAACGCGTCGCTGTGGGAATGGCACAGCAAAGCGAGAAGGAGCGCGGCTTGCCGAGGCCGGCCGAGGAGGACCGTCCCCTTGATCTCTTTGGTTCGTCCGGCGGTAGAGGGCTCGTAGTCAGCGTGGGGACCGTTGCGCCCCATCGTGATGCTCTGGACGATCGCAAGGCGGGACAGCACGTTCTCGGCATCGAGGCCGGCGTCGCGGGTGAGTCGACGGAGTCGTTGCGCGTCGCTTCCGGCCAGGTGGTAGGTAGCCCGAAGTGCTGGTTCGACGACGGAGGCGGTCATGGTCATGATGCGGCGGCCTCCAGGTACTGGTCGATGGTGACGGTGCTGGCACCCGTTGCGTCGCACTCAATGTTGTACGTAGCAGCGACCGCCGGTTCGGCGAAGCGAAGCAGGTCGTCGACGACCTCCTCGTCGGTCGACAGCACGATGACCTGACGGCCGAGGCCGGGCCAGAAGTCCCGGACGACCGCGCGGCGGTGGTGGCTGTCAAGCCGAGCCAGGGGGGTGTCGACGAAGACTGGGATCGGATTGTCGGCGGCAGCGAGGACGGCGTCGATGAAGGCCATGGCGGCGAGTTGGTGTTCGGCGGCAGAGGGGAGTTCGACGTCGCTGCCGTCGTGGCCGATCAGTCGAGTGACGTGAGTCTCAGGGTCGATGGCTACGTCGGTCACAAGGTTGTCCTTGCGCAGCAGAGTGCGGAGGTTGGTCAGCATTCGCTGCTGTACTGCCCGAGAGGCTTCGGCGCGGGTCTCGGCAAGGAATTCGTCGAGCGCGCCGATAGTGGCGTCTGCCGTTTCCAGCCAACGATGGTCGTCGTCACTGACGACGAGGCGAGCTTCGATGGTAGCGAGCTGGCTGCGCAGGGATGAGAGGGCGGTGTCGTGCTCGTCTAGCTCGGCTCGGACGGCTTCCGCTGCCGCCCGCTGCTCGCCGAGCAGCACGTTCAGCTCGTCGCGTCGCTGCAGGAGGTGGGCGGTGGTGCTGTCGCGGTCGGCGGCCGCAAGGAGGGACTCCATCTCCCGGACGCGCCTCTCGACGCGCAGTAGGTCGGCAGCCAGCTCCGTGACGTCAGTCAGGTCGCGCTGCGCGGCGGAGATCGCCGCGGAAACCTCACCTAGCTCGGCGTCGGAGAACTGACCGAGGCTGTCGCTCGCTACCTCGACGGTGGCGGCGTCGAGGTCAGTTCTCCTGTCGTTGACCGTGTGTCCCAACCAGTCGCGGAACTGGTTGGCCGACGACGTGCCGACGGCACGCCGGAAGCTGCGATCGGCTGCGAGGCGCTCGACCAAGTTCTCGACGGCCTCAAGTTCGAGCTTCTTGCGCTCGCGGCCAGTGCGCTGCTCCCCCTGTGCTGTGACCTCCGCGGCGAGAGCAGGGAGAACGTCGAGTGCCGGCCATAGGTACAGCCACTCCCCCAGCTGCCGCCCCAACCGGGATCGGAGGGCTGCGCGTCGCTCGCGCAGCGCAACGAGGTCGGCGGAGAGCTGACCTGGCGTCGCCGCGGAGGCCAGCGCGCTGTCGAACGCGGTGGCGAGCTGGTCGAGCTCTCGCTGCATGCGCTCTTGGGCATCCTCGTGATGTCGAAGCTGTTCGGATACGGCTGCCCGCTCGTTGCCGTGCGAGTCCAGCTCCTGGCGGAGGTCCTCATAGGTTGCAAGCTGCACGGGACTGGCGTGGGCGAGGCGGCGCTGCCGGGCGAGACGATCGATCTCAGTGCGCATCCGCTCGACGGCGTCAAGGTCCAACAGGCGGTCGAGGGCGCTGCGCACTGCCGTAGCCGAAAGGGTGTCGTCGAGCTTTCGGACCCGCTCGCCATCGAAGATGGCGAAGTCGAGCAGGTGACGCGGAAGGACCTGTTCGATGAGAGCCTGGGCGTCTTCATCGACGGCCAGCTCGGTCTG
>CAZAMA010000179.1:0-5653 GCA_964485645.1 uncultured Acidimicrobiaceae bacterium | reverse complement strand
TCTCCAAGGCGCTGGGTCCTGACCTCCACGTGTACGGCGGCGCGGTCCGCACGTATTACCCGGACCTCACCATTCCCGATCGGTACCCGCGCCGACATCGGTTCGCTCGCCGAGAGCTCTTCATCCCTCATCCCCGGCACGGCGCTCAAGTTGTCGCCCGAGCGATGGTCACCAAGGCCATCGCGGCTCGACCGCCAATCCTGTTCCGGAACCGAATCGCTCTGATGCCAGGCTTCAACCGGCACGGCCGCGATGCCGAAGAGTTGCTCACCGAGCTCGTGGCGGTTGAGGAGGAACGCGACCGCCTCCAGCAAGAGCTCGACTGGCAGGTTCTTGAAGCGGCAGACGCAGCCGACCGCGCGGAAAGCACCATGGCCCGAGTGAAGTGGCTCGAAAAGCGACTCGCGGATGCCGGTGACTACGTCGCGGGACTCGAAACCCCTGCCAGCACCATGCCGGCCACGGCAGCCGATTGCGTGGAGGCGCTCGACTACGCGAAGGCACACCTCGACCTTGTGGTAGTTGGAGACACGCTCGAGGCGGCCGAGGAGATCGACCAGAACATCAAAGCGGGCGCGTGGGGCCGAAAGGCGTGGCAGGCATTCCGGGCGTTGCAGTCCTACGCTGCTGCGAAAGGAGCTGGGACGTGGACCGGCAACTTCCTGTCATTCTGTCGAGCGGTCCCAACGGGCTGCGATGTTGTCCCCGCAGACTGGGTCGCTGCAGGTGAAAGCGAGACCACGACCAACAACCCGCGCTTCCGCCAGGCTCGCACCTTCCCCGTCCCCACTGAAGTGCGAGGGGAGGGCACCGCGTACATGGAGGAGCACATCAAGCTTGAGAAGGGCTCCGACCCAGCGCCGCGCATCCATTTCTTCGACGACACTGGCGGTGGCACGGGAAAGGTGTACGTCGGCTACCTCGGACGCCACCTGCCCAGTTTTCAGACCAACTGATGAGCGACGGCTTCTTCTACGGGCACTTTGCCAAGGCTCACATCGTCGCCGCCTGGCCGTGCTCTTGCGGCCGTTGACTAGTTCGGAGCACGTGTGCCACGAAACCCTGTCGCTCAAGCAGCGGCGATTCAGCGTCAGCAGCAGGCTGCGCACGAGCCGGGGACGCCAGTCCTGCTGGTCGCGGGTCCCGGCAGTGGCAAGTCGGCCACCATCGAGGAGCGCGTGACGCACCTCGTCGCCCACGGCGTCACGCCCGAGGAGATCTTTGCCGTCTCATTCACCAACGCTTCTACTCGCGACCTCGGTGATCGCGTCCAACAAGCCCTGATCAAGGTCGGCATCACCGAAGCGCTCCCCTCGGTCAGCACCTTGCACTCGCTGGCGCTGCGTAGCTTGCGTCGCGGCAACTTGATCCAGACCTACCCCTCGGACCCGCAGGTGCTCGCTCGGTGGGAGACCCGACGGTTGATCGACGAGGAGTACGTCGCGCTGTACGGCGGTGGACTGAAGCGGGCCAAACAGATCCGCGAATTCCACGAGGCGCTGATCAGCACTGGCATTCCCAACCCACCCCACTACGTGCCGCCGCTCAGCCCGGTCACCGCCGCTGAGGCAACGGCGTTCGAAGCGTTCGTCCGGCGGCGTAGGCAGGTCTACGCCTGCGTGCTCCCGGGCGAAATCGTTCGTGAGGCCGTCTCGCACACTGCCGCAGGACTGCTCGATCCGGCCAGCCTGCTGACCGTGACCCACCTCATCGTCGACGAGTTCCAGGATCTCAACCCGGTCGACATCCAGTTCGTCGACGACTTGATTGCGGGCGGCGCGATCGCGTTCGTCTGTGGTGACGACGACCAAAGCATCTATTCGTTCCGGCACGGCTCCCCTGAGGGCATGCAGAACTTCCCTAACACCTACGGCAGCTGCGCGTCCCACACTCTGGAGGACTGCTTCCGTTGCACTCCCGCAGTCCTTGACGCCGCGCAGGCTCTGATCAGCGCTTACGCTATGCCGCAGCGGCTACCAAAGGTGCACCGTTCGCTCTACGTCGGAGCGGACCCACCGGTTGCCGGCGTTGTCCATCGCTGGCGCTTCACGGGCGGCGGGCCAGAGGCCACTGCCCTCGCCACATCCTGTGCCGAGCTGATCTCCGCTGGTATGCCCCCAGAAGAGATCATGATCCTGCTGTCGAACCAGGCAATCCAGGCGCCGAAGGTCTATGACGCACTCGACGCCGCCGGCGTGCCCTACCGTCGCGCCCGAGAGGACTCCGTGCTCGACTCCGACGGGGGCCGGTTGTGCCTCGCAGCCTTGCGAGTCATCTGCAACACCGACGACTATGTAGCCCAACGTGTCCTCCTTGGCCTTCAACCCGGTGTCGGGACCAAGACCTGCGCCGAGATTGCAGACCGAGCACTCGCTGGAAGCGTCGCGACCACCGACTTGTTCGCGGCACAGCTCCCGGGGGGCGCCTTCACCACCCGGCAGGCGAACGCGCTGACCCCGGTCGCTGGATTGATCTCGACTCTAGCCACGTTCTCGGATTCCGACCCGCTGTCTCAAGCCGGCACAGCAATCGAAACCGTCCTCGCGGCATACGCGGGCCCGATGATGTCGCAGACATGGACCGCTATCACCTCCGCCGTCCCCGTCGAGATCACTCTGCGGGAGCTCCGCGATTACGTATGGTCCGATAACGACGAACAGCAAGGCCGCATTCTGGCCAACGTCTACCAACGTGTCGGCCAGCCTCAACCGGCCAGCACCGTGCTGCCACCACGCGTGCGTATCATGAGCATGCACGGAGCGAAGGGCCTATCTGCGGGAGTTGTCTTCATCCCTGGCCTGGAAGAGGAGCTATTGCCAGGTCCGTTCGCTGCACGTAGCGGCGGCGGTGTTTATGAGGCAGCCCGTCTTCTCTACGTCGCCCTAACCCGCGCCAAGGCAGCCTGCGTCGTGTCTTACGCGATTCGAAGAGGGGTGCAGGGTAGGACCGTTAGCCATCACCCGTCAGCCTTCGCCGCACACCTCGCTGGGGCGTTCGGCGCCCGGACGAAGGGGCTCACGTCGCCTGAGGCCACCGACATCATGACGACGTGGAATCTCTTGTAGGTCACACGAGAGCCTGTGACGCGTGTGGCCCCTCATTGGACACAACCGACTCCGCAAACAGCTCCGGGAATGCCCGAATGACCACGTCCGGGTCGTTCACGCCCAGGCGCTCGCGCGTCACGCGCGTAAACTTGCGGAGCTCCCGTCCAAGCTCACGAACCGTCTCCTGGATCGCCTTCTCGACTTCTGGGTCCCGCCGCAGAGGAACGAGCGCATGAAATCGGTTGACGATTCGATGCCAGACCGATGCATCCGGCCCTGCAGAGCTTGACGTTGCGCTCGAGACCTTCTCCAGAACCGCCATGGCGGCAAGGACCAGATCGGCGGCAGCGCGGACGAGCTCTTCTCCCGCCGTGACTTCTATGAGGCCTTGCGCGTCGAGCATCGGCTTGAGATCAACCGCCAGCCAATCAGCGAGCTCCATCGGGTCGATCGGCTTCCGGTGGTAAAGGGCGATGTCCAACCCTTCACCAATGCCCGATCGGAAGACGGCGGTGAGGTAGAGAGTGTGAGCCCGTAGCGCGAACGAGAGTGCGTGCGCTCCCATTTGGACGCAGGCCTCGCGGAGTCGGTCATTGTGCGCCGCATCGCCGGCCCGCCCGAGCCGCCACTGTTCGAGCCAGAAGGTACCGGCAATGGTGAGCGTTGCCGACCCGAGGGCTGCTGCTACAACGGCCCAGGCCTCGTTCATCCCGCCGTGCCTCCAGTCGACCCCGGCCACGAAGATTCGGGCGGGACCCAGGCGAGTGCTGGCGCGGGCGTGACGATCATGCTTGTCGTCTCCCTACGCGACGGGCAGCGTGCCTTGGCCATACGCTTCTGGCTCCTGCACGGCCACGCCCTCGATGACTTGCCCAATCGGGAAATCCTTCGTATCCCAGGTCATGAAGCGCGCTGCCTTCCCCCTGATCGCCGACGACAGGTGGATGGCGTCCGCTCCGCGGAGTCCGTGTAGGCGGGAGAGCGCTCGCGCGTGCCGAGCGGCTGGAAGGTCCACCTCGACCCACCGGAGAAAGCCACGCTCGAAGAAGATCCGGATCTTGGCATCGACGCCGTCTGCGCCTGACGAGCGGACCTCCCCGTGCCCGCAGACTTCGGCGTAGACGAGCGTGCTCGCCACGATCGTCAGACGGTGCCCTTCTCCCGCCGTGAGCAGCTCGCGGGCCGTATCGACCCTTCCGTCCTCGCCTCGGAGCCATGCCAGGTAGACGTTGGAATCGAGGTAGAACCGAAGGGGTTCAGGCACCGCGGGTCCACCGTTGGTGCTCCACGGCAGTCCGCTCACCCGTGTACCACGGGGCGATGCCCGTCAGCTCGGCGACGCTGGGTACGAGACCCTCTTCCTCGATGCGGTCAAGGGACTCCACCTTCACTGATGCGATCTGACCTACCCGGTTACGCGTAACGGTGCCCGTGGCCCGCACCTTTGACCCCAGATACTCACGAACCATCTCAAGGAGCTCCACGGGGAACGTGCAGCGCACCGCATGGCGCTCGTCGGCGTCATAGAGGCTCACCGTGCGTTGACCGCGGCGCAAGTTCACTACGTCGAGGATGCCTGCTACCGATCCTGATGCCTCGTCCGCCCCCTGGAACGCCTCGGCGGCGTGTCCGATGATCTCGGGCGTAAGTCGGGCCTCAGTCTCAGCGCCACTTGGCGTGACTGCCGTCAGGCCAATCCCCGAGACACCGGGGTGATGGAGGATCTTGCCCATTTTCTGCACAGTTTCTATGGCCGATTCCGAGAACCACGGCGGCAGCTCCGGCCGCTCTTCGAGAACGGTTAGGCCGGCCACCAGCCTTTCGGGGACCTCCGAGGGGATGTCCGCCGAGGGCACGAGCGCCACTCCAATGCTCCCGTTCCACACTTCCTCCACTCGCCAGCGCCCACGAGGTCCTTCTCCCTGACGGGACGTGCGGTCGACTTCTCGCAACACACCTAACGTGCGCTGAAGCGCCGTGATCAGCGTGTCCACGGTGATCGAGCCGCGCTCCCCATGGATCTGCAGCCGGACCTGGGTCATGTCAGCAACGTACCTCCGGGCTGTAACAGCCCCTTCGTAGGCGGATCGGCGGTCGTCTCCCTCTGCTCGGGCGCAGGCAGCCGGCGAAGAACGGACTTTCTTGACTCGGTCATTGCTCTTCCGGGAGACGTCGGGCTTTCCGGTACACCCGCCCCGCGTAGAGGTCCATGAGCACCTGGCGGAACTCCTCGTCGTCGAGGATTCGTTTGAAGATGGCCTCGTTCTCGTCCATACGGGAAACGACGGTGTCGAGGAAGCGGTGGTCGAAGACCAGGCGGAAGTTCTCCAGCGTGTTGCTGCGCGCCTGGTCGACGACGTCGGGATCGGCGGCCCAGGTCTCTTCGAACTGGTCGAAGAGCAGCTGGTCGCGCTCGTCGAGGCTAAGCCCGAAGCGCTCGTTGAGCTCGTCGACGATGTCGGAGAGGTGCTCCAGCTGCGGGTCGCTCTGGCGGCCCCGACCCTCGCCGAAGATCGTCTTGACCTCGCCGTCGTCGGCTTCCAATGTACGCGGCGGTCGCCGCGACCGCCGCGATCGCCCTGGTCAGGTCGGTGCGCTGCCTCGCG
>CAZAMA010000178.1:0-5709 GCA_964485645.1 uncultured Acidimicrobiaceae bacterium | reverse complement strand
TCAGCCGGATCGAATACACGGTGGAGCGACCCCGATTCGGCCGGGTGATCTTGGCGCCCTCGGGGATCGGGGCATCTCGGCTGTTCTCCGACGCCTCGGTTTCGGCTTCGATGATCTTGTTGATGTCGTTCATGGTCGTTCCTCCCGGTAGCGGCGGATGTCGATCTCGTTGGACTTCCAGTCGTTCACGCCGTAGGTGATTCCGGCGTCCTCGACGGTGACAACGGTGACGAGGTAACCGGCGCTGGTCGAGTAGCCGATGGTTCTCACCGAGCGTCCCGATCTGCTGGCCGGATCGGGATCGATACGGAGAGCGTTGGGGTCTTCGAGTGCCTTGTTCGCCCATTCCACTTCGATCCCATGGCGTTCTCGCATGTAGTCGGCCCGGTAGGACCAGTCCACTCCTGCCACCCAGCAAGTGTACTACGTCGTACGACGAGAGGGGTGGGAGATATGTGAATAGGCGCCAGCCGGCGCCACCGATCCTGGGTGTTGGCTTGGCCTCCTCACCCGCCACCAAAGGAGGCACTCATGACCACATTGCATCCGACAACCCAACAACTGACTTCGTGGGACGAGCCGATCGCGCCGGACGAGGCCGAACTCGCCGCAGTGGCGTTCCTCGCCCGCTACGGCGAGCGGACCCTCGACGCCTACCGCCACCATCTCCGCAACCTGTTCCAGCGGGCGGCAGATCACGGCCTGCCCGTGGGAGCGAGCCACCGGCACCCGCGAGGTCACTGCCAGCGCCCGCCCGAGCGAGCGCTGGCCCGGCGAGAGCAGCACGAGCTCGTCGGACGCCGACCCCGCGGCCAGGCAGTGAGTGGCGTCGGCGCAGCTCAGCATGGTCAAGGGGTAAGCGCCTGGTGCCGGCAGCTGCGACCAGATGAGCCCACCGTCCCTGCTCTCGAAGATGAGCTGAGAGCCCAAGAGAGGGGGCTCGACACCAAGGACGCCAGAGCTGTCGGTTACCGTGGTCAGCTGGGAGCCGACAGCGATGCCCTGCGAGCTGGCCGTGAACACGAGCGCGCCGATCGAGAACGCGTGGACGGTCGAAGAGGCGGGGAAGCTGCCCTTGCTCGCGAGCCCGAGCTCGAGGTAGCCCGCCGGCAGCTGCACGGCCGACCAGCTGGCGCCGCGTGAGAGCGGGCGGGCGAAGATACCCTGGCCGTAGAGGGGCGCGGCCGCGCCGCAGAAGGCGCTTCCAAGGACGAGGCGCGATCCTTTTGCCGAGGTCAGCGTGCTCACCGCGATTCGCGGGCCGACCGGGACAGACCGCCAGTGCTTGCCGTTGTCGGCACTGACACGAAGGTCGGCTGGCCGCGAGCAGTCCCCGACCTGGTACAGCTCGGCGAGGTGCCCCGAGCCCAGCACGAACAACTGGTCGAAGAGCGCCGCCTGCGAGCCTGGGTCCGGGTCCCGCCGGGGAACCGCGAGCAGGCCGCGCCAGATCCGGCCCCCGTCGCTCGAGGCGAGCAGGGTCGAGCTCCCCGCTCCCGAGCGCGGCGTGCCCGAGGGGGTCGCTGGCTCGACCAGCACGAGTGCGATCGAGCCGGCGCTCCACGGGCCTTCTTCGACGAGCCTGCCGGGGAAGGTCTCGCGCTGCCAGGCCAAGCCCTGGTCGATCGAGCGCCACAAGCCGAGCGGGCCGCCGGCGAGGAGTACTCCCCCGGTAAGCGCTGCCATATGCGAGATGTCGCAGGGGGGGAACTTCTCGCTCACCATTGCGAGGGCCGCGCAGTGGGCGCTGAGCGTCGTCCAGGTGTGCCCGCCGTTCGTGCTGCGCCACATCGTGCCGCTCCTCCCCGCGGCGAGCGCGACCCTGTCAGAGACCATGAGCAGCGCGCTCGGGGTTCCTGGCAACGAGCCAAGCAGCACCGGCAGCCCGGCAGGAAGCGCCGGCCCGACCTGCCAGATCTCGCTTGCCCCCGTCCCCGAGGCGACAAAGGGCGCGAAGAGGGAGCGCAGGGCGGAGGCGAGCGGCCACGGGCCGGCGCCGCGCAGGGTCGTGGGGCTGACCGGACCTGACCAGCTGAGGGCACGCACCCCGCCCTTTGGCAACAGCACCTCGGTCCTCGTGCCACTTGAGACCGGGTCGATCCGGAGCTCCCCGCCCGTCGCGATCGCGAGCTGTCTTCCCGAAGGCGAGAAGGCTACCGACCCCGGGCCAAAGCACGCCCCGTCCGTGCGGCGGCACGGCGGCACCGGCTCACTCGACCACGCCCCGGTGCTGAGATCGAGCACCCCGACCCCGTGCTCGCCGGCAAAGGCCACCTCGTTCCCCGATGGCGCGCTGGCCGCGGCAGCTAGGTCAGCCAGGGCGTTCGGCGGTGGGGCGAACGCGAGGATGCGGACAGCACCGCTCACCGGGTCGAACAGCTGCAAGGAGGGAGGCGGAGGAGGAGGCACGGCGGTCGCTGGCAATCCCAGCTCCTCGAACAGCACCGTAGCGCCCGGACCTGCTCCGAGGAGGCGGGCGCTGATCGCGCAGGTCCGGCAGAAGTTGGACGGCGGGACGTGTCCTGCCGGCTGCAGCGGCTCCTCGGCCGATCTTAGTGGGAAAGCCAGCGCTTCGATGCTCGTCTCGTCGCAGCTCCCGTCAGTGAACCCGAGCGCGCCCTTCACCGCGACAAGGTCGATCCCCGGCTGGCAAGGGAGCCCGCGGGGAGCTACCGCCACGACCCTCAGCGCGCCGGTGAGCGGATCGGCCTGCACGAGGAGCGGCGCCCCGGCGAGCGAGCTCGGTGGCTGCGGGAGGCGACAGCCGACCGAAGCCTTGAGCGCCCAGTCCGTGAGCCAGAAGAACAGGTCCGGGGTCGGTCCCGAAGGCGGGGCCCACACAGGCCCGGCGATGGTGACGGCCGTGCCTCCCTGGCCGGTGTTGCAGGCGCTCGGCACGGAGATCAGCAGGTGCTCCTGTCCGCTCTCGGGGTCGATCACCCCGATCCCCGCGGCGTCCCGAAACGCGATGAGGGCCTTTCTCGCGCGAGCGGCCTTCGGGCGCGGCTTGGGGGGCCACTGCGACCGAGGGGCCGGCGCGCCATGCCCGAAGATCGTGCCCGCAGTTGGCGTGATGCCAACAAGCAAGAGCGCGAGCGACAAGGCCGTCCCCGTCACGAGAGCGCGGAGTCGCCGGTGCGCGCTCGGGCGGGGCGTGTGGCAGATCAACGCCCCTCGAGCCATGCGATCAAGCAGCCCCCTGTTACCGTCCTCGATGTCTAGACGCCTTGATCGCTGCGACGACCCCGGCACTTGCCTTCGAGCCATCCCGAGCTCGCTAGCCGCCGGCCCCGACGACTGCTCCGCCGCTTGTCGACCCGGTGGTAAGGAACCACCTTGTGCCGATCTTTCGTGCCCCGATACCGTCAGCGGTGTCCGTGGCCGTGATTGTCTGCTTGTGCCCGTCGACGCTCTCGGTCACGGTCTCCCTTGAGGTGACGTCCATGACCACCCGGTCGGGAGAGCTCTTTGTGATCTTCACTTTGGTGACGACTTGTGCGACGACCTGCGGGTGAGGGGCCGGCCCGCCCAGGCCGAGGCCTGCCAAGGCGCTGGGGTTGGTGAGACTGCCGGTGATGAGGGCGTTCTCAATCGCGGCCCGCTGCGCGGGGGTCATCGACTGGAGCTTCTTGGTAATTCCCCCGTGACCATCCAGGCCGAAGTTGAGGATGCCCCCGATGAGCGCGAGCTCACCGGCGATGTAGGAGGTCGTGACAAAGCCGCACATGTCCCTTGTGCTCTTGGCATCTCCAGAGGCGATCGCCGCGTCTTGTGGTGTCGGCGCGCCACCACCAGGCGATAGCAGGTCTCCGGGCTGCGCCTTGCCAACAGCGTGTAGGCGGAGGACCCCGGACTTGCCCGAGAAGAGGGCTTCGACGATGAAACGTCTCAGCGTCGCCACACAGGGCAGGACCACAGTGCGCGCCTCGATGCTATGAGGCAGGGCGGCGGAGGACCTCGAGGCGACACGCGCAGCTGTCGATGCCTCGGGACTGCGCGTAAAGGGCGATGCCCACGCTGTGCTCGCGGGCAGGAGCAAGAGGACGCAGCTGACCACCACGCCGAGCACGCCCATCACCCACCTGTGGACCGGCTTGCAGTTCGGCACCCGATTGCCTCTTGCCCTCTTGTCCGGGATGCTGTCCCGTCCTTGCGACGATGGTGCCCCCTCGTTCATGGCTGCCTCCTTTGTCCGATCCAACTTGGCAGGATTAGGGAAAAGCGCCGGGAGCCAGCGGGCTCACACCGCTCCCAGTCATCGTGGCGGACCTGCGATCGTCTTCGGGCACACCGGTTCGCGCACCGGGGCCGCTCGCGCCGGGGTGCCTTGGGTGGCCGGCCGGAGGCAGGGACCGAGGGGGACCGAGCCGGCGAGGGTGCCGGTCGCCGAGAGCTCGAGCGCGACCCGGGCTCGGTAGGAAGTGACGCAGGCGTCACAGAGGTTGTTCAACGGAAACTGCAGTACGAGCTCCTCGCCGCCACCGGCGAGCAGGCGCGCCGCCTCGACGAAGGGGAGGACGAAGGGAAATGCCGTCAGCGCCGGGTAGGCCCGGCGGAGCTTGGCATAGGCCGGCGCGGCGAGCCCAAGCGGCGCCGCCGGTAGTGAGAGGTACTGGTGGGCTCCGTTCAACAACATGGCGCCGTAGCAGCCGCAGTCCATCGGGGACGAGGTGATCGTGTAGCCGACGTCCACCCGCCCGGTGTCGACGAAGCCGATCAAGAACGTCTTCGTCGACTCGAAGAAGTCGACCGCGGTCGGCGAGGCGCCGTGGGAGCGCATGAACGAGGCGATGCAGCTCTTCAATTGTGTTGGGCCAAGGGGCGCTCGTCTCGAGAAGATACAGAGCTGTGCCGCATCGCTCTGGCCGCTGCGCCACTGCCGCCAAACGGCGCTCGGGCCGAAGCGACGACCAGCAGGCGCCTTGCTCGGCGGTCTGCTCGCCCCGGGGAGGAACGCCACCGGCGACCAGATCGCTCCCCCGTCGTGGGTCATGAGCAGCCGGTCCGGGAATGGCGCGATCCCGGGACGGCCGTCGACGACCATGCCCTCGGCAGGAGTGATGAAGGAGAGGTTGCTCAGACCCGCTCCTCCGTCATCGAGCGTCGTTGTCGTCCAGGTGTGGCCGGCGTCGATGGAGCGGTAGAGGAAGCTTGCTCCCGAGCGAGCCGCGACGACGATGTCCTTGGCAGCCCCGGCAGCGAACCCGGTCACGAGTCCGCCGCTCGGTGGCCGGCCAGCCAGGGTGGTGCTCGCGCCTTTGTTGTTGGACACGAGCACCTCCTTGGCTTCCTGGCCGGCACCGGGGTTGCCGGCACACAACTCGAAGAGCGCGGACCCGTCGGAGGAGGCCAGTCCGGCGAGGTCGCTCGCTTGGAGTGGTTGGTAGCAGGAGTCGGGGACCGCGTTCCAGGTCGCGCCGGCGTCGATCGTGTGCCAGATCGAGAACGGCGCCGCGAGCGCTCTCCTCGGTCCGGTCGCGATCCAGCCATCACGGCCTTCGAGAACAAGCAGCGACTCGCCGTAGCCGGTGACCCCCGGCACTTTGCGCCAGGTGTCCGAGCCCACAGGGGTGCGCTCCAGCCGCAACCCCGGCCAGGTGCAGCTCGGGCTCGAGATGGCACAGCTCGCCACCACCGCCTCGGCGAAGCCGCCCGCAGCCCCGAGCGCTGTCACCGGGCCCCCGAGCTTCACCTCTTGCCAGCTGGCCG
>CAZAMA010000177.1:0-5758 GCA_964485645.1 uncultured Acidimicrobiaceae bacterium | reverse complement strand
GATGGGCTGGACGCCAGGCATCATGTCGATCTCGCGCATGCCATAGAGGGCGGCGGCCGAGAACCGACAGGCGTACACGTGCCCTCCCTCGTCCATGATCGTCTGTAGCTGCTTGTTGTACGACTGGTTCCCGGGGAACGCCTCGTCCCCGACGTTCGGGTAGCCACGGGTGGCAGCCGCCATCAGCGACCCGGGCCCGTACAGAATGAGGTGCGTGTCGAAGCCCTTTCGGCGGATCCTAGTGCACGTCAGCATGTTGACGAGGCCGACGGAACCCTCGAAGGGCACCGTATGCATGAAGATGTACGCCGACTGGCCTTCCTCGGCCTGGTAGTCGGGCAGCACCTTGTGCTCGTGATCGACGATCGCTGCACCCTTCTGCACCCGTTCGCCTGCAATCTCTGCCATATGTCCTCCCCTTCTCTCTGTACTGCCTGTCGAGGTTGGCTGCTCGCTCCGGAGGCGTTGGCGCCCGCGCTCGTGACGATCACACGGCTGGCGGGCGCGTCTTCCGCTCGCGGGGGTGCCACTCGCGGCGGTGGCTGCCGGGCATCGCCCGGATCACGCTGGACCGCACGGCCCACGGCAAATGCCGGTAGGCGGGCGTGAACACCTTCGAGAAGAACCACTCCCGCGCCCCTCTGCCCGGCGGGAGCGTCGCGACCCCGTAGCGACGAGCGACCTCGTCCTGCGCATCGCGCAGCAAGTAGTGCTCCGCATTGGCGCGAATCACTCGGCTGAACGACACGGGCTTACGGGGCAACGTTGGACAGGCCGTTCTGCGCGGCGGCAGCGATCGGCTCTCCGAGGGCGCCGATCGGCGGCGAGTAGACGTTCTCCATCCAGGCCAGGTCCTCGAGCGTGATCCCCGTCTTGACCGCCATGGCCAAGAAGTCGGCCCGCTCCTTGATGCCCTCCTGGCCGACGAGCTGAGCTCCGATCAGGCGGAGGGACCCGGGCTCCGCCAAGAGCTTCACCCGCAGCTTCTTCACCCCGGGGTAGTAGCGGGCCCGCGAGATGCCCTCGGCGATTCCCACCACGTGAGGGACCCCGAGCGCCGTCGCCAGCGTCTCCCCGAACGACACGCCGCCGATCATCCACTTCCCCGCCACCATCCCCCACGGCACGTACACCGGTTGGTATCGGCGGTGACCGCCGGCGGCGTTGATACCGGCCACCTTGCCCTGGGCGTAGGCGTGACTACCCGAGAGGCCCTGGATCGGCACCATGGTCACCCCGTGCACGAGCTCGCAACAGTCCCCTGCCGCGTAGACACCGGGCCGGGAGGTCACCATCGTCTCGTCGACGACGAGCCCCCCGGTCGAACCAGTCTGCAGCCCGGCCGCTTCGGCCAGCCGGGCGTTCGGGACCTTGTTGGTGCACACGACGACGAGGTCCGCCGGGATCTCCCCTTCCGACGTGCGCACCGCTCGCACCTTCGTCTCCCCGACGAAGCGCTCGAGGGTCGTGTTGAAGTGAAGCTTCACCCCCATCTCGGCCCACGATTCCTGTACGGGGCCGACGATGTCGGGGTCAGTGGCCTCGGCCAGCGCCCAGGGGTGGGGGTCGACCAAGTGCGTCTCGATCCCCCGATGCGCCAGTGCCGTCACCATCTCGAGGCCGAGCGGCGTTGCCTCGATGACCACGGCCGTCTTGACCAAGTCGAGGACCTTGTCCCACTCCATGGCGCGCCGGATGTTCTTCACGTAGTAGAGGCCCTGGAGGTCGCTCCCCGGCACGCCCGGATCGGCGTAGTCGAACCCGGTGCACACCACCAGGCGGTCGAAGCCGACGGGCTGGCTTCCGGCGATCGCCACACGCCCGGCGGCGAGGTCGATCGACTCCACGACCGTTGTGTAGCGGATGTCGATCCCCTGTTCGACGTAGTTCTGCTTGCTCGCCAGGAACAAGGCCTCGAAGTCGGGGATCTCCTTGCCGTGGACATAAGGAATTCCGCACGGGCTGTAGGCGGCGTCCTCGAAGTCGGTGAAGACGACCACCTCGCCGCCCGGGTCGGCAGCCTTGGCGGCCCCAGCTGCCCCAATCCCGGCGGCGCCCGCTCCGACGACTATCGTCCGTGCCGACATGCGTCCTCCGTCGCCCCTGTTAGAGGGGAATTCACTATACGATCTGCAGCGATTACTTTTCTACGATACCTCGGGTGGCCCGTCAAGTGGCTCCCGCCGGTGGCACAAGGCAGCCGACCGAACAGCAAGGAGCATGGAGTGACCCTGTCCACCAGCCCGCCCTCCCAAGCCAAAGAGAGCGGCCTCGATGGCCTCCAGCAGATCGTGAGCTCGATCGGCCCGAAACTTCGGGAGCTGCGCAAGCAGCGCGGACTGTCGCTCCAACAACTTGCCGAGCGGTCGGACGTCTCTGCGGCCGCCATCCACAAGATCGAGCGCAACGGGATGGTGCCGACGATCACGACCCTGCTCAAGTTGGCAGGCGCGCTCAACCGCCCGGTATCGTACTTCGTCGACGAAGAGTCTGGGGACGTGCGCCCCGTCGCCTACACCACGGCCACACAGCGCCGGACCCTCTACACCTCCCATCAGGGGATCGACCTCGCCGCCATCTCGGGGCCCTATGGCCGGTTCTTCCTGGCGGGGGCGGTGGCCACCATCGACCCCCATGCCAGCAGCGGGGACAAGCCCATGGAGCACCCCGGAGAGGAGCTGGTGCTCGTGCTCGAAGGTGACTTCGACGTCGAGGTCGACGGTGTACCCTTCCAGCTGCACGAGGGCGACGCGCTGCACTGGCGAACCGATCGCCCGCACAGCTGGCGCAACTCGACGTCGGCGCCCGCTCGTGCCGTGTGGCTGGCGCTGCGCCCCCTCTGACCGACGAGTCGCAGGCTCGACCCCGATGACCAGGCTCAGCCGACGGCGCGGACGGAGGAAGTGAACGAACGGTAGAGGGCTCGATGTCGATCGGCGCTCGCTGACCAGGTGAAACCGGCGGCAACCTGCCTTCCGTGCGCGATGCAGCCGGCCCGCAATCGTTCGTCGACCAGCAGCCTCGTCACCGCGCCGGCGATGGCTGCGGGGTCCGCCGGGGGCACCAGCAGCGCATCGCGCCCGTCGACGAGGTACTCGCGAAATACGGGGAGCTCGGTCGCCACCACAGGAAGCCCCGCTGCCATGGCCTCGATGACGACGAGCCCGAAGCCCTCCTTGACGGAGGGAAAGGTCAGCAGATCGGCGGCGCGGTACCACGCCGCGATCTCTTCCTCCGGCACGGTGCCCACCTCGACGAAGTCGTCCCCCACCACGAGATCGAGCGATCGTGCGACGTCGAGGGCGTGCTCCCGATAGCCGCGGTAGTCCTGGAACGAGTGCCCGCCGACGATGGCGAGCACCGGGGGCCTCGTGGCCTGCACCTTCAAGATGCTGAGCGCCTCGAGCAGATAGGTGCTGCCCTTCCGGGGTTCGATCCCGCCGACGGCGAGCAGCAAGGGCCGGTCCTTGGCGCCGACGCGCGCTCGCAGGGCCTCGACGAGCCCGGCCGTAGGTCGGCGCGAGAACCGAGCGCCGTCGACCCCGTTGGGTACGACGTCAGCCCGCACCCCGTAGTCCCGATCGAGGATCTCTTGCCACTGCCGGGAGACGACCAGGACATGGTCCGGTTCGACGATGGCTCGCTCCTGGCACTCGATGAGCGCCGGAGTGGTGAAGTCGTCCACGTGGTGAACGGTCCGCACCACGACGACCGGAGCACCCTCATCGCGCACCCTGCACGCCGCTCGCGCGGCGATGCAGTCCTGGGCGTGCAAGATGGGCGGAAGCTGGTCCTGCCGATCGGACAGGCTCTTGGCCAGCGCATCGACGGACCGGAACACTCGCTGCTCCAGCGTGGTCGCACGCTCGGGTGGGCTGACGAAGTGGCATGGCACCGACACGGAGCGGAAGAACCCGACCGCCGGGTCGCCGAGCGCCACGAGCTCGACATCGACGCCGCTCCGGGCGAGCGCCTCTCCGAGGTGCACCGTGTGGACGACGCCACCTCTCGGCTTGGTCGAGTAGGTGAGAAACCCGACTTCCCGGCGACCGCTTCCCCCGTTGCTCAGCACCGCTCCCTCACCAGCTCCGGACGGCGCGTGGCCACGGCGGCCGCTACCAAGCTTGCTCGCGTCGCCGTCGGGGCGACGATACAGCCTGCTTCCGCCAACGCCTGCCGTTGGCGCTCGAGGCCCTGTGGATCTGAATCGGTCCCGAGCACGTACGCCACGACCACCGGACCGCCGTTGCCTTGCAGCGTGGCACAAGCGGGCGCCAAGACCGACGCCGGATCGGGATGGGCACCGTACCCGATGACCACGTCCAGCATGACGACCGCGACCGTGGGGTCATCCGCCGTCGCCTTCAGAAGTTCCATGCGTGCCTCGGGATCGATCATCGGATGCGGACGGCCCTTCGTGTACTCCTCTTCACCCAGATCCAGCAAGAGGTGCGAGCCGGGCGGAGGCTCGGCGCGGTAGCGCTCGTCGACGGCGATGTTGGAATAGACTGGGCCGCAGTAGGCGCCGAGCAAGGTCAGTGCCTCGTAGCAGAGCGTGCCGCCGGAGAACAAGCCTCTGATGCTCCGCCTTTTCGTGTCCAGGTGGTCTGCCCGTGCCGCCGCCTGCTCCAGGTCTCCTACGAGGTCCGGCGCCTCCAGGCCCAAGTGCCGGAGCGTCGCCAGCACTCCTGCCTCCAGGCCCGACGTCACCTCCGCCCCTTGGCCCAGGTCAAGGGGATCCTGCAGGCCCGGGAGGGCGGCGACCACTCGCGTCGATTTCGCCGCGCCGACAGCCGATCGTGCCGCTGCCGGTGACGGCGGCTTCGAGACGAGGAGGATGACCTCGGTGCTCGGATCGCCGTCGAGCAAGGCCACTGCCGAGCGAGCCATGCGACCACCGACCGCTTCGGTGAGGTCCCGTCCCCCGACGCCGATGACCTGCGACACCCCCGACCCCCACTGGTGGAGCAGGGACATCACCTCTTGGGCGCCGGTCCCAGCGGCTGCCACCACTCCGACCGGCCCTTGGCGCACCGCGTTGGCGAAGCCGAGCCCGCACCCGCCCAGCATCGCCGTGCCGGCGCCGGGCCCCATCACCAGCCTTCCGAGGCGCTCGGCCCGCTCCTTCAGCTCGCGCTCTTCGTCGAGTGGGACGTTGTCGCTGAAGAGCAGCACGTCGAGCCCAGCGCTCATCGCCTTGTGCGTCTCCAGTGCGGCGTAGGGGCCCGGGACCGAGATCACCGCCACGTTGGCCGCGCCCAGCAGCTCTTTGGCCTCTTGGATGCTGTGTGCCCGCCGTGCTTCCGCGGGCGCGGCACCCGAGCCCTCGCGACCGAAGAGGGCCCGTTCGCCGGCTTCGATCGCGGCGTCGGCGTTCGCCGCGTCCTCCGCGTGAACGGTCAGTACCAGATCGTTCGCCGAGGACCGGTCGAGCGCGGGATCGGCGAACCCCTCCTCGGCCAATTGTGCGAGATTGGCGGGCGTGGCCATGACCGCGCTCGCATAGTCGACACCGGGCGATTCCTGCATCGAACGCGTTGCCTTCAAGAGCAGCACGGAGTCGAGATACGTATCGGGATGAGAGACGACCCGTTGCACTCTTCACCTCACAGTTCGGCGGCCGACAGCGGTCGCTCGCGCTCGCGGGGTACCGCCCGGGCGAGCTGTCGACCAGTGGCCCACGGGAAAGGGCCCACACATTGTAAGATAGTGTATTTGCTGTCTAGCATAGTAGAGATGGGATCTCAGGCGCGGGTTA
>CAZAMA010000176.1:0-5766 GCA_964485645.1 uncultured Acidimicrobiaceae bacterium | reverse complement strand
CAGGCATCAGGCGGGGGACCGCCACCTCATTTCCCACAAGCTCCGGGACAACCTCTGAGCGAGCGCAGATGGGTGATGGGGCTCTCCTCAAGATCCATGGATGCGCTACTCGGCCCGACACGCTGCTCATCACCACGGCCGAGGTCGATGAGCCGGAAGACTGGATTACTCACGAGGTGGGAGCACGGCTGGCAGACTCCCACGTGGTGTTCGTCGGCACTGGTGATGTTGCGGCTTATGTACGCGATCGACTTTCGGAGACGGTGGCAGCCGTCGGTGGCCCTGATCATGTCCGGGTGGTCGGACCGACGATCGCCACCGACTGGGACGCAAGCCAGTGGGCAGAGATCCTCCCCGACCTCCCAGTTGCCCATCGGATCGAAATGGCCGCCGACGAGTTCCTCGACATGCTTGCCGCGGCGTATGTGCGAGGGTTTCTGTCAGACATAGCAGCGGCCGTCCATGAGGATGACAAGTTGCGCGTCGCATTGAACCGTGTTGTGCAGCCACTGGAGGAGCTTTGTTCGGTGGCAGCGATCGAGTGGTTCCGATCGACTGCCGTACCTCGCAGTCACGGCATTCCAGTGCTCGCAGAGCAGACCACGTCTACGGCACTACTCGCGCTAGGCGTCCTGGCCGCCGAGACCCTTGCCATCCAAAAGGGTGGAACCGCGACCACGTCGACGCAACGGTTCCAACTTCTGGTAGCAGTCGGCCTCACTCCTGCGAGTCGGATCCGCCGAGAAGCGGAGTCCCGGCTGGCTACATTTCTCAGCCAGGGAGGCAACGACAGCGAGCAGCCGGAGTTCCTGGTTGCGTGTCCCTTTCCACTGACCCCATCGCTCGCCGGCCTCCCGGTTGACCTGATGGGGCCCACGGCAACCGACGATGTCCTCGGTGGGCCGCTCGCGGCCACTCCTGTGTTCATCGACGCCGCTGAGGTCCTGCGCCGATGAGCGACGCAACCCAGGGCATCCGGGTCGATGATGAACTTCTTGCGCTTGCACGAACTGTCCTCGATGACGAGGGCTATGCCGTGGAAGATGTCACTGCTGACGGGGTGCGTCTGGTCCTTGCAGAGAATCGCTACTTCGTCCTCGCTGTCGTGGCGGCCGCAACGATCGCGCAAATCGTCATCGCAGAAGGTTGGGCAGAAGAGTTCCTCGTTGGGCGACTTCGCAGCGCCGACATAGGCCCGAAGCTGTGGGACGCATACCTGGTTCTCCTCACTCAGGAGCGCCTCCCCGAGAGAGGTGATACCACGCGGGATCTATTTGAAATCAACTACGACACCCGTGGCGTTCGAAGAATGGCTCGTTCCGGCGTGTTCCCTCGGCTTGCTGATGTCCGCAACGCGCTGACGCCGTTTGTTGCCCCGATTGAGCTCGACGATCCGACCATTGCAACGAGTCCCTTCGAGTCGTTCATCGAGTCACTGGTCGCACGGGGAATCGATCGCGAAGTGGCGGTTCGTGTCGTCACGGCCTCACGGCAGGGGGCCGACATTGCCGACGCGCTCTGACCCGCCGATCCGACACATCGCGATCGAAGCCTTTCGCGGCTTCCGGGATCGCCAGGAGTTCGATATCGACGCTTCGGCTGTGATCATTGCCGGGCCGAATGGGACCGGGAAGACCAGCTTCTTCGATGCCTTGCAGTGGGCACTCGTTGGCCGTATCGAGCGCCTGGAGAGCGTGCGCGCCCGCTCGACGGTCGAGCACGTCGTGAACCAGTACCGCCTCGACAGCCGGGCGTCGGTCGAAGTAGAGATGACGATCGACGGACACCAGGTTCGGATCCGTCGCGTCGGTGACCACAGGAGAACCACCCTGGAGTTTGCTGACTCGACGGGCAGAGTCGTCTTCGGGGACGAGGCGGAGCGTGAGCTCCAGACGATTCTCGCCCCCGACCCTGGGATCACGCTGGAGATGGCTCTGGCTACGTCAGGCCTTCTCCAGCAGGACGTGATGCGAGCGGTGCTCCAGGCGAAGCCCGCCGACCGGTACCGGCACATCAGTATGGTGCTTGGGCTGAGCGAGCTGGAGGACTTCGAGACCGAGGTCAAGGATGCGGCCAAGAAGATCGCCGATGCCGCCGACCTTGCGCGGACCGAGCGCGACGCGGCAAACGCCGCGCTTGGGGAGGCCCGCGCTCGGCTCCAACGGTCCGAGGAGCAGCAACTTCTTCGCGTCCCGGTGGAGGCAGTGCTCGCCGAGGTGGCTGATCTCCTTGAGCAGCCCCATCCGATGGTGAGTATCGATGCTGGTGATGCGCTGCGGTCTGAGGCCGGCGTGGCGCGCCTGGCCAGCGATATCGGGCGGCTGGCGGAGGAGGTGCGGACCATCGTTGACGCGCATCAGGCCCTCTCACTGCAGCTCGCGAGCCTCGAAGCCGAGCCCGCGTCCGAGGCTGTCGCAGCGGCGTCGGCGGCGGTGGCCGCCGCCAAGGCGTCGGTTGATGCCAGCGCCGAGGCGGTGGGTCGTGCACGAGAGGGTCTCGCCTCAGCTCAGAGGGCGAGTGAGGAGATGGCCCGCCTCGCAGCAGCGGCAATCCCCCTTCTGTCGTCGGTGTGTCCGGTGTGTGGTCAAGCGATCGACCCACGGCAGGTTGAGCAGGAGCTTCGTAGTCATGTCGGTGCCAGCGAGACGCTGCTCGCTTTGCAGGGAGTGCTCGACGCCGCTCTCCAGCATGAGCAGGACGAATCCACGCAGTACAGCGCTGCTTTGGAGTCGGAACGGGCCATAACGGCAGCTGAGTCGGCGTGGCGCACTGTGAATGAGCGACGGGCAACGTTGGACCACTCCTTTGCCGCACTTGTTGCGGAAGGTCGGCCTGCGCGGATCGATGCTCCCGATGTGGAAGCTCTCGTCGCCGCGTCCTCCCCGTTGTCTGACTATCTGACCACGGTGCGCCGACGATTGCTGGAGGCGGCCGACGTGTTCGCTCAGAGCAGCAGCA
Source organism: uncultured Acidimicrobiaceae bacterium (assembly GCA_964485645.1). Lineage (GTDB taxonomy): Bacteria > Actinomycetota > Acidimicrobiia > Acidimicrobiales > Bog-793 > JAKACA01. The sequence goes on along the minus strand of CAZAMA010000176.1, from coordinate 2,808 downwards.
CCGGAGCGGTCGAGAGGTCCGCGGCCGAGGTCACGAGCTTCGAGGAGACTCTTGCGGCTCGAACCAGACGGCTTGAGGAGCTATCTCAGCGAGCGATCCTGGCGAAGAACCTTGTTGACGCGTCAATCGAGGCGCGAGTCGAGGTGACCGAGCAGCGGTTCCGTGCAATCCAGCCCTTGGTTGCCGACATTTTTAGCCGCCTCGATCCGCACCCCGCGTTCAAGACCATTGAGTTCGAGTTGGATATCTATTACCGGAGAGGCACTACCACGCCACTGGTGCGCGACGTGGTCGAGAACGTCCGCGCTGATCCGCTGGTAATCTTCTCAACCTCGCAAGCGAACATCGCCGCCCTCTCATACTTCCTGGCGATGGGATGGACGGCAGGCGAGCGATCAATGCCGTTCGTGCTTCTCGACGATCCCTTGCAGTCGATGGACGACGTAAATGTGCTCGGGTTCTCGGACCTGTGCCGTCATCTGCGGGCGAACCGTCAGCTTCTTATCTCGACGCATGAGCGGCGGCTCTCCGGCCTCCTGGAACGGAAGCTGGCGCCGCGGGTCGAATCTGGGGAGACTCTGGTACTTGAGTTCGTCGGTTGGGACCGCTCTGGTCCAACCGTGCAGCGTCGGGTGGTTGAGCCCCAGATCCTTGAACCGCCCATTCGGCTAGTTCAAGCAGCGTCGTAGGCAGAGCTGGAGGAAGATACCCAACCCAATCGCTCCATGGGAGAGTCAGTGTGGGTCGACGCTCGGCAGCAGCACCGAAGGGTTCGCGCCATCAATGTGCCCCGCGCCAACGCCTTCGGTGCGTGCGGATCTTCCGCGACTCCGCACCATCCACCGCTCGGAGGCTCCGGCGAAAGAAAATATGGGGCTATGCCGAGCGCCGACATCATCGCTGCCGGGGACCTGACCGCGCTTCAAGACGAGCTCTTGGTCTACGCGCACAACCGCGCGGCCCCTGGACTGTGTGCCCGGTTGGGGCGAGCCGCTGGAGGAGTTGTGACCCGGCTCGAAACCACTGCGGCCGAATTGCGCCGGGGAGGATTCGACGGTGCTCTCGTGATCGATCCGGCCAGGTACGACCGCGACGCTCCCGTCTACGAGCAGCTGCCATTCGGAGGTGTCCTCCAGGACTGGGTCGACCGTCAAGCCCAGCATCGGGTAGCGGCCTACCTGTCGCCCTCGCCGTACGTGGGCGACGGCGATTTCGGGGCGCTGCAAGCGATCATCGATGACGGGGTCGAGTTCTGTCGGCTGTGCTCAGCGGCGGGGCACCCTGCGCCCGGCTTTTTGGTGGTGCCAGTGGCCAGGTCTTGGCTGACTACGCACCTCGATCCATTCGTCAGTCGCCTTGGTGACGCTGCCGTGCCGGTGGCGTTGATACTTGGCGATCCGACCGACCCCCTTGGATCGCAAGCTGCAGTCGAAGGTCTGGTCGCGATGGTGACGGCTCTCGACGCTGTGGCGCTCATGCGCTCGGACCTCTCGGCTATCGGGGCTGTCGCCTGGGGTGCGCTCATGGGTTCGATCGGCACCCTCACCTCCAGTCGACACTTCGTTCAGCCCACGAAGCGAGCTGGTGGCGTGTCGGGGGACAAGACGCCGAGCGTGTTGGTGGAAGGCATCGTCAGCTATGTCCGCGGCTCGAAGCTCGAATATGTCGAGGGTGACGGTGGGTTTCTCACCTGCCACTGCCCAGTCTGCGACGGCCGGTCCCTGACCCGTTTTGGTCAGACGCTCCACGCGCATGAAGCGTTCTTCCACAACCAGCATGTTTGGCAGGCGATCGCTGCGAAAGTTCTAGGGCAAGCTGCGGCGGCGCGACCGGCGGCGTGGCGGGAGGTTTGCGAGCGGGCTCTCGACGCCCTGGTCGAATTGGAGGCCCGAACCGGCGTCAGTTTTCCGCCGCCTGGATATCTGCGGGCCTGGTCTCAGCTCGCTTGAGGCACCTGGCGCCTCCGCCACTCGGCGAAGACCCGCTCCGAGAACAACCACTCGGCGGTACCCGGCCGCCTGAATCGCGTGCCAGCGGGCACCAGTAGCTTCGCGGGATCAGCTTTGGTTCTCCGTATTGCCAGGCCGATCTCCAGCCGTCGGGCCGAGCTGATCGCTTCGTCGGTATCGAGCACCGAGCCCGTCAAGATGAGGCCTCGGGGTGCGACCGCAGCGAAGCGGCTGACCAGCTCGATTCCTTGCCGCCAGTCGCGTCGGCGGACGATAACCCCGGCAGTTCGGATCGCGGGCCGGTAACAGCGCACCACCGTGTTGCCCGCCCGCTCTACGAGACCCGCGGGCGCACCTTCAACCAGCACACGCATAACGGGGCCGAGTTCGTCGACTGGGACTCGCCAACCGAGCGGCAAGTGACCCAGGACCTCCAGTAGGTCACGATCATCGACAGACCCGATCTGTAGCTTGTTCCGACGCTCCACCTCCTCGTCGTCGAGGCCGATGACGGCATCGACGGTCACGCCGGCCAACGTGAGATCGGGCAGTACGAAGCCGTCGAAGCCGAACACATCCGCGCCGCTACTCATCGGGCACCTCCAAGGTCTGGCGGGCAAGATCGTCGAGGCTCAGCCCGAGCGAGCGAGCGATCCGGGCCACGGTGAAAAATCCAGGGTCCGGCGTCGCTTGCTTCTCGATGCGGCGCACGGTTTCAACCGAGAGCCCGGCGCGCCGAGCTACGTCTTCGGCAGAAACGGCCGGTGGGGAATCGCGGCGTGCACGCAGCAAGGTCGCAAGGCGTTGGCCTCGCTGGCGGTCATCGTCCGAGTGGGCTCGACGTGGGATAAATAACAAT
>CAZAMA010000175.1:0-5822 GCA_964485645.1 uncultured Acidimicrobiaceae bacterium | reverse complement strand
CCTTGCCCAGGAGAGCGCCCGGCTACTCGGCCATAACTACATCGGCACCGAGCATATCCTTCTGGGTCTGATGCGCGAAGGCGAAGGCGCTGCTGCCAAAGTGCTCGTATCGCTCGGCGTAGACCTTTCGCGGGCGCTCGGCCAGGTGATCGAGATGCAGGGAGGCGAGAAGGACGAGCGCGACGCAACTGCCGTGGCCGTTCGCTCACCAGCTCTGGCTCCGCGCTGCGGGCGCTGTCAGTCCTCGCTCGTCGAGACAGCTCGCTATCGCACGGTCGATGTACGCCCGGGCGAGGGCGAGCCGGGGAGCACCCCAATGTCCGTGGCGATGACCTACTGCGGGCGCTGTGGCACGGTCCTTGGTGCAGTTAACGGCGTCGACCGGAGCGGACCACCCGGACCGCGGGCCTCGATGGTCGGCAGCGTAGCGACGAAGACGCCAGCGCGGCCGGACAGAGACTTCCCCGACAACCTGCTCGATCCGGTGCTACTCGACAAAGTCCCCGACGCCGCCCGGGTTGAGCTGACCTACCGGGATCACAACCTGGTCGTGGGCCACCTGGGTGGGATCGCCATCCACGCCGAGCTGACCGTTCCGTCCCACAGTGGCACCGCGACGGGAACCTTCGCCGGCGCTGCGCTCGGCGCGAGCTGGCACCTCAACGACAACTCCGCTGCTCACCTTGAGCCCTCGGCGGTCCTCGACGGCGAGCTTGCCGGCAGGGGTTTCCACCTGCGCGGTCGCTTCGTGCTCCAGCCCGACTTCTTGTTCGACCGAGGAGCTGTCGCGGGAGAACTCTGCGGAGAGAGCGTCGTGGCCCGAGTCACAACTGCCAAGGGCGGGCTCGACTCGACAAGCACCGTCGCCGTGCATGGCACGCTTGGGGTAACAGACTTCGAGCTGTTCGCGTCCGTGGGCGGAGACCTCACCCGTGGAATCGTCCGGGGGACTTTGGGCGATCGGCCAGTTAGTCTCGATGCGGCCCGCGAGGAGTCTTCCTCGACGGTGAGGATCACCGGTGCCTACGAGGGGCCGCCAGCGTTGCTCGCGGTCCTCCTCGGCGTGCTCGTCTACTTCATGTAGTGCTGAGCACCGCCGGCCGGAGACCGAGAGCTGCCTGACCGCTTCCTTCGGCTCGCCGTCGCGCGCCGAGCTGGACCGCGTGCGCACCGCTTTCCGGCACGCTTCTAGCTGCACCGGGGGGCCTCTGTCCCTGGGTCAGTCTCTTGGTGTCGCTTGCACTCGTCGCCGTGTCGATCTCTTGCTTCCTGCTCGTCTTCGCCAAGAGCGACAGGCCCTCTGCGTTCGAGTACCAAGCATCACTCCGACGTCAACGAGTCGGGAGACACAGCTGAGCCAGGGTAGTTGCCCAAGCGTGGAGAGACGGCAGCCGACAGACCAGGCTTGCGCGGCTCCTCGGATCGCCGCTGTGTGAGGTGCTAGCCCTTGACGACCATCAGGCCCGAGCCGCCGGACAGATTTGCGGGGTGGCAGAGACCAACGATGTCGTCGACGCTTCCGTAGCGCTCGCTGCGCACGATCATGGCGCGAGGGTGCTCACCTGTGATCCAGACGACCTACGGCGCCTCGATCACAGCCTCGACATCGTCGCTATCTAGCTTTCCCGGATCCCACGGCGCCGCGAGCGCTGCACAACGACGCGACTCCGGACATTATTGAGGATCCGATCGAGATCGGCGGCGATGTCGGCAAACACTCTGTCAGAGGAGAGGTCTCCCGGCAGCGCAGAGGCGCGATTGCCAGCCGTCTTCCAACGGCGTTCGACAGCGAGACGGCTCAGAACGTCGTCGTCCCATGGGGCGTTGTCGTCGGGGAGGACCTGGCGAAGCCATTCGAGGGCGGCAACGAGTCGAGTCAGGGACCGGAGCCGCGTACAAGATAGACCGTAAGCGCAACCGGCTTCCTGCACCCGGTGCGCGGCTCGTGCAAGCCGATCTTGTGCGCCGTAGGAGGTCGTACGAGGACTCGCCGCACCTCGCCGTCCAGCTGGGAGCGCTCGAGCGAGACTTCACCAGCGACGCTTTGTAACACATAGCCTGTTACAATGCGTGTATGCCTTCGCCGGTGATCCACGCAAAGGTTTCGAATCGAGGTCAGACCAGTCTTCCTGCCGAACTACGGCATCGCTGGGGTATCGAGGCTGGCGGCGATGTCGCCTTCATCGACCTCGGGGACGCGGCTTTGATACTGCCTGGCGGCATAGGTCAGGCCAAGGCCGAGCTGAAGCGCGTCCTCGCCCGGCGCTACGACGCAGGACTTGCAGTCATCGCCGATCCCGACCTCGCCGATCAGTAGTGGAGGTCCTCCTGGACGATCGACTGCTGATCGAGGAACTGCTGGTTGGCCTCGATCGGCGCGGAGCGCAACTACACACGACGTCGCTCTGGTACTACAGGGCGTGCCGTGCCGCGGTCGCCGGAGCCGGCGGCCACCTCTCGGGACCGTTCCGAGATCTGCCGCGCGCCGAGCAGCAACGATCCATCACCTCGATGCTGCAGCTGCCCGAGGAGATCGGGCTGCCTCGACAGCGCGACGTCGTTCCGATCATGGTAATCGTGGCCGGCCGCCACCCCAGCCTCAACGTGCTCAATCTCGAGGCAGTCGCTACGGCACGCTGGCTCGGTGCGACCGTCTGGCTCTCGCCCGAGGGAGCATCGGGAATGCTGCCGGATATCTTCGCTGCGGAAGAGCTGACCTGGGAGACGATCACGCCGACCTGAGCAGCCAGGCGCGGACGGCACGAACGGAGGGTGACGGAACCGGCCGCCCATCTTTGTCGCTCCCATGCTGTGCATCATGTAGGCGGGTGCTCCGCACGCCAACCACGCCACCATGCTGGATCATGCTCGTGTTATAGCACTTGCTGTGCTACAATAGTGAGGTGACCCGGATTGGAGTGCGAGAACTTCGTCAACACGCGAGCCGCTACCTCGAGCAAGTGAAGGCTGGGGAAGTCGTCGAGGTAACCGAACGGGGGAAGCTCGTCGCTCTTTTGGTGTCCCCCACCCCGGCCGTTGCCGTGAGGGATCAACTCATCGCTTCTGGTCGCCTCGTACCAGCAAAGAGCGCGTTCCACTTGCCGGAGCGCCGAAAGGTGGTCCGCGGCGAAGCGACGGGGACGGAAATCCTCGCAGAACAGCGCCGGGAACGACACACGTGATCTACTTCGACACGTCCGCGTTAATAAAGCTGGTCTTCGATGAGGCCGAGAGTGCGGCCTTGGCCGAGTGGCTGACCATCAGGGCAGACGTCCCCAAAGTCAGCTCCGAGCTGTCTAGCATTGAACTGCTCCGGACATGTCGTCGGGTCGACGAGGACGCCGTTGAGGGCGCCCACCTATTGCTCGGAGGTATCGATATCCTCCCGATCGATCGTGCCATTATCGAGAGGGCTGCGAGCCTCGTCCCGACCGAGCTGAGGAGCCTCGACGCAATTCACCTGGCAAGTGCCTTGTCGGTGAAGGCGAGTCTGACCGCCCTCGTTGCATATGACGTTCGACTCTGCTCGGCTGCTGCGCAAGCCGGCATCGAAGTGGTCTCGCCCGCCTGATCGCGCTGATTCGGCTGCGTCACGCTCCGACCTGTCGAACCACGGACTATTTTGGTCAGCGCCCGAAGGCCAAGGGTGCTTCATTGAGCTGGGTAGTCCAGGCCTTGGCCGGCCGGCCGGCTCCACTCCTCGGTCGGACATTGCCGATGAGACTGTCGCTTCGCTACAGCTGCGTCGTCACAGAGAACGAAGACGTCAGCGACGAGTACGCGTCGAGTCTGAACCAGGAAAAGCTCCCTGTCCGAACGGTGATGACCGTGGTGCAGTCTCTTGCCGAGCTCACCGATGAGGTCAATCTCGACGCCTACGACCTCTACGAACAGCTCGCGGGATTCTTTGTGGTGTGCTCGGATGAGGTAACGGTCCCCGCTCCTGGCGCCGTGTCGGACTTCCCCGTGGTCAGAACCGGCTTCGACTTGGAGAAAAACGAGTGACGTGGTCCGGTCGTCCGGTGCGAGCACGGAAGTGTTGTAGGCGCGGCCCCACTGGTTGACGTTTGCTTCGAGCTGCTCTTGGCCCATCCCGACTTGGTCGACCAATCCGAGAGCGGTGCACTTATCCTCTTGCCTGCTGCCGACGCCGATGAGGTAGCCGAGTCGATCGAATGGACCGCTGCGCGACACTCGGGCTCCCGTTGTCGCTCTCCCGTGAGCCACTTGGCAAACTGCTCGTGCCGCCGTCAGCTCCCGGGAGAAGGGCCGTCCGGTTCCCTTCGCGGACCGGGCGCCCGGCTACTCGAACCACGGTGGCAATACCGGGTATACTGAGCATATGGCAAAAGTGATGGTGTCTCTCCCTGACGACCTGCTTCGGGCCGTCGACATCGAGGCAGGTCGCCGCGGAACCACTCGGAGCGGGTATCTCCGTGATCTAGCCGAAGAGAGCTTGCGACGGAGAAGCGTTCGGCGCGCTGAGCGAATGGCCGAAATCGTTGCCGAGGACGGCCCTGTCACGGGCCACGGGGGCCGTGTCGCCGAGCTGGTCAAGGCAAACAGGCCAAAACGTTGAACTTGTGGCTTCTCGACGCGAGCACCCTGCTCGCGAGCGAGGACCCCGATGACGACCATCATCGAGACTCTCGCCGCTTGCTCGAAGGCAACGATCCCCTGGCCACCCTGGATCTGGCCTTCTACGAGGTGACCAACGTGGCAATCTGTGCGTGGCACGACAGCTCGGCGGCACAGCGACTTCGGAGTCGCGTCGCCGCGGTGGGCGATGACGGCGGGGTCGTCCGCGCCGATGCGGCACTCCTGGAGAGTGCGGTCGGCATCGCCGATGAGAACGGGATAACGGTGTACGACGCCACCTACGTCGCGGCAGCTCGAGCTCTGGGCGGTCAACTCGTCAGCTGCGACGTGCACGACCTGGTATCCCGGGGCTTGGCCTTGCTGCCTGGCGACGCGGTCAAGCGACGGACCGAGAGGGACCACGACATCCCCGGACAGCCCTCAGCGTGAGTCGCGTCGCTATCCCAGTCGGGTTTGCGCAAGCCGACTTGGTGGAGGTTGGGTCACACAATACGAACCGGGATCTGGCTGTCGACGGTGCGGCTTTCTCCCTGGTGCGGCTTTCTCCCTGAGCTACCGACTTGGAACAGGGAGCTGAGACCGTGTCTGTGCGTGGCCAATCTCAGTGTCGCTCCGCTACAGGAGCCCAGCAAGCTCTTCTGGCGAGATCCCTGCTTGGCGAAGCACGGACCGCAATGTCCCGCGGGCGAGTTCCTTGTGGAGCGGCACGACGGCAACCCGGCCATCGCCATGGCGGAGTTTGATGTGGCTTCCTCGTTGGCTCACGCGAACGAAGCCTGCTTTGGCCAGAGCCCGGACCGCGTCTGCTCCAGAGAGGACCGGAAGAGCCGGCGTCACGCAGTGAGACGCAAGGTGGCGATGATCGGTGGTTCCAAATCGTCAGGGAGAACCTCATCCTCGAAGTAGAGCTCGAGGGCTTCCTTGAGGTTCGCCAGGGCCTCCTCAATCGACTCGCCCTGGCTCGCGACCTCAACATCGAGGCACCGTGCCACGAACCAGGGACCCTCGTGGGTGACCGCCGCTGTGAACTCCACCAGACTCATCCTACCGCGTGGTTCGCGCACCGTTCCGATCGACGGCGTGACGTGCAGGTCCGGGCCTCGGGTGGAGGCAAAGGGACTTGAACCGCGCTCGCGCTTCGCGCAAGACAGCGCCAGCGCGGCACGTGATCCGGAGTTGCACCGGTGTCGCGCGTGCCGTGCGCGCACGCCACTGCCGGGGAC
>CAZAMA010000174.1:0-5849 GCA_964485645.1 uncultured Acidimicrobiaceae bacterium | reverse complement strand
CCGGCGCCAGGCCGCCCCTTTTGACACGGCGGGCACCTCTAGGATGGGAGCGAGCCCGATGTTGCCAAGATCAAGAAAGGGGAGCAACCAGTGACCGACGAGACGCCGATCTCCTATCTCGCCCTTGCCGTCGGCACGCCGGTGCAGACGTCGTCGGGCGAGACTTTCGGCACCGTCGGGCACGTCCTTCAGGTCCCCGAGCTGGACCTCTTCGACGGAGTGGTGGTGCACACCGAGCATGGGCTGCGGTTCGTCGACCGAACCCAGATCACGCAGATCACGACCACAGCTGTGCACTGCTCGCTCGACACGGACGAGGCTGCGAACCTCCCCGCACCCGAGGGCACCGCCGTTTATCACGTCGATGCCCTGCAGGACGTGGGCTCCTCGCTCACGGCGCGCCTTGGCAGGATGTTCCGCCGAGAGCACTGGATCGAGGAGAAGTAAGACGGCTCGCTACTTGTGGACGCCGAGCTCCACGGCTTTGACGAAGAGCATCAGCACCGCGACCACAAGGTATCCGCGCAGCGCGTACATCCCGGCTTTTCTTCCTCGCGACCACACTGGGCGCTCGAGCAGGCTGAGCGGCGGCATGCGCCAGGTGGCACGCTGCTCGAGCGGCGCACCACCACGGGCAGGCCGTCTCGAGCGCGCGCGGACCATCAGAACGCCGCTGATCACGTAACCGACGACGAGCACTCCGCCCAGCACGAGGGCAAGCTTGTTGACGTCGAGGTGCGGAAACAGCGTCGTGGCCATGAGTACGAGCGACATCATCAACAAGATCGAGACGACGACGCTGGCGACGACGTTCAGCCATGGCCGGTTCACCCATGGACCGAGCACCACCCTGTCGTTGCACAACAGGAGAAGGAACACCGTCGCGCTCGGGAGCAGCACGCCGGCAAGCGCCTGCACACCGGTCGTGATGAGCCCGAGCGGAGCGCCAGGAATCAGGACGATCACGGCGGCTGCGACCACCATGGCGGAGAAGGCGCCGTAGAAGAACTTTGCCTCTCTAAAGCTGCGGTGAAGCGAGTGGTGCGCACCGAAGACGTCTCCGAACGCGTAGGAGGTGGCAAGGGTGACCGAGGCGGCCCCGATGATCGAAGCATTGAGAAGCACCACCGCGAAGAGCGCGCCTGCCACGTGGCCGACGTAGTGGGCCAGTCCCCTCGCCACTCCCCCGGCGTTGGAGAAGTGCCCGGACAGGGCAGTACGGCCGAAGGCAGCGGCCGCGACGGCTATGAGGAGAGACGCCGCGAGGACGGTCACGACCGAGCCGATCACCGTGTCGGTCCGCTCGTAGTTGATCCAGCGCGGGGTGATTCGCTTGTCGACGATATTCGACTGCTGGAAGAACAGCTGCCAGGGCGCCACCGTCGTGCCCACGATGGCGATGATGAGCAGCACCGAGGTGGAGTCGAAACCCCCCTTCACCCCGGGCACGACCAGGTGGGCGAAGAAGGACCCAGCGGCGGGATGGCGGTAGATGGCGAGCGGTACGACAAGGAAGTTCGCCGCGATGAAGACGAACATGAAGCGCTCCCAGCGGCGGAAGCTCCCGCTGGCTGTCATTACGACGAGCAGGCCGGCAGCGGCAGGCACCGAGATGTACGGGCTCACCCCGAAATAGCCGAGCGCCAGGCTGACGCCGATGAACTCCGTTGCAATAGTGAGGAAATTCAAAATGAACAGGTCGCCGACGGAGAAAGCTCCCCAGAACTTGCCGAACCGTTCATTTATGAGCCGGGCGTGGCCTACACCGGTCACGGCGCCGAGTCTCACCACCATCTCCTGGTTGACGATGAGGACAGGGATGAGAAGCGGCAGGGTCCACAGTAATGTAAGACCGAAATTCTGACCCGCCTGCGCGTAGGTGGACACTCCCCCGGCGTCGTTGTCCCCGATCATCACGATCAGACCGGGCCCCATGATCGCGAGCAGCGTCAGCAGCCGGGCTTTCCAGCTGCGCCGCGCGCCTGTGTCGTGCTGGCCGATGGTCCCGAAGGCACCTTCGATATCTCCGAGGTGCGCTTCGTCGAGGACTGCCGTCAGGACCTCAGCCTCGGGAGCATCTTCTCCCACGTTCTCACCTCCCTTCGATGTGTGCAGCGCAGGCTTGCGGCGGAACGCCCAAGGGAGGTTCGTGGCTCAGGAGCCGTCTGCCTCCGCGTCCGCGTGCACCAGAGGTGCTCGGCGCTGTCTCTGTCGTCTGACTCCAGCCCGCTGCGCTGGGTTTCCTGCTAGCAACATGCCTCAAATTCCTTTTAAAGCGGTAATCGTGCCCCGAGTGTGCCCCGCGTCGCTGCTCCCCTGGCAGCGCACGGACGGGCGAAGCGCGGACCGGCAGAGCGCGGATCAGCAGTGCATGGAGCGGCTGGGAGCGAACCGGCGAGGATCGGCGTCATCGCCTCACTCCTCGGCTGTCGTCATGCCGAAGTCGCGCCGCCATCCGGTCGGCAACAGAAGCTCGAGCATGTCGTCGACTGTCACCACCCCGAGGATCTCCTTGTGGTCGTCGTCCATCACGGGAACAACCGTAAGGTTGAAGTCAGACATCTTCCGGGCCGTAGAAGCCGCGTCCCAGTCGGGGTGGACATGGATCGGATCTGCTTCCACGAGGTCACGTAGGAGGGCAGTCTGCTCAGCCTGGAGCAGCAGAACCGTCGATACCGAGCCGACGAGAGCACCTTGGTCGTCGACGGCGAACACGACGTTGAGGCTCTCGCGCGGTGCCGTGCTCCGGCGGATCGCGTCGAGAGCCTCCGCGACGGGCGTCGTCTCACCTAGCGACAAGAAGTCGGGGCTCATGAGCCCGCCTGCAGTCTCCGGGTTGTAGCTGAGAAGGGTGTGAAGCCTGGACTGCTGTGGCTGAGGCATCAAGTTCAGGATCGGCAGCCGGCGGTCCTGGTCGATCTCGGTGATCAAGTCGGCTGCATCGTCAGGCGCCATCGACTCGAGCAGCCTGGCAGCGTCCTCGTCTGATCGGGCCCGCAGAAACTCGACCTGGTGCTCGGTGTCGAGCTCCTCGAACACGTCAGCCTCGAGCTCTCTGTCCTCGCCAACCGCCTCGATGATCTCCTCACCCTCCTCATGCGAGGCAGCTTCGACAAGGTCCGCTATCTGCGCCGGATGGAGACGAGCCAGTTTACGGTACGGAATACGAAGTCGAGCCGAAGGCACATGGGCGACGAAGGGCTCGATGCTTGCCCAATCGATCATCCGGCCCGCGGAGACCCTCTCGCGGAAACGACTAGCAAGGAGCCGTCGCAGCGCTGATCGGCGGCCCGGGTCGACACCCACGACCTCCCACGTGCCGTCGATCTTGGCCAGTTCGATCTCGTTTGCTCGTATTAGGCGTCCGCCGACGAAATTGATCAGATGTCGGGCCATGAGGTCCTGGGAGAGCAGCAGCTCTCCAGGCCGTCGCTCGAAACGGCGCAGGTCGACCCGCTCTCCGGCGAATCGAACCAGCCCGGCCCCCAGTGTCGCAATCATTTGTATCGGGACGAACAGATCGCGCCCCCCGATGTTGACCACCAGCCCGACGATCGGAGGGTGTGGTGTCTCCCCGACCCTGACTATGAGATCCTGCACGCGTCCGAGCCGGTCCCCTGCGGGGTCGACCAGCGGACGCTTCACTACGCTCGACAGGTGGAGGACCTCCACTTGCATATCGCCTGGCGGCGTCGCTCGGGGCATCTAGGCTCACGTTACTCTCCCGGCGCGACGCCCTCGCGCAGCGGACCGCTGTCCTAGCGGCCGGATGGCGGCCTTCGGCTCTTCGCCTTGCTACGGCGGCTCGCTCGCACCGGACGCGACGATGCAGCCCGGTCACCCGGGCTGCATCGAGGAGGACGTGGCAAGGAGCGGACCGCCTAGGCAGCCTGCCGGTGCTCGACGAGTCCAACCGCGTCCCGACTCCGGTGGATCAGATGGCGCTCGTCACGCCGGCGCTGGATGTAGCCGAGGATGAGGCCGTCTGCACCGATCCAGCCCGACGTCCTCCAGGTCGCGAGGAGCACGACCGCAAAGGCTGCGTAGAACGGGTTCACACCGGCAGTACCCGACAGCATGTAGACGACGTTCAGTATGAGGGCACCAAGGGCCGCAGCAGGCGTGAACAGGCCGAGTACCAGGGCGATGCCGGCGAGAAACTCGGCCACCGACACGAGAACCCCGATCCACCCGGCGTTCGGCACGACGAAGCCGTGGAGGAAGCTCGCCCACCAGCTGTAGCTGGCGGCTCCGTGGGCGGCGAACCCGGCGACGGCGGCGCCGTTGTTGTGCAAGAAAGCGGGGTTCTCCGCGCCCCAGAGCTTTGACACTCCGGCCTGAATCCACATGATCCCGAGCCAGACACGCATCGCAGTCCACACTGGCGCGGCAAGCTTCGAATGCGTCAACCAATTGATGACACCCGGGGACTCGCTCTGCTCAGGGTCACCGATGATTCCTGTGATGCTGTTCATCGTCTCCACCTTCCTCTCGGTCCGGCTCCTGCGGGCCATGCCTCCATCTTCTGCGCGACGACCTCACGATCCGAGGGCCGAAAGACCCCGGTTACGCTGCTGAAGTGCCCGCTCCGCCGTCTGGCAGAGGCGCGGCTACTTGGAGAATGGCCACCAGGAGTGGGTCCAGGTGATGGCTGCAAGGCGGTTCTGCCCGAGTAGGTTCGGGTGGAAGTAGTCGAGAGGGTTCAGCTCTGCGCGCGTGAAATTGTTGTGGAACACCGCGAGGTTGTCCCATCGGCACACCGCATAGTGGTGACATGTCGAGCCGAGGACGGAATTGAAAGCCTCTTCTCGCTTCAATACCAAGGCTCTGTCCGCGGTCGTATTGGAAGCCGCAAGCATCGACTGGCAGATGCCTAGAGCCCATCTGCCTTGCGCCGTCCTGTCGGTGTGGAAGATCGACCAGAGCTGGAACAGGTTCGGGATCGACGACACAAAGACGTGCGCTCCCTTGGGCAAGCCCTTGACGAGAGTTGCGAGATCACTCGAGAAGACTCTCGCGAACGTCGCTACTGGGGTCATCCCCGAGATGGTCCGCGTGCATACGTCGTTGGCGCCCATCAGGATCACGACGTAGCCGACCCGTTGTCTCACGGCTTGCGCGACTTGGGTACCGAGGCCGCTCACCTTCGCTCCTGTAACGGAGTAGTTGTGCTCGTGGCCCCTCATCTTCGGGTCCACCGCGAGCAGCCGGAGGTACTGGCTGTCGACGAGCCGCGCGCTCGCGGAGCCCGTCGCCCAAGAGTATTGCGGCTCGGCCTGGAGAATCCCTCCGTAGCCGAGGGAGTCGAAGGCCTGGGTGATCGAGTCCCCGAGCGCCGCCATGCTCGTCGGGTAGGGAATCGGCCTTGCCGGCGCGGTATCCGCCCTCGGTGTCACTATTGGCAGGCATCCGACGAGCAGTCCGAGAGAGGCGGCACCGACTCTGAACATCGACCGGAGACCAAGCATCGCCGCCTCACCCTACAGCCCGATGAGCGCGATGCCGACGGCGACGACAACCGCGGAGACAATTCGTCGGTAGCCGAACCCCTCCTTGAAGAACACGGCCCCGATTACCGCGGCGCTGATCACGGCCGTCTCTCGCAGAGCCGCGACCTCGGCGAGAGGCGCCCGGCTCTGAGCCCAGACCACGGCCCCGTACGCGGCAAACGACAGCAACCCTGCCAAGAGGCCCCGGACGGCAATCCGATCACGAGTCCACGCGGCAACCGGGCGCCGGACGGCCGCCGCCGCGACCAACACTGGACCCTCGAGCACGAACAGCATGGCCACATAGGCGAACGCGTCGCCAGATCGGCGCACCCCGAGCCCGTCGAGAAGGCTGTAGGT
>CAZAMA010000173.1:0-5865 GCA_964485645.1 uncultured Acidimicrobiaceae bacterium | reverse complement strand
CGTCAGGCACGCGAGCGTTCCCGCGAGCTGGTCCCACCTGGAGGCCGAACCCTGTGGGTCGGCGTCGATGAGGACCGTGCTTCCTCGATGGGAGAGACCCACGGCGAGGTGGACGGCCGTCGTGGTCTTCCCGACACCGCCCTTCAGATTGACGACTGCAATGTGCACATTCGATTCCGACACCGACCGCGCTTTGGCGCTGACGCGCTACCGCGCTGTCGCGATGGTTGCTACAGACGTGACCATACGAAGAACAGCGGTGCTTTGTCTACCGGCGGTCCGCCACGCGCGTTCGCGCACCCGCGCGGTACTTGCGCATCACGATCCCAGAAGAATGCTGGCCTACACCGGCCCCGGCGATGGACCAACTGAAGGTGCCCTGGGTGCGGCAGGCGGCATGCCGCCGGGAAGGATCGGAGCGCCGATGAGCCCAGGGGCGGTCATCGGCATCTGCACGACCATCTGCTGAGCGAGTTTGACGAAGGCTCGACCGAGATGGTTCTCGACGATCTTCACCGCGGGTCCTTGGAAGGTGTGCATCGTGGCGTGGTGGACGGTCAGCACGGCATCCTGAAGCTCTTGGCTTGCTTCGAGATTGTCGACGATGACACCGTGATCGCGGGCTTGTTCTCGGTCGATCCCAAGTGAATGGGACTGGTGCGTCTCGTAGTCGGCGAAGTAGTTGGCTGCCGTCTCCGCACGCTGTGCCTTGTCCTGATGTGCGCTGAACATGTACTGCTCCAGCCACTCCTGCACGAGCCGCTTTGCGAGCGTCTCGGCGGCCTCGCACTGTTGGATGAGTGCGGGTCCGTACTGTTGGAGGATCGGTATCCAAGCACCGAGCAGCGCCGGGTCGCGACACTCTTCCTTGGCTTGTGCGAACTGGCGGAGGATGGCGCGGGCTGGAGCCTGCCACACTCCCGAGACGAGCTGCGGGTCGATGGGGCCGAGTTGTGAGTGCTTGCCCATGACGATGCGGTTGCTTGCGAGTGCCCACATCGTCGCGGCCGACATGGCGGCCAGGGGGACGAAGACCCGGATCTCTCCTACGAACTTCTTGCGAAGATACCGCACGATGCTTGCGGTCGCCTCGGGGCTGCCGCCTGGACTGTGGAGGAGGATGTCGAGGTTTGGACCGGCGAGGTCCTTGCACACCTCCATCATCCCCTGCATGTCTTCCAGGGTGATCGACGCGGCTGGCCCCGGCTTTCCGAACCAGTCGGTGTAGTAGAGGATCGTGGGTCGCCCGGTCAGCTCGTGGAGTTGCACGAGGTACTTGCGCCGTATGCCGTCAAAGTCCGGAGTCCCGTTCGGCAGTCGGTTCTCCTGCTGGCCCAGTTCGGCGAGGAGTTCTCCCCAGGTCGGCATGCTAGGAGGCGTTGCCTCCGGTGGCGTTGCGCATCTGACTTGGCTGAACATTGACGAACTGCGTGTACGCGCTGAGGCGACCGTAGAGATCGACAACGTCGGCGACGCCCGGAAGCGCACGAGCTTGCTTGACCGCTCGCAGGAAGCTGATACGACCAGTACGTTGTATATCTCACGGATATACGCTATGCTTGGGACCTCTGGTGAACGAAGCCGAAAGCCGCCAAGCGGCTCGAACCGACGTGCAGTGAGTCCGCACACCACGTGGAAACTCGTAGCGATGGCCCTCTATATCCGGAATTCGAATGGGACGAAAACAACGAACAGAAGCTTCTCAAGAACCACGGCGTCTCAGCGTGGGATGCGGAGCAGTGCTTCGCCGACCCACACACGCGGCGCCGCAACGGAGACGCTCTCTTGATGCTCGGAAAGACGGATGGCGATCGGATGCTTTTCCTCGTCTATGAGCAGAAGGTCAATGGAGTGGTGCGCGTGTACAGCGCACGAGATATGACAGAGAAGGAGCGGCGGGCATACCGCCGACATGCACGATGAACAAGGACTCCTGGAACACTCTTCTCACGCAGGATTGGGGCGAGAGATGGAACGCGCTACCCGAGGCGCCGGAGCTGGTTGCTCGCTCGAAGACTGCCCAAATCACGCTGAGGCTACCCACGCCCCTCCTTGCTCGAATCAAGCGCGTCGCCAGGGCACGTTCCCTCCCGTACCACACGCTCGTGCGCTCGTGGCTTGTCGACGCGCTTCGCCAGGAAGGACCGCCCGAGGCGCTGGCTGACGGCACGGAGCCGCAGATGGAGCAGCTGAACATCAAGCTCGACCAGACGGTCCTCGACGGACTCAAGAAGCGCGGGCACGAACTGGGGCTGCCGTACCACCGGCTGGCACGCGAGTGGATCGAGTCGGAGACCAGGCACGCTGAACAGGCACTGGGCATCGATTCGACAACGGCGCCGCAGCCTCCTATCAAGGAGCTGATGGTGCTTCTCCTTCACGCCACGAACCGCCAGGGCACCAGCGCTGTGCGCGGGATGACTCGTCTCCAGAAGCTGCTCTTCGTCGTCGAACAGCAGCTGGCATCGCAAAGCTCCTTTTACGCATTCAACTTTGGCCCGTTCAACGAAGAGGTCAATGATGCCGCCCGTGCGCTCGAAGTAGCTGGCTTTATTCGGAGTGCGGAGCCGATGTCCGCTGGGCCTCCATCGTTCACGGAGATGATGGCGACGGTCTCCGAACGTGCTCGCCCGGAGAGTGCAGGCGGCAAGGTTGTCGAGTTCGCTCTCAGCGAACAGGGACACAAAGCTGCCGAACGGTTGCGTAGCTCAAACCCGCGCTACGAGCAGCTCTTCACATTCGTCGAATCCATCAAGCAGGAGTGGGACACGCCCGATCTATCCGATCTGGTGGCCCGTGTGTACGAGACATATCCGAAGTATGCCGAGAAGTCCGTCATCCGGGAGGAGGTGGAGCGCCGGGGCCGCAGCCGCCGTCGCCTCGACTGACCATGCCGTCTAATCCGCATCCGCTTCACCACATCGTCCGCGTGCGAACCTCCGACGACTTTACCTATGTCCGTGACGGGCTCATGGACGAGGTGGTCGTCAACGCCAACCAGTTGGAGAACAGCGCCCGGTCGACCGCTGCGGCTCTCTGGAGAACGACACTTCCCTTCAGTGTCGACCCAGTGCTCTGGCGCTTCCAGCTGCCAGAGTGGTCCGACAACGGCAAGGGCGACACCAAGCGCAATTACAAGCGCCTGGGAGCAGCGTATGCCCGTGGCACCGGTCTCAGCCTCGGAGGGACCCCGCTCCTTGACGTGGTGGCAAAGGACGACCAATGGCGGGCGCTCGCCGCCAACGCCATCGGCTACCAAAGAGATCGCCTCCTCGCCGTACCAACCCAGCTCGACCTGCTTGCCAACCTGCGAGAGCTGCATCCCGCTCGTTTCATGGCACCCTCGCTCGTTGCCTTCTCCGACGCCGAAGATCGAATCAACCGGCTCATGTTCGAGGCCGCGGCCGCCGCACTGGACAGGCCGGTTGCTGCCCAGGTGATCGTTCCTTTAGAGCGTCTTGTCGACAGTGGAGAGCTGGAGAAGGTGATTGCTTCATGCCCGACTGACGGCGTCAGCTCGTACTTCATCTGGACGCCAAAGGTGACCGAGGAGCGTCTCCTTGCTGACGACACCATGTTCGCGGCGCTCATCCGCCTTGTGAGGACGCTGGCCGAGCGTGGCATTCCAGTCGGTCACGAGTACGCGAACTACGCCGTCTTCGCGCTCCGTGCTGCCGGGCTTGGCGCGGTGACTCACCACCTTGGCTGGACGGACCATGGGGAGCCCGCGGACGAGAGAGGTGGTGGCCCCCGGTCCTGCCGCACTTACGTCCCGAGCGTCCGCCACTGTCTTCGGTTCCCTGAGGCGTCCTCGCTCGGCCGAGCACTGGCTGCTGACGAGTACCGCGACCGATTCTGCGAGTGTGCCTTTTGCATGGGAGCATTTGAGGTGGGCGACCATCCCACCGACCTACTCTTGCAGTCGCAGCCGGTCACCGTGAGGGGGCGCGAGCGTCAGATGCCCACCTCGCAAGCCGTGGGCGCGAACACGTGGCACTTCCTTCTCAGTCGTCGCTTGGAGGTCGAGGCGTTCTCGAAGGACGCGGCTGCCGACGTCATCAAGCGCGATATCGAGAGAGCCGCGGCTACGAACCGGGATAGCGACGCCTCCCGGCTGCTCCACCTCGCGGAACGGCTCCCGGCGGCATGACGCCGCCACGTCGAGCCGCCCCGCCATCCGGCCGGAGCACTCATGGAATCAGGACGTCAGATGCACGACCTTGGCCCGATCCTGCTACTGAGTTGCTACTGAATTCGGGCGCACGGGCCAGATTCAGCGCGACGGGCAAGACTCCGCACCCATCCTGAGCTGCACTAATGGACAGAGACGCACGGGCAAGACGGGCTCGATGCGACTTAGAGTCCCTTTCGACGGTGGATCTGGGTGCCGGCCGAGGAGAAGGGGGCCGCGGATCGTTGGTGGATTAGAGGTGTCTCACGTCGGCCTGCCACAGAGGAGTTGGCCGAGCAGGGGGGTGCCTTCGCCGCACCGTTCTCTGCGACGAGCTAGCTCGGAAGAACAGATAAAGACACAGAAGAGACGAGAGACAAATGAAAACTGCTCAGGTGCGGGCTGCCTGTAGGGCACTGGCCTGAGCAGGTGATGTCGAGGCCTGCCTCGGTTGCCAGCCTGGCGAGATGTAGCTTCCAGGCCCGCAATCGGTAACCGTTGGACCCGCCGGCGTCGGCGGTTATGAGGAGCCGTTTGCCCCCGGGGGACGTTGGCGCTCCTGGGGCTCCATCCCCGCGACAACCTCGGCCTCAGCCTTTATGACCGTGTTGCGGCTCATCCCGGCTGCTTCGGCCACAGCCGTCTTGTTGCCGAACATCTCGGCCGCCGCCCCGGCCAGCACCCGGCGCTTAGGTTGCTAGCGCTTTCGAGATCCCGAGGCCATTACCCTTCGCGTCGTGCGCCGACACTGCCACGTACCTCGGCCGGGCCGGTACCGTCATCTGGGTCTCGAAACCTGCTTTGGGTGCCCTTCCGATCGGAGAGAGGGTGTCCGGGCTCTTACCCCCGAGCACTAGCCAGCTCTCGTATTCGGTTGCACCGTTCCAACTAGCGAACACCGTCAAGCCGCTACCGTTCGGCTCCGGCTCCACTGCGAGTGCCGGAGGTTCCCTGGGCATCCCAACCCAAGGCGAGCGATAGGCCCGGTACCCGAGGGTCAAGTTCCCGGCGAGGCGACCGTTCAAGACGGCCAGGCCATTCTCGTCAAACTCGCTGAATGCGGCCCATTCGCCCCACCCGACGAGGGCATGACCGTTGGGCAAGAGCTGCACGCTTCCAAGAGCATTGGCCAGGAGAGCGCCGTCAGGGTGGATGTACTGGCGCACAAGTGCCACGCTCATCGACGTGAAGTCGGGCTGGAGCACGAGCCCGCGTGACTGCGGCTCGGTCACCGCGAGGCCCGCGCCATTGTCGAACACCGTTATGGAACCATCGGCCTGAGGCGTGGCGTCGTGCTGCCATGCGTACTCCGCGCCCGGCCCTAAGGAAAAATCACTCTTCTTGCCGCCCATCCGCCAGAGCACTTCTCCCGTGGCGCGGCTCACCTTGTACAAGCCCCAACAATTGCGCGAGGAGATCAGAAGGTCCCCCGCACCGTCGAGCGCTATCGAGTTCATGTGAAAATAGTCCCAAGGCTCGGTTCCAAACTCCGACGGGGTGGAATAGGATTCATCAAAACTGATATACTGGTCGCTCGTCCACTCGAACAGTACCTCCCCGGTTGCCACCTCCACTTCCTGGGCGACTCCATAGTAAAACGCCCCATTCGCCCCGCCTCCATAAGGCGTCAAATCTGCGGTCGACACACCGACACAGGTGAAAAAAGCGGTCCCTGCGGGGGTCAGGAAAAACTC
>CAZAMA010000172.1:0-5879 GCA_964485645.1 uncultured Acidimicrobiaceae bacterium | reverse complement strand
GTGGCTCGCCTGATGGCGTCCATGTTCGGGGACTCGCCCGACCACGTCCGCTTGCTTGACGCGGGAGCCGGGGTCGGGTCGCTGACTGCGGCCACAGTGGCCGAGTTGGCCGCTCGCGCGATCAGACCATCCACGATCAGCGCCACCGCCTACGAGATCGATGAGTCCCTGATTGACCAGCTCCGGCTAACGATGGAGTCGTGCGCTGACACTTGCGGAGATCAGGGGATCGAGTTCACGTTCAAGATCATCAGCGGGGATTTCATCAAGGCGATGGTTCAGCGCCCGACCGATCGGTTTACGGCAGCGATCATTAACCCGCCCTATTTCAAAGTCGCCGCTCGATCTGACATCAGGCAGCACCTCCGCTCCCTCGGGGTCGAGGTGCCCAATATCTACGCCGCATTCGTCGCGGGAACCTTGTCGTGCTTGGAGCCGCTTGGCGAGGTGGTCGCGATAACGCCTCGTAGCTTCTGCAACGGCACCTACTTCAGATCGTTTCGGCACCACCTGCTCGAGCAAGGCTCGATCCGTCGTCTCCACGTCTTCGAGTCACGATCGGAGGCCTTTAAGGACACTGAGGTCCTTCAGGAGAACGTGATCTTCCACATGGTCAAGTCCCCTGCGGTATCGGGTGTCGTCACGTTGACCACCTCGATGGACATTGATGGCACTCCCGCTCGTTCGTGCACGGTTCCGTTCGAGCAGGTAGTGGACCCGGATGATCCTGAGCGCTTCATCCATATCGATCCGGACGAAGCTGGTCATTCAGCTGCCGCCGCCATCCAGGCGCTGCCGGCTTGCCTCACCGATCTCGGGGTTTGGGTGTCGACGGGGCCGGTGGTCGACTTCCGGGCACGGGAATACCTGCGGGCGATGCCCGATGACGATTGCGCACCGCTGATCTACCCAACACACATGGTGGCCCATGCGATTCACTGGCCGAAGCCGAATGCCCGAAAGCCAAATGCGATCATCGCCCATTCGTTGACCGCCAAGCTTCTTGTGCCTGATGGCAACTACGTCCTCGTAAAGCGCTTTTCCGCCAAGGAAGAGCGTCGGCGGGTTGTTGCAGCGGTGTTTGAAGGTGGAACGCTGGATTCAGAACGAATTGGGTTGGAGAACCACCTCAACTACTTCCATCAAGGGGGCAGAGGACTCCCGCTCGACCTTGCCCGAGGCCTTAGCCTCTACTTGAACTCATCTGCAGTGGACGCGTACTTCCGCCGGTTTAGTGGCCATACACAAGTCAACGCCACCGATCTGCGCAATATTCGGTACCCCGCCCGAGCCGAGTTGATCAGGGTGGGTGCTGAGGTAATCCCCGACGACTTCGCAAGCCAAAGTCGAATCGATAAGGCGGCGGAAATCTACTTCTCGTCCCGGTAAAGCTCTGCTGTCCAGCCTCGCTCAGCGAGACCTCGCCGGATCTCCTCGAGCCCACCGGAGGTCAGGTGGTGGACGAGATCCGGGACGTCATGGAACATATCCGTGTCGTAATACGCGGCCATGCGGGTCTCCCGCGGCCTTTTCTGGACGCGATCGAAGTGCTGCTCCATGCCAAAGAGATCAGTCCACCACAGACCCAACGCGGCATACCGCACGGTCGGAGGGGCTGCTCGGTCGATCACTTGCGCGTGGAGAAGATACACGGGGATGTGCTCTCGAGCGACGACGGTAAGGATGTCGTCGCAGTCCGACGTGTCCAGCTGGAATTCAGAGATGGGTGAGCCAATGCCGTGGCGCCCGATGTAACCCTTGCCAGTCTTGAGCTCAAGCCCCAGAATCGGCGTACCGGTGGCCTCGTCCACCGCCACAAAGTCGACCGAGGCAACCTTGTCTTGAATGGTCTCTGGTGTTCTCCGAAACAAACGCGGGGTGTCGATATCACGTAATGCAATCTCCGGTAGTCGGCCCGCAATGTGCACATCCCATGCCGCCACGACCGACTTCGCTGCCACGACGCTTCGACCGATGGAGCGAGCCACCCTTTCGCAGTTGCCGCACAGGAACCACTGGAATAGGTGGAGATCGACACGATTCACGTTGCAGTTCATGCAGTATCCACTGATCCGCTCGCCCACGAAGGCCGGCTCAGTCCCTGCAAAGGGTTCGTCTTGCCAGAGCGCCGCGCACGATTCACACAGAAACACGCTTGCCAGACCGGCGTCGCCTCGTGGGACCCCTTCCCGAGCGCATTCGTAAGTCGCATAAGGATCGACGGCCAGTTCATATCCGGCGTCTGACAGTGCTGCCTCAAGCAGGCTCAACGACTTTGCACCGAAGCCCTCGAGCGCGAGGAGTTCACGCGGGTTGTTCTGAATGACGTTTTGAACCGTGATGATGTCATGGCGCGCAAGTGCCGTAACGACGCGAGCCGGAAGCTCTAACTCGCCGAGATTCACAGAGCGGCACGCTAACAGCGATGCCAACATTGCCGGCACTGGGAATTGATGCCCGATCAGTACGCCGGACCGCTCGATGAGTGCCGAGCTTTGCGCGACGGTCGGATCACCGCTCGGGGATTCGAATCGTATGGAGGACGCGCGGCCGTCAGCCCGGCCCCTCGCGGGGGACCGCGTCGAGTTCAAGTAGTTCGGCGCATGGGGCTGAGGACGGTCAGATCCGCCGGATAGCGAGACGATCGGACCTCTGGAGAGCCAGGTGGACCCGATCATTCGTGGTGGCCGGGTCAATGTTGGCCGGCGGTTCTTTTGCTAAGCCAGCGGGTCCTTCGTGAGGCGGAATTCGGAAGGGTCGATCATCCGATCAAGAAACTCCTCCATGGCCTTCACGACGATGAAGTTGATGGGAAGGCCGAAATTGTCAGCGGCAACGCGCAGCCGCTCATGCAACTCCTCGGGGAACCGTATCGCCGTGGTCGTTCGTGGCTTCCGAGTGCTCGATGTTTGCATCACCGTCATGAGTTACAAGGTAGTAGTTACGGCTATGAGAGTCAAGCATCGAGCAAGCAGCTCGCGCGCGATTCGCGCGCGGCGCCTTCGCATAGCGCCGTCATAGCCAGACGCGAGCAAAGGGATCCGCGTTGTTGTCACAACCGCGGAGTACGTTCGAACCGGCAGCGGGGAGAAATCCGTTGCTACGCGACAGAGCGCAGGCCATGGTCGACCTGCGCCCTGCCCGAGACCGGGTTGTGGCCCGATCGCTGTTGAGAACTCCAGGCTATCTGCTGGTCGCCTGGAGGGCGAAGCCGCCTCACGGTCTCGGGTCGTGTTGTTGTCCAACCCAGTCGAGACCTGGAGGTCTGAGAATGGCTGTGTATGTAACCAAGCGGCACATGGACGGCGGTTCCAAGCACGAACACATCGCCAAGGTGACCTGGGAGAACAGGGCGAACCAGGAGACGGGCGAGAGCACTCGTGGGGCCATGGTCGAGTGGATCGAAGGCGGGGGTGACTGCCGGGTGGCGAACGGAGCCTCCTTCGTCAAGGTCGGCGTCGTCGACAGCAACCCGAAGTACATCCGCACCCATGCTGACGGCAAGTGGACGGACAACCTGTTGGCACTACCCACCTACTAAGCGGTCGAGCCGACCTTGCGGTCTCTCGCTGAGCTCCAAGGGCGGCAGGGCAACCGGGAGTGGGATGTAGAAGTCGGATTGACAAGTAGGACCAAAAAGTCTTACTCTCGATCCATGAAGCTTTCCGTGTCTGTTCCCGACCCGCTGTGGGAGCGTGCCAACGAGGTGCGCCCCGGTCACAATCCGAGCCACCTCGTCCAGGCCGCCCTCGAGCGCATGGTCGACGCCTCCTCCACGGCTGGCCTCTCCACCGCTCGCCCCGAGGGCACCGAAACGGCCTTCGAACGGGCGAGGGTCCGCCTCGCCGTCGAGGCCAGGGCCCAGTTCGCTCACGGGTACGAGGCCGCTCTCGGGGCAGCGGAGCAGCTGCCGCTGTGGTGCATCGAGTCCCTGGCCACCTA
This sequence comes from uncultured Acidimicrobiaceae bacterium, assembly GCA_964485645.1. GTDB lineage: Bacteria > Actinomycetota > Acidimicrobiia > Acidimicrobiales > Bog-793 > JAKACA01. The sequence goes on along the minus strand of CAZAMA010000172.1, from coordinate 1,937 downwards.
TCGCAACTTCGACGTGAAGGGCTGGGCCGGGGGATTCGCCATGGCGCAGGTGCGCGTCGACGCCGGCGACGCTCCGCCGAGGAAGCACCCGGGAAGGAGCTCATCGGGGCCCTCGGCCGGGGCCTCGGCGACTACCTCTCGCCCTACTTCGACGACACCTTCGCCCCGACGGTCGCGTACGTGCGCGGATACGCCCAGGCGATGCGCGACCTCTGGAACGACGTCTACGAGGGGACCACGGCAGTTGCCCCCGCGTCAGATGGGGCGCCTATGGGCGACTGATCCTCCACCTGACAGCACGAAGGCCCGCCATTGGCCGGCGGGCCCCGTGCACCACTGCTTGCGCCGACGTGCGACGCCGCTTGGCAGCTTCGATCGTAGTTGGCGCAGGCATCTGAGCACTCTGCCCGGCAAATCGCCGGGTACCAACCGAAAGGAACCAACTCAGATGCTGCACATCATCGAACCAGACACCACCGTCCTCACCGACACCCTGGGGCTGCAGGAACAGACTCTCGTCTTCGACGGTTTCAAGGAGTCCGATCCCGCTGTGGTCCAGGCGGTCTCGGAGGCCGAGGACCCCGAGCGGGTCGCCCACGCCTGTCTCCAGATCGGTGCTCGCGCCTCGCTGGCGGCCAAGGCCACCTTGGACTCGCTCGTCGTCGAGAAGGCCTTCGGCGAGCTCACCGACGAGTTCGGCACCGCCGTGAACGGGGCGGTCGAGAAGATCGTCGAGACCACCGAGGGCCTGGTGGAGGAGGACGGGGCCATGCCCACGCTCCTGCGCACGCTGAAGGAGGACCTCACGGGGCAGCTCGAGGCGCTCTTCGACACGGACTCGAAGTCCTCGGCGCTGTCGCGGATGGAGGAGATCTTCGACACCGCGGCGAAGAACCATACCCGGGCCATGCGCAAAGCTTTGGACCCCGAGGATGTCGAAAGCCCGCTCGGCCGTTGGAAGGCCGAGGTCCTCACCGCCGTGCAGGAATCGGCCACCTTGGTCCTGGGGCAGGTGACTGAGCTGGCGGCGGCGATGGCGTCGGCCAAGGCCCAGCAGGAGACACTGGCGCTGACCACCCTCAAGGGCCGTAGCTTCGAGGAGCAGATGCACGCGCTCCTCGGGTCCATCGCCGTCCGGCACGGAGATCTGGCCGAGGCCGTCGGGGACGCCCGCGGAGCGACAGGAGCGAAGGCCGGCGACGAGCTCGTCACCGTAAGCCCGGAGGACACGGGCGGGCAGCACTGCGCCGTGGTCTTCGAGATGAAGAACCGGCGCCTCACGATGCGCAAGACCCTCGACGAGCTCGAATCGGCCATGTCCAACCGGGCGGCCCAGTCGGCCGTGGCGGTCTTCGCGTCGCCCGAGTTCGCCCCCACGGCGGTCCCGTTCATGCCCTACGGCCGCCGGGCCATCGTGGTGGTGGATCCCGACGATCCTGACCAGAAGCTTCTCGAGCTCGCCTACATGGCGGCGCGCTGGGAGGCCCGCAAGGCCCTCGGGGTGGACGCCGAGGCCATCGACCACGCAGCGGTCGAGGAGGCGATCTCGGCGGTCCGCCAGGCTCTCGGGCGCCTCACAACGGTGCGCACGCACCACAGCACGGCCCGGCGGGGCATCGAGCTCGCCGGGAACGCCGTCGACACCCTCGCCCTTGAGGTCGACGAGGCGCTCCGGGCCCTGCGTGAGGCCCTTGGTCAGTAGCCGATGGATGCCGGTGGTGGCTCCCGGTCAACCGGGGGCACCACCGGCCTCCCCGCGATCCGAACCATCGCGCGGATATCGCGCGGACGGGTCCGTGTCATGCAGTCCCGGCGTGCGCGCCAACCGACGGTCCGTGACTAATCTGTGCGATCCGGGGTCCTGGTGGCCGGCTTATCTTTCCTGATAATGCTGAGGTCGCTGGTTCGATTCCAGCTAGCCCCACCACCCAAGTCCC
>CAZAMA010000171.1:3619-5890 GCA_964485645.1 uncultured Acidimicrobiaceae bacterium | reverse complement strand
TCGGCGAGGAGCGTGAGGAGCGCCTTGGTGACGGCGTAGGTGCTCGTGTCGTTGTCCAAGGCGAAGAGCTTGAGCGATCGGTGGAGGGCCTTTGGGATCTCGGCGGTGTAACGGACGATGCCGTCGCTTGCGGGTGGTCCGCTCGGTGCCATCGGATGGGGCGTCGCCGTAATCTCGCTCAGGCGAGCGATTGCCGAGAGCTTCTTCGGGGAACTCATGCGACGACCTCCCGTGCGGCGATCAGCTCGTCGAGGAGCTGGCCGTAGCGGTGCCCCTCGGGGGGCACCATCCCATAGCTCCATCCGTAAGCTTCGAGGAGGGGGATCTCGGTCTGGAGCACTGGTAGGCCACGCTCTTCGAGGAGGTCTCGGGCGCTCCTCGCCCCTCGGGTCCTCGCTCGGACGCGGGTGAGGAGCACGTAGACGTCCGGGTCGTTGACCGCTGCGGCCCGCGCCATCAGCTCGATCGTGGGACTCAGTCGGTCGAGGTCCATCGCCAGCGGCTCGACGGGGACGATGACAGTGTCCACAGCGGCGACCGCTGAGGCCACTACGTCGATATGGCCAGGCGGGGTGTCGATGACGACGTGCTGCGCGGCCCCGACAAGCTCGGGGAGCCTGCGTCCGAGGTCGAGCTTCGAGTAGGCGATCGTCCGGCACGCGAGCGTTCCAGCGAGCTGGTCCCACCTGGAGGCCGAGCCCTGTGGGTCGGCGTCGATGAGGACCGTGCTTCCCCGATGGGAGAGACCTCCGGCGAGGTGGACGGCCGTCGTGGTCTTCCCGACCCCACCCTTCAGGTTGACGACTGCGATATGCACATTCGATTCCGACATCGACCGCGCTTTGGCGCTAACGCGCTACCGCGCTGTCGCGATGGTTGCTACAGACGTGACCATACGAAGATCGAGAGGGGTTTGTCTACCGTGGGCCAGCAGCGCCGACGCCTACCTCGCTGAGGCGTGGTGGTCACCGGCTTCAGCGCTGGATCTCTCGTGTCCAGCCAGAGCAGAAGCGCGACTGGCGTCTTGACGGATTGACGCCGTAGGAGCATCATGGAGTTATGAGTAAGCGCAAGACCACCTACTACCTCGACGAGGAGGTGCTCACTGCCGCCAAGTTGACGGCGGCGGCGACGCACCGGAGTGAGAGCGCGCTCGTCGAGGAAGCTCTTCGGGCGTACCTCGTGGACGAGCACCGAGCGGAGCAAGCTCAGGCGAGCCTCCACGACCTGCTCGATCGCCTGGCACGTCGTCCTGGAGCCGATGAGCTGTCCGAGGACGAGGCCATGGAGATGGCCGTAGAGGAAGTGCATGCCGTGCGGCGGGCACGTCGAAGCCGCGCTGCGGGGTGAGCGCACGGCTCAGGGCGGTCCTCGATACCAACGTATTCGTCTCGGCGGCTCGTACCCCGCGTGGCGTGTGCGGGCGGATCCTTGCCGCTGCCTATGCGGGGGACTGGACGATGGTCGTCTCCGAGCAGCTTCTCGATGAACTCGCGGAAGTTCTCCACCGACCCTGGTTGTCCGACTGGCTCGCCGAGGGCGAGCCGGAGGAGTTTGCGGCAGCGGTACGGCAGATCGCCGAGGTGGTCGCCGACCCGCTGCCATCGGCTGTACGGGCCGTGCGCGACGAGGACGACGAGTTTCTCGTCGCCCTTGTCAGATCCGCTGGTGTCGATGTACTTGTCTCCGGTGACCGCGACCTGCTCGTCCTCGACGATCCGGAGCACCCGGTGTGGACACCGGCCATCTTCTTGGCCAGGATCAGCGACCCTAGTGCTCAGCGGTCCTTGACATGCCCGTAGGCCGGTCCCGCGACGGGCCCGGGCGATCTTGGATCCCGGACTCGGCGGCGCCGCAGACCCTTCGTTGTGCGGGAGTGAGAGATCAGCCGTGGACTCGACCCACTCATGGCGAACGGGAACCTCGACAGATGAGGAGGCTCCAGGTAGCTTCTGGGGCATGCTCGAGGTGCGGTCGGCCGCTGGCGCAGACCACAGGGACGTGACCCGAGTGCTGGGCGAAGCGTTTCGCACTGACCCGGTCGTGCGCTGGCTCCTCCCAGACGGGCAGCGTGTCGAACTTCTGTTCCACGCCCTAGCCCGTTACCAGCACGGACTAGACGGTGGAACGGATCTTGCCGAGATCGACGGCGAGCCAGCTGGAGCGAGCCTTTGGGACCGACCGGGCTACCGCCAATCGGTGTGGCACGCGATCGGGGCGGGAGTGCCCTTGGTGCGCGCCCTCCGCTCCCGTATCCACTACGGCGCCGCG
>CAZAMA010000171.1:0-3609 GCA_964485645.1 uncultured Acidimicrobiaceae bacterium | reverse complement strand
ATCGCGAGCGACCGCAAGGTACGTTCTGGTACCTGGCATCGATTGGCGCTGTGCACAAGGGCCAAGGAGTCGGCTCCGCCCTCCTGGCGCACCGACTCGATCGCCTCACTGGACCGGCCTACTTGGAAAGCAGCAATGAGATGAACGTCCCGCTCTACGAGCGTTTCGGCTTCCGGGTTACCGGCAAGATCGGGCTCCCGTACAATGGACCGACCTGCTGGAAAATGCTGCGAGAGTAACCAGACACTCCGATCGAGGCTCAATACCGCCGAGACGCCTGCTGCTCGCTCCGACGATCAGTCCGCCGCCGGGAGCTGATCGGCTACTGGGACGGCGATCCTCCGACGCGACCGGTCTGCGAGAATCCGTTCGGTGACAAGCTCATCAAAGCCGCTGGCCGGCCGAGTAGCCCTGGTGACCGGCGCCAGCCGTAGAGTTGCCATCGGGGCCGCTATCGCCCGCCGTCTCGTCGCCGACGGCGCAGCTGTCATGCTCCACAGCTGGGCCCCCCACGACGCTGAGCAACCGTGGGGTCCCGACCTTGGTGGCCCCGAAGCACTTCTCGAAGAGCTCCGAACGTCAGGGGGCCAGGCCGAACACCTCGCCGTCGACCTCGCCGACCCTGACGCGCCGACTGCACTGGTCGGCGCCGCTCAAGAGGCCTTCGGGCAGCTCGATATCGTCGTCGCCAACCACGCTCGGAGCAGCAACCAGTCCCTTGAGCAGCTCAGTTCCGCCGAGCTCGACCTGTCCTATGCCGTAAATGTCCGTGCCACGCTGCTGCTGATCAAAGCTTTCGCCGCCTGCCACGACGAGCGTCCGGGGGGCCGGATCGTGCTGTTCACGTCGGGCCAGTACCACGGGGCCATGCCCGACGAGCTGCCCTACATCGCCACCAAGGCCGCCCTTCACGGGCTCACCCGGTCTCTGGCCGTGCACCTCATGCCTCGCAGCATCACCGTCAACTGCGTGGATCCTGGACCGAACGACACTGGCTACGCCGACGCAGAGACCATCGCTGCGGTCTCGGAACGCTCGACCGGGGGACGATGGTCCAAGCCGGCCGATACAGCGAAACTTGTAACCTGGTTGGTCAGCGACGAAGCGGACTGGGTCACCGGCCAGACGATCGCCTCCGACGGCGGCTGGTCCTCCCAGTGAGCTGACCCCACGTACGGCGACGGGAACCTACTCGAAGTGGTCGTGATGGACCGACCTCAGGGGCCGGCGGTGATCCACTCCATGCCAATGCAAGCGAAGTACAGGACCCTGCTGGAGGAGAGAAGGTGACCATGGCAAAGACACACGGGAGCAAAGCGGACGGCACCCCGATCACCGACGACATGGTCGAGGCCATGGCGGACGAGGCCGAGCGAGGCTACGACCTGGAGGACATCCTGCGACGACGCCGCGGTGGTCGTCCGACGATGGGGTCTGCCGCGTCCTCGGTCGAGTCAGTGCGACTCGACCCCGAGCTCAAGCGCGACCTGCTGCTGCGGGCCGCCGAAGAGCAAATCAGCGTCTCGGAGGCGATCCGCCGCGCCATCGGCCAGTACCTCCAAGCGAGCTGACCGTTGCTCCGATGCGCGCCCGCAGGCCGATACCGCCGCGGGCGCTCAAGCTGCTCATCCGCCGGGTATACTGTACGGACCTGGAGTTGCGTACAGGAGGCGTCGTGAAGAGCTGTGAGGATGAGAGCGAGGTCCACGCCGGGGGCCTCATCGATGTAGACCTTGAGGTCGGCACCGAGGAACTGCGAAGTCACCTCTCCGACGTGCTCTCCAAGGTGGCCTACGGCAACCGGCGAGTCCTGATAACCCGTAACGGTCGACCCTTGGCAGTGATCCTCCCGGTGGAGGACGCGAGGTTCTACGCCGCCCTCGAAGATGAGAACGACCGGGCGGGCCTGCTGACCATCGAGGAGGCAGCGGGCGCTGACCGCAAGTGAGCGATGCGAGTTACCAGGTCGAGTTCACGCCGTCGGCGAGGCCCAGCTCGCCAAGCTCCCCCAGCCGGCCCGCCAGCGCGTGGAGGAGATTACGCCATCCTCGCCCACGACCCACGACCTGCGGGTGCCCTGTCCCTGACCGTGATGGGCGCACTGCGGGTTCGTGTGGGCGACTACCGGGTCATCTACGAAGTCGATGACCCCAGCCGAGCGGTAACCGTCGTCCAGGCGGCCACCGACGTGAGGTCTACCGGCGCTGAGCGATCGTCGGCTGGGCCGTGGTAGTGCCACATAGCACTGTCAGAACAACGCCAATTACCGCTGAAGGTCACAAACTCGGCATAAGCGACCTGCTGAAATCCACGCCGAGGTGAAGGAGCAACAGCGGACGGCACGGCGAGATCACCGACGACAGCGCGTACGCCCATCCCGGCGGAGTTCGAGGCCGCCGATTACTGTCAGGAGAGTTCGCCCACCGCTGGTCACCCAAACAGCCGAGCAGTCATGAAGCTCGGGGCGGTTCAATGTCCAGTTCAACTCCAGGCACAAACGATCAGCCCTACGAGCCAGAGTGGTCGTCGTTCATCAAATCCTTGACCGCCTGCCTCTCCCAGCTTCGCGCCCAGCAATTCATAGTCCTTCAGCTGCAGAGTCGTCCCGTCCGCTGTGTACAGTTCGCCCAGGATGGACCGGTCGGCTTTCGGGCCGAGAGTGTCAGCAACTACTACCTTCGGGATACCGACTTGCTGACTCCCGACGACGAAATCAGCTTGATCGCCCTCGGATTGCACACGCCAGTTGCGCCCGATGACATGACCACCGAGGGACCATCCGCGGGTGGATGGTTCAGTGAGGTGCGGAAACTTTCCCTGGCCACGCGCGAGGACTTTTGTTGGCCACGAGCGGGGGCCTCACCTGGCCACCAGTGGAGACTTTGTCATGGCCGCGGACAGACATCGTGGAGTTGAAACAGTGCTCGCTGAGCCAGCTCGTGGGAAGAAAGCGCGAGTGGCTTCTCACCTACTATCGAAGTCGCTTCCCAACCGCCACGCCTGATCGTCGGACGCCTGTTCAGGTTGGTGAGGATGCCGCACGGTCCGCGAAGGGACCTCCTCCCCGGTCTCATTACAAGAAGGCGGCGTCTCGGAGTGTCCGTACCGTCGGTGGTGGCCTGCCGACCCTTGGGAAGCGTCGTTAGGAGTAAGCCGCGGCCCAGTCAAAGCCTCGGGGTCGGATTCGTTCCCTTACCTGCTACCCCCGCACGGCCGCCAGCAGGGCAGGAACGTCGTCGACGACGATGATCCGAAGCTCCGTCTCTGACGGGTTTCCGTTGGCGGTGACGATCAGCGCCGTCAGGAGCTGGTCGGACGTCCCGCCGTGGGCAAGCCGATGGACCGCAGCGACGGCCGAGATCGTCCTTGCGACGTGAGCAGCCTGCTCTGGAGGCTCTGCGAACTCGAGCACCGCGGCACCCGTCTCTGACTCGGCAAGCCCTTCGTTCGAACTGACCTGGTCGGCAAGCCACCTGGCGATGGCGTTGAAGGCGGCCAAAAAGCGGCTACCGAGGTCTGCTGCCAGATTAGTCACCCGCCTTCTCTCGACCGGCGTGTCGCCCGCCACGTTCAATGAACATGAAGGCGACACGATCGATAGGCACAAGA
>CAZAMA010000170.1:0-5910 GCA_964485645.1 uncultured Acidimicrobiaceae bacterium | reverse complement strand
CCGCCAGCGCCAGACGCGGCCCCGCCAGCGCCAGACGCGGCCCCGCCAGCGCCAGACGCGGCCCCGCCAGCCCCGGACGCCGTACCGAGACCGGCGACCGGGGCGCCGTCGCGCGCGCTATCGGTGTCTCGGTCGCGATGGGCTCGCCGGCTGTGGACGAACGGCATAGTCAATGCCAGGACGAACACGATCAACATGGCAACAATGACCAGAAGGTTCGCCAGGGAGATAAGGATGAACCCCCAGTGGATGTAGCGACCGGGGGGGATCAGATTGATAATGGAGCCAAGTGTTGAACCGACTCCGGTCAGAGCGCTCACCGATTCACCACTGCGAGTGGCCGCTGTTCGGCTGAGATCGTTTTCCGAGAGCGAGAGCACGGCCTACGGGCCGCCACCATTGCTGCGCTCGCAGGCATCTCTGCGGAGCCTTGCCCGTATGCAAGATCATTTGTTGCATCGGCAATTACATCAATTCTCGCTGTTGTGTGTCCAGAGCTCGACCATTCATCTGCCGGTCTCCGCGGAACGAACCACGACCAGTCGTCGGCGCCTTCGTGGCAGCTGATCTCGCCGGTAGCGGCCCGCTGGCTTTTGGACCGGACCTCCAGATGGCGGTCCCCCGGCAAGTTACTCGATGTCGTTCCATGCGTTCTTGCTCCTGGCGTCTCTCGAGCACAACGCTCGGGGTTCAGCGCTCCCAGGGTCTGGAGCAACGACGTTGTCGACTTGGCCTCAAGGCTCAGTCGGAATTGTTAACCACCGGCCTAGCACTGGTGACAGTGGGATGCAAGCGGGGGTCGACAGCGGTAAGGAGACCGATCCGTGCTGGCTACCTGCGGCTCGGGTTGACGCGGAGTCGGTGACCTAGTCGTCGGTGCCACCGGAGATGAGCATGGGATCGATGACGACATTCCCGGCCGAAGGATGGCTCGCCCCAGGAGGCGCGGGGTAGTTGCAAACGGTCGTTCTTGTGGCTGAAGGTCAGCGCCCGATGTAGCGCATTGACGCTTGTCATCGCGCAGTCCAGGCGAACATGAATCGCCAGTCAATGCCCCCGTAGTACGTCGAAGTCCATTGGTTCGTCGGAAGAAGCGGCCCCGCTATGCGCACCGGCGTGTCGCCCGGCTTGCGGACGAGATACAGCGCGTCGTTGGCGACGTACAACAGCGAATATCCATATGGCGACCACTGCGGCGCGCTCGCGCCAAGGGTGTGAGGCACCTGGATCGCTTGCGATGTCCCGGCGGCGAGCACTTCTAGCCGACCCGCCGCGTACCAGGAGCGGACCTTGTTCGCGGCGAAGGAGGGGTACTCGTTGGTCGGCGCTTCGACAAAGGCGAGTTTGGTTCCGTCTTGGGACCACGTGGGATCGAATGACGTCGTGTCCGGGGGCGCCGGGATTGCCGAGCACCGACCGGCGCCGGGCGCACACGTCTCGATGGACTTCTGCGCCCATGCGACGCGGTCACCGCCCGAGTCGATCGCGAGCCATCCGGGTTTCGAGGAAGCGACCGGCGTCATCGCGACCGGAGGGGTATGTCCAAGCGACCGGAGCGGTGCTCCAGGAGAGGGCGCGAGCATCAGAGTGGCGCCGTCGAGAGAGCCATCGCCGGCCGGCGTCGTGCCGTTGCCACCGGTCCAAAGCCCGATTCCCTGGTTATTCCACCAACCGATTGGGATCAGCCATTGCTCACTGGCCGCGAGGGGCCGAGACCAGACTCGTCCCGTTCCGCCCGCAGCGGGCAGCGTCTCGAGAGTTGTCGGTCCCTCCCCGTGGGGGCGTTGGATTGCGATCGCAACCTGTGAGCCGTTCGGTGACCAGACCGCGCCGAACACCGACTCGCCGGAGTAAAGGCGTCTCTTCTGTCCGGTCGGAGAGACGAGCCACACAGCGTTGCCGTAGTAGGGCACCGGTCCCGACACGACGAGAAGGCGGTCACCGGCCGGACTCCATTCGAGCGACGAGATCGGCCCGATCCCCGTGATCCGACGCGCTGCGCTCCCGTCGGCAAGGGAGATCACGACAGGTCCGGCAAACGGGGCATAGGGCGCCTCCTCGCCGGCGCCGGTTGTCGTCTCGCCCCCGGAAGCGATGTAGGCGAGCCACTTGCCGTCGCGCGAGAACGTCGGTTCCTCTGCTCCCGTTCTCGCCGTGCCGACCTGGCGTAGAGAGAGGTTGTTCCCGTCGAGAACATAGAGCCTTCGACCCGACGTGAAAGCGAGCAGCCCCTCGTGGCTAAAGGCGCGCGCATCTACGACGGGACTCAGGGCGGTCGTCTTGCCAAGGCGTCGTGCGGGCCGCGACGAGCCGCCCAACGAGGTGGCAACGGCGAACGCCGCGGCACTTGCCACCAGCAACGCCGCCACGGCAGCGACTCGCCGCCGGCGCTCTCGGCGCTTCGCCTCGGGACACAAGAGCTCGGCGGCCCTCTCCTCGGTGAGCGGCCCCTCGGTGTCCCTCTCCTCGGTGGCCCTCTCCTCGATGGCAGGACCCAGGGGGGTCGCCGCTGGAGGAGAAGGGGCGGCCCCACCGGCCTTCGGTGCGTGGATCTCGGTCATTGAAGCTACTATCCTTGTTGTTATGAGTCCTGTCAAGCCGCCCGACTACGACGACAGCGGTCTCACTCTCGGAGCGGTGGACCGCTCAGGGTCCACCGATCTGCACGAACAGGTCGCCGCGGAAATCCGTCGGGCGATCGCAGATGGCGAAGCCAAGCCGGGCGAACGGATTCCCCAGGCGAAGGACCTCGCCGCGGTGCTGGGCGTGCACACGAACACCGTGCTCCGAGCGCTTCGGATGCTGCGCGACGAAGGACTCCTGGAAGTCGGGCGTGGGCGGGCGATAACGGTTGCCGGCACCCCGGAGCGAGGCATCGTCGCGGCAAAGATGAAAGAGTTGATCGACCTCGCTCGCCGCAACGGTTACCGACGCGACGAGTTGCTGGCGATGATGGAGCGCCTGTCCTAATTGCCGGTCCGCCCTGCGTACTTAGATGCGTGGCCGCAAAGGCGAGGTTCGGCGAGCCCGTCGTCGTGGCGCTCGCCCGCTGGGGCACGCCGCTCCTCCCCGACGCGGCGTCCGTCGACCCGGCGTCCGCCGACCCGGCGTCCGCCGACGCGGAAGTCGGCGCCGGCGACGGCGAACGCAGCCCAGTCCAGCGACTCGGCGTTTATCTGGATCTTGCAGGTTTCGATTCTCATGTGCGGAGGTGAGTGGCGTGCCCGACGGTGACCAGACCGTCACGAAAGGTAAGGACCTCGTTGACGAGGCCCCCGAGGTGGTTCCGGTAGTGAATGACGAGGGGGTCGATGCCGGCCTAGTCGGCAAGGACAGCCTCGACATCGCGGGCGTTCCATGTCGCGATCCATTGCTCCGCGTACTTGGTCGGCTCCGGCGTAGTCACGAAAGAGAGTGTGTCAGGTCGAAGGCGCGCAGCGCGCTGGCCCGGTCGGGGTAGGCGTGTATGTCGATGATTAGGGCGTGCTCGACGGTAAAGACCTGGTAGAGCAGCTCGGTGGGGGCCGGCCTAGCTCCTTCGGCGCGGCGGGCCACGCTGAGACCGAGCACGACGGCGTCACGGTCGACCTCCACGCTTTCGACGGTCGCGCAGATGCCGTCTGCACGGAGGCTGCGGTACCAGTCGAGGACCTCCCCGCTGTTGGTGCAGACTCCGCTCCAGTGGACCTGGGGGTGAAGGAGCGAGCCCAGCAGCTCGAGGTCGAGGTCGCGATAGGCGGCTTCGAGGTGCCGGGCGATATCGGCCATCACCCCGGTACCGACTGAGGGTGCCCGGCCGTCCGCGTCGCCTGATCCTGGCTCGGGCTCGTCGCCTGATCCTGGCTCGGGCTCGTCGCCTGATCCTGGCTCGGGCTCGTCGCCTGGGGTGATGCCGTAGCCCCGGAGAAGCTCGCTGACCTCCTCGCTCGGCGGCGTGACCGAGATCCACACGCCCTCTCGAGACGCGCCGGCCTCGACGAGGGAGCGGACCACTTCGACCCAGTTGCCACTCTGCCCAGCTCGCTCGCCACTGCCCACCGTGGCGAAGGCCAACGGAGTGGCGTCGAACCTGGCGTCGCGGCTGTCGACGTCGGCTCCGGCGTCGATCAGCAGACGGACCATGCCGGCGTTCCCCGCGTAGGCCGCGCAGTGCAGCGGCTTCTCGCCGAAGCCGTTGCGGGCGTCAGGCGAGAAACCAAGGTCGAGCATGAGACCGACGGCGGCGACCGAAGTAGAGCCGGCAGCCTCGACGACTGCGGCGTGGTCGTCGGCGGTCAGCTGGTCACGCAGGTCGGGATGCTCGGCGAGGAGCTGCTCGGCCGATGGGCGATCCGCGCGCAGGCAGGCCCCGACGAGGCGGTCGATGTCAGTGCTGTCGTCAGTCGTCCCTCGACTCACCAGCAGCGCCGCCGTGTCGCTCTTGCCGGCCCGAACTGCTCGGCGCAGCGCGGACATGCCCCGATCCTCGTCGTGGGCCGCCGGATCGGCTCCCGCGGCGAGGAGGGCGGCCACCACGTCGAGGGACGCCTCCGCGGCCGCGTCGGGCAGCGCCTCTGTCGCCTCCCGGGCCGCCCGGCCACTCGTACTCTCCATGGCCTCGAGCAGGAGCGACACCGCCTGGGCGTCGTCGGCAAAGACGGCGGCGCCGACGGTCCAGGTTCCGGCTACCACCCTCGCGCCGTGGGAGAGCAAGAGATTCAGGCATCGGTGGTCGCGGAGGCCGGCCGCGCTGGCGACGGGCCGCCCTTGGTCGGGATTGGCTCCCGCCTCGAGCAGGACCCGGACGACCTCTGGGTTGTTCAGCTCTACGGATCCATTGAGGGCGGAGCGGTATCCCTGCCTGGCGCCGTTGTTGGTGTCCGGGCTGGCGCCCGCCTCGAGCAGGATCCGGACCACCTCGGCGAACCCCGGCGCTCGGCCCGGGTCGATCCGGTGCCAAGGGGAGTAGCAGGCATACAGAAGCGGCGGCCAGCCTCGAGTCTCGTCGATGGCGACCGCAGCTGCCGGGTCCGCCGCGAGCCTCTCGCCAACCTGTTCGGAGTCGCCGAGGACGGCGGCGGCCTCCAGGTTGTAGCGGCCGATCTCGGGGACAGCGTCGAGGATCCTCGCGGCCTCGCGCACGCGGCCGTCGAGCGACGCCGCCACGAACCTTTCGGCCAACCGTTCCGGCGTGGTGGCGTAGGCGTCGATCGCCGCCTTGAGCCGTGGCCAGCTCGAAAAGCCGAGCTCGCGGGCGATGACCAGCTGGGCCGCAGCCAGGGAGACCGATCCAAGGGGTGCACTCGGGTGGTGGCGGGCGAAGCGTTCGACGGCGGCGGGACCGCCGTTGCGGGCGGCGTCGCGCAGCTCCTTGGCTTGGCGGCGAAGCTGGTCGAGGTCGGGGCAGCGGGGAAGCGAAGCGGACATTGGTTCTCCCTCCTACGCCTGCGGTCCGCTGCCAGGCCGAGGAAGACGCCACAGCCACGATTGGTCCGGCGCTCGGAGGTGGACTCAGTCCTTCCCGCGGACCCGGTGGCGCCCTCCAGCGCCGACACCAGGGTAGTCCTCGTACGCCGGGGACTTCACAGCCCGCACCGGTGGCGGTATCGTGAAGTCGTGCATTTCCTCTGAACTCGCTGAACCTACGCCGCTCGCCAGGTCCGTTCTTCGGTGGAGCGCGCCCGGGCTCCTCCACCGGAAGAGGCGAAACCCCCCCTCCGCTCGTCCGCATCCAACCGAGGAGGAACCCAAATGCTCAGCAACGCCCAGGTCGACCATTTCCGCACCTTCGGCTATGTCGCGCTCGCGAACTTTCTCGGGGCCGGCCGCGCCGGGGGTCTTCGGGACGAGGTCGATGCCGCTATCCGTGACGCCTACGCCACCTACTTCGACGACCTCGACGGCCGGAACGGGGCACTGCGGTTCGTGCCG
>CAZAMA010000169.1:4373-5982 GCA_964485645.1 uncultured Acidimicrobiaceae bacterium | reverse complement strand
GCTAATCCACCTGCCGACATACAAGCTCTCGAATCCCAGCCACGCAGGGCTACCTGCCTGTGTCAGTTGCTGGGTGTCGGTGGCGGCGGTGGTCCAACGCACACCTGCGTCGGCGGAGACCAGCAACCGGGCCGTAAAGGGTCCGGCGCCGGTCGTGGCGCCGGTCGAGACAACGAGGGTGCTGCGGCTGGCCGCCGCCAGCAGAGCCAGACCTTGCAGCTTCGGCAGGGCGCCAGCTCTTTGCCAGGACGCGCCGGCGTCAGTGGAGGTGACGACAAAGGTGGCGAACCCGGTGTGCGGGCTGCACAGGCCGGCGAAGAAGCCACCCGGCACCCCGGCTAGGTCGATGAGGTCCTCCTCTTGGCCTTTCCCACCAGTCCCCCGGCCGGCACAGGGGTCGGGTATCGGGTGCCAGGAGGAGTTCCCGTCGTTGGAGCGATAGAGGATCGCCTGCGCGGATGCCGGTCCCGCCCAGCTGCCGTACATGGCGACCAGCAGAGTTGGACCCGAGGCAACGATCTGAGCGTTGCCGCTGCGGTCGGGGTAGGCGAGCTGACCGATGACCCTATGCCACGCGGTGGAGCCGATTACCGCCTCTTGGAGGGTCGGCTGGCAAGGGCCGGGGCACCCGACGTGGTCATAGGCGACGCGATAGACGTTGCTGCCGGCAACGGTGAGTGTCTCCACCTGCCTGCCTGGCTGGGCCCGCCAGCTACGGCCACCGTTCGTCGTCATCAGCAACGCCGGCCCGTACAGGTAGCCGACGGTGGGGCTGGCAAAGCGCACCTTGCTCACGCAGGCGACCGTGAAGCAGTCGCCGGTGCCATCCAGAAGGTGGGCCGGCGGGTCGGGCAGCGCCTGCCAGTGTGCCCCGCCGTCGCTCGTATGCGCGAGGCGGGCGCAGGCCCCGGTGATGCAAGGCTGGGCGGCTAGCGCCCAGCCGTCGCGTGGGCTGATCCAGCTCAGGTCCTCGAGCGACACGTCAGCGAGGCCGATGGCCGTGGTGGTGGAAAACGACAGCGGCGCGATTGCCATCGGCGGGGGGCTCGGGGGTGCTCCGGGACCCAGCTTGCTGACCACAGCGACGAGGGCGCACTGCTGATGACACGGCGTCCTCGTCCCGTTAGGCCGGGTGCTCGCCGCCGGCTGGGCCGCGAACGTCCCCGTGGCGCTGCCGGTGCTTGCGGCATAAAGGATGATGCTGGCGGCTGCGCCACAGCCGAGCCCGCTGGCGGCTCGCGAGGTGCCCGCGCACTCATAGACCGCCACGGTCGCGTGCCGGGGAAAGCCCGTCAGGCTCACATGCAGCTGTTGGCCGCCCACCAGCCCGGTGCGTGGGGAGACGCCGAGCGTTGGCGAGGTAGCTGCGACGCTGCTGATTGCTGCCGAGATTGACGGCGACGGGCCCTTGAGCGACGTGGTTCCGCTTGACCCGCAGGCGGCGGCGAGCAGCGCCAACGCGGCGACGAGGCTCACCCACCCGTGGCGCGCGACCTGCCGGAGTCTACGAACCATCACTCACCTTCGATCTCTAGCTCTCCTACTCTGACGCTCAGAACAGCCATAGGGTTGCACCCTCGTCCGGGACCGCTGCGGGGCCGCCGAGCTG
>CAZAMA010000169.1:0-4273 GCA_964485645.1 uncultured Acidimicrobiaceae bacterium | reverse complement strand
GCTGGCGTTGCAGGTGTGGTCGCTCGCTCTGTAGTCCACTGGCCTATGAGCGTCGTGGCTGGGATTCCCAACTCGGCGGCTTGGGCTCGGACATGGTTCATGAGCGACTGCGGAGGTCGGATGGACGTTGACACCAGGACTTCGTCAGCCCTCTCGGTCTGGAGCGTGGCGTCCTTGAAGTGCTCGTCGACATCGGTGGTGTCGTAGTAATCGCGGAGCTGGTCGACCCTGTCTTGGTCCATTCCTACCGGCTCCTTTCCCGGAACGTTCGTTTCTCGGTGACTGTCATGTCGCGGGCAGTGACCACGAAGTCTCGCCCGTCACTAGCTTTGGTGACGAGCACGAACAGCAACCGGCTAGCGTCGGTCCTGCCCAGGACCTCCATGGTGTCATCGCGGCTAGGGACGGCGAGACGGGGTTGGCTGTAGAGGGACTGTTCGACTTCGAGCGGAGTCACGTTGTGGCGGCCGATATGGGTTTCGGAGTCTTCCGTCCAGAGCACCTCCCCGAACACCACCCTGTCGTACCACAGACGTGGTACGACACTGTTCGGCGGTGGCAGCCGGAGCAATCGAGCTCCTGCGCACGATCGAGCCTCCCACCACAGAGCTGAGCCGTGAGAGCCGGATGAAGAAGGAGCGGCGGGCCGATGAGACCCGGTCGCGAGAATGGGAGTCGAGAGCCCGTCGGGAGAAGATAAGGGTGCTCGCCGCTAAGCGCAGCGCCTCGGCGCGCGCCGAGGCGCTGGCTCATATTGCAGTGGCCGACCCCGGCCCCCACCCACTGCTCCCGACCCGGCTTCATCCCCGTCGCCGTGAGCTTCGCGACAAGTTGACCGGCAACACCGCGTCCTTCTGGGCCTCGGCCGACTTGCTCGCCGAGATCATGGACGGCGCCCGCAGCGACCTTGCCCAGGACCTTGATCTCGACGTGCTCCACGGTGTCGATGCCGAGGTCGCCTGGGAGGCCCTGCTTGCAGCTCAGGACGCGGACCCGGAGCTGACTCCGGACGAGGATCTCTGCGCGGTGGTCGCGCAGTGCGCTCGGGTCGAGCGCGGCGAGGGCCTCGACCCGCTCTTGGCAGGGACATGGTGGGTGAGCCAGGACCTCGTCGAGCGGCTCAACGCGACGTCCTCGCCCGAAGCTAGTGCCGAGGACTATGCCGCCCAGCTCGCCGAGACTGAAGAGTTCGTTGTGCGCCGGTGCGGCGAGCCGGCACGATCGCTGGTGCGCTACGTGGCGGCGGAGACCACGCTGCACTATTGCTACCCCGAGGGGTCATGGCCGACTGTGGACGAGATGGACGGCGAACTGGGTGACCACGAGGGCTCGGTCGGCACCTGGGCTCGAACGGATGGGTGGCCCACCGGCGTGGCCGTGGCACTCGCCGCGCGGGTGGCGGCTGCTCTGGCCGAACTGTCCCGCCACCGCGTGGCAGCACTCGCCAGCTAAGCCTTCTCGGGCTTTCGAGCGAGCCGGCGACAACCCCGAGAATTGGCGCGAACCCGACGGCGGCGAGGAAGGTCAGAGCCTCCTCAGGACCACGCCGTCGTCGGGCGCGCCAGCAGCTCTCCGTCGACCTCCAAGTCGACCCGCTCGTTGAAGAAGCAGATCAGGTTCTCGATCTTCGGGCACTCGGGGATCGGAGCCGGGTAGCTCCAAGCGATGTCGGGCACCACGGTCCCGCCGAGATCGGCCGCGAAGTAGATCGCTCGGCCCTTGTATGGGCACACCGAGGTGGTAGCCGACGGGCGGAACAGGTCGAGCCGCACATCCAGCTTGGGAAGGTAGAAACGTGGCGGCATCGCCGTCTCCACACACAGCCGTGCCCGCGTGCTCTTCGCCAGCTCGATCCCCTGCAGCTTCACGGTCACCTGACGTGAGCTGTGGAGCACGTCGACACGGTGGTAAGGGTCGCGGGCGTGCTTGAACACCTCGTCGTCCTCCTCGTACCACGCATCCATCGACGGCCAGTCGAAAGCGACATGACCCTCGAGCGGGCTCGCGGCCTTTGTCACGGTCTCGTAGCTCCACGCGGCATCTTCTGCTCGACGGCCACCACCCGCGACATGGAAGTAGGTGGCTGCGCCCTTGTGCGGGCAGTCATAGCGCCTCGAGGACGGCTCGAGGGCGCCCGGGGTGACGTCGGCGATCGGGAAGTAATACACCGGGAGCGCGCCCGTCTCGCGGAGGAGGAGCACCGACTTCGAGTCCGCGACGACCGTCCCGCCGAGCACCGCGCGTACTCGCCGGTAGCTCGGCTCGACCTGCACCAGGTGCTCGCGTACGAGGCCCTCGAGAGCCCCTGGATTACCCGGCATCGCGACCTTCCTCCCCCGCCTTGTCCACCAGACCGGTTGCGCTCATCGCGACCCCTTCGTTCGGTGCGGGCGATGATACCTGATGGCCGTCGCCCTCTCTTGGCCGCGCCGTCTCGCGCGGACTCTCGCACTCCGGCAGGCCGCGTCGGTGACATCGCCGGGTGACCTGCCTCCCGCCGCCGGCAACGGGTCTGGAGATCGCTCGCGGGCAGCCGAGTGGTCGGAGCATTACGACCGCGCTACCATACCCCGAGCCGATTACACGACACCGACACAGACAGGGGGATAGTCTATGTCCGAAGCATCGATCAGGGCACAGGCCTTTGCAGCCGGAGGCAAACAGGCCGTGAACCTCGTAGACGAGCTCCTCGGCAAGCGGCTCGACCGGCGTCACTTCCTGGGTCGCGCGGCGGCTCTGGGACTGTCGGCCTCGGCCGCGGGCACGCTGCTTGCCGCATTCGACCCGAGTGCCGCCGCGGCCGCACCCTCCCCTAGGTCTCGTACCGCCCTCCGGCCACCGACGACGACGCTCACGTGGCGATCGCTGGCCGACGTGCAAAACGTCGACCCCGCGATCCTGCCGGGACTCGAGGATCCGACGTACGCGTTCTGCTTCTTCGAGGGTCTCATCACCGACAGGCCCGGGACCGGGGCGCAGGTGAACTGCCTGGCCGAGTCCTTCGAGCAGTCGTCCGACGGACTCCAGTTCCACTTCAAGCTGAAGCAAGGCATCCCGTGGCAAAAAGGCTACGGAGAGGTGCAGGCGAGCGACGTGAAATACTCCTTCGAGCGGATCGCCGGCCTCACCAAGCCCAAGCTGAACTCGCCGTACCAGGGGGACTGGGCAGCCCTCGAGCAGGTCCGGGTCGACAGCAAGTACTCGGGGACGATCTTGATGAAAGAGGTCTTCGCCCCGACGATGACATCGACGCTCAGAAACGGTAGCGGTCTCGTACTGCCGGAGAAGGCTGTCGAAAAGCTCGGGAAGGGTTTCGGCACGAACCCGGTCGGCTCGGGACCGTACGAATGGACGTCCCGCGTTCCGGGCCAGAAGCTCGTCATGACGAAGTTCGCGGACTACGGCGGCGCCAACAAAGCCTACGCGCGCAAGAACCGTTTCGAGGTGATAGAGGCTCTCCCGATCTCGAGTGATGCGTCGGCTTATGCCGCGCTCGAAGCCGGTGAGCTCAATATGTGCGAGCTCGGGACCTCGACGGTGAGCGTCGCCAAGAGCAACCCGAGCTTCAAGGTCACCTCGTACTTCTCGGGGAACTACTACTGGCTCGCCATGAACGTGACCGAGGCGCCGCTCACCAACATCTGGCTGCGCAGGGCCATCCGGTCAGCTATCGACACGCCCGGCATCATCAAGGATGCTTACAACGGGCTCTTCAGCCGAGCTAACTCGATCATCCCCAAGCAGATGCCGATCGGATACTGGCCCGATGCCCCGGTCTACAACCAGGACATCCCGCTCGCAAAGTCGTATCTCGCAAAGAGCGGCCTCAAGAACGTCACCTTGCGGCTGAACGTCGACAACACCCAAGACGACGTCGCCGCGGCGCAGATCATCGCGGCGAATCTCGGCCAGATCGGGATCAAGGTGAACGTCGTACCGGTCGACCCGGCGACGCTGTCGAACCTTCCGGGCCCCGGCGGCGGCGGCGCCCACCCGCAGCTCCTCTACTACTACTACGGAGGTGCGGGCGATCCCAACTTGTGGTTCGAGTGGTGGACCTGTGCCCAGATGGGGCTTTGGAACTGGGACCACTGGTGCAACGCCGAATTCACCAAGCTCACGAACGAGGCGCTTCACACCTATGACATCGCCGAGCGGACGAAGCTCTACATCGAGGCACAGAAGCTGTGGAACGACGAAGCCGGCATGGTCTGGGTTGCCAACTCGAACGGCTTCGTCGCGACCGCCAAGTACGTGGACATCTCGCTCGACC
>CAZAMA010000168.1:1790-5987 GCA_964485645.1 uncultured Acidimicrobiaceae bacterium | reverse complement strand
CTCGCCCATGGCTCGAACGCGAACTACAGACATGTAATTCCCTTCCGGGCCCTTACCTGGAGCGGACCGCTCGAGCGCTCGCTGCGGACGCAGCCGCGGCTGCCGTGTAGACGTGTCTGCCGATTACACGCGCTGAATCGTGGTGCTCACTGCGCCGAACGACCGACCCTTACGCCGCAATCGGCTGCATCGCGAGCTGTGACTGGATCTCCGGATCCGACGCGGTCAATCCTCCGTCGACGTGGTGTTGGAGGTTCGAGACCAAACGCGCCACGGTGTTTCCGCACCCACCGCGGCGGAGATGGATGCGGACCATCTCGTTACTCACTTCGAGACGCAGCCGTTGGCCGACATGCAGATCGACCGCTTCCACCTCTCGGTAGTCTCCGGAGGGGTGCCCTACGATCCCCCACAGCCTGAACGGCTCTCGCGACGACAAGAGATTGTCGACGAAGCGGTCAAGCTCTAGCAGTGGCCGACTGAAGGTCAACTCGATCGGGCCCCCGACGAGGCGCCCCCCACCTTCGTCGCGGTCAGCATGGTCCATCGCGTCGATGCCGAGCGCGACGTGCTCGGCTGCTTCGACCAGCCTCCGATACCGGGTCGCAACCGACTGCACGACGTTCTGGTGCAGGGCAAATGAATCGCCCTTGGCGACGAAGAGCGCAAAGCGATTCACTGCCTCGCGGACCACCCCGAGATCAGGATCGGCGATCGCAAGCTCTAGCTGGCTGACCGAGATTGCGTACGGGAAGTCCGAGTTCCCCGAGATCACGTCGAGGAGATCCTGGGCAGGGCGCCCGCGTACGGTCACCGCCAGCTCCTGGACTTCGTCGAGCGGAAGGGCCATCTGCCCCCGGAACTCGGTCTTGATCCAGTTCGGAGGTGTGCCGCGTCGGATCTGACGAAGGTGCGCCGAGGGTAGCCAGACAAAGTCGAGGTCGCGACGGCGTGCAACAGCGGCTTTCAGGTACGCGTTCATCTGAGCGGCGCTGCCGTTCGAGTGGAACGACCAGAACCGGCTGTCAAGGTGGTCGACCGTGAACTCGAGCTCAGGTGTCACTACACTATGGAGGAAGCGGTCCTCGGTCTCGCGAATCGCGGCGCTTCCGAAGGCATCCCGTAGGAACTCCTCGGGCTCACCGTCGGCGTGGACCTCGAGCAGGAAGGTCTTCCACGGCGAGACCCCGGGAGCCAGGAACATGTCCTCGAGTGCCTTCCGATTCACGTCCCCTCCTCTCCCTCGCCAGAGTCCTTCCTCGTCGCGCTGTCCAATTCTGCCTCAAGATCGTCGCTGCCAAAGAAAACTCCCTGGTCAGGGTTCTCGGGGCGCTGTCGCCGCGGCCTGCCTGCCTCCAGCCGGTGGCGCATCGACTGGTACTGCTGCGTTCTACCACGCGGGTCTGCCAGCTCCGGACTTGCGAGGATCCGAACGAGCCCCTCGTCGTCGTTTCCCGTCCTCGGACGGAACTCCCATCGCTGAGGGTCGGCTTCGGCAGCCCGTCGTGCCGCGTCCGCCACGCAGCGGCGAAGTCGTCGTTTGTATTGACCCGGGTAGATCGCATAGTGGCCGATGGATTCTTCGGCGAGCGCGGCGACCGTGATGCTTGTTTGCTCGCGAGCGGCCGCAGCAGCGAGCGTCGGGAACACCGCCTGGTCAAACGTGTCTGGCGGTGAGTCGGCATCGAGGGTGATGATCGCCGGCGGAGGACCGGGGACGGCCAGCGAGGTGCTGAACGCCGACCGTAGATCAGGGTCGTCGAATGGTGCGCCGACGGCCCGGACGTCAGCGGTGTCGAAGGACAGGACAGGCGCTTCCATATTGATGGCCCGGAGACCCATGAGGATGCGCTTCTCGGCGTGTCGCAAGCAGACGTAACTGGTCTGGACCCGGAGTGGGTCGCCGCTCGAGACCGTGACGCTCAGAACCCGCACGAGCGTCGCTGGCGCTACCTTCTTGTAGCGGTGCGCTTGATCTTCCTCGATGTTGTTCCCGGATTTCGCTTCGTGGAGCACGAACCGACTCGACGCCCTCTTGAAGCCGACCACATCAGGGACGACCCGCTCGTCCTCATCGACGCCGATCGGGAATTCGAGACCTTCGATACGATAGCCAAGGTCGAAAAAGGGGCGTGGCCACGAGGTGCGGGTCGCGGAATAGAGCGCCACCACGGCGTTCACCGGTACGAGACGTTCTTCCACCAAGGGGGGCAGCTTAGGGCGCCAACCGTTGCGGGCGTGACCAGCACGATCAGCGGCGCGCTGAGCCGTAGCCCTCCGGGAGTTCGGGACCCGATCTTCGAGCGATCATCCCTAGACGGCGGCCTATGAGCTGGGCCGGAGGACCCGCCACCTGTCAGTCCTCCGAGTTGAGCACGCACGAGGGTGAAGAAGCTCGCCGAGGACTGGGCACCCCCATGTGGAGCGGGACGACGCCCGGTCCCTCGCCCGAGGCGGCGGTAGCCCGACGACTGATCCGCTCACGGGCCGGTCGCGAGTGGCGACCCGACCCGGTGCGCCGTCCCATCGGCGTCGACGAACGCGAACTCTCGCAGCCCGTACGGCGCGTCGCGGGCCTTCGTGAGCCGGCCCTCGACGCCCGAGGCCTTCCACTCGGCGCGAAGCGCATCGGCGTCGCACACGTAGAGATAGACCACCGCGCCGCTGCGGTGCGGGTCGTGCTCGGCCCACTCGCTGGGGTGGATGGAGACGGCACCGCGCTCGACGAAGCCGTAGCGCTCCGGGCCGTCATAGGCGCGGTCGTCGAAGCCGAGGCGGCGGTAGCGGTCGAGCGCGGCGTCGAGGTCGCGCACGGGCACGACGGGCGAGACGCTCGTGAAGGTGATCTCGGGCACGGGATCAGTCTTGCGGAGCGCCCGGCGTACTCGGGGTCGACGTCGCGCGCGGCAACCGGTCCGGCGCGGTCAAGCGCAGGCGAACGCGTCGGGCGATCTTTCCTGGCCCGCGCGGATCCGTCCGCCCGTGCCAGTCCATCAGGGTCCTGAGCTCGGCTGATCCGGTTCTCCGTCAGGTTTCCATCACCTCTGATGGGCGGACGGACGCTGCTCCATCACCCGTGATGGAGCAGCGATCTGCTGGAAAGCTGATGGAGCGCCGGTAGCGCGATGGCGGCTCTTCCGAAAGGAGCTGTCATGCCCACTGCGTACCGTTCCGCGACCTCCCCGTTCGCCGCCCTGGAGGACGCGTTCGCCGTCCTCACGGCTGCACCCCGCCCGCTCGCCCTCGACGGCACCGGCGTTCCCGGCCTGCCGGACGGGCCCATCCCACTGTCCGAGCTGTGGGCGCGCCTGTTGCACCCGTCGACGCCGTACGCGACCCGCGACGCTGCGATGGCGGCGCTCCTCACCCGCGCGAAGAACGAAGGCGGCGCCGCCACGGTCGGCCTCGCCAGGGTGCTCCTGCCGAGCCTCCGGCGCGCCGCGACGACGCTTGCTCGGACCTGTCCCGAGCGGGCAGCCGACATCGAGGCGGATCTGCTGGTCGGGCTCATCGCCGCGATTGCCGCCACCCCGACCGATCGGCCCCGGCTCGCAGGTGTGATCACCGGCCGGGCGTACGACGCCGCAAAGAGCCGGGTCCGCAGCGAGCTCGCCGAGCGGGGGCGCGTCGTCCACGCGCCGGTAGCGGCGCCGCCCCGGCCACCGTTCGGCCACCCCGACCTCGTGCTCGCCGAGGCCGCGCTCGCCGGCGCCATCACGGCGGACGACGCCGCGCTCATCGGCGCGACCCGCCTCGGCGAGCTGACGCTCAAGCAGGCGGCACGCGTTCGCGGTGTCTCGTACACATCGATCCGGGCACAGCGCAGCCGAGCCGAGCGCGCCCTCGTCCAGTACCTCCGAGACGGCGATATGAGCGGTGTTGCAACAGATGCAGCACACCGCACGTCGTGCCACCCGGCCACCGCTCGCCCTGTCACGCATCGCGCGGTCACAGCCCGCGCGGTCACAGAACGCGTCGCGCTTGCCGGTTCTCCGGGCGTAGAAGGCGCGCGGCAGGGGCGACGGTCCGGCCAGAAGCCGGAGTTGTGCCCCGACCTGGACAAGCCCAGCACACCGAGGAGGTGAGCGATGCCCAGTTGGCCGACCTGTACCCCCTGCCCGCGCCCGATGCGCCGTCGCGAAAGGAGGCCAGCCCTGTCCCGCCCCACCCCACGAGCACGCTTGCGTGCCCTCGCCC
>CAZAMA010000168.1:0-1690 GCA_964485645.1 uncultured Acidimicrobiaceae bacterium | reverse complement strand
CGCTCTCGCTGGCGCCGTGCCGGTGCTCGGGCTCGGCATCGTCGGCACGGCCCTGCTGGCGACGCCGGCGTTCGCCTCGGGCACCGCGTCGAGCCTGTCGTCGGTGATCGGCTCGCTGACGACCTGGCTCGTCGGCATCCTCGCCGGCCTCGCGACGCTGTTCCTCACGATCGGCGGTATCCGCTACCTCTCCGCGGGCGGCGACCCCGCCCAGGTCGAGCGCGCGAAGGTGGCGCTCAAGTCAGCGGCGATCGGCTACGCGCTCGCCGCGCTAGCGCCGCTGCTCGTCTCGATCCTCCAGTCGGTCGTCGGCGGATGATGGCTCGCCATCCCGTGACGCGCCGGTGGCTGTTCCCAGCGCTCTTCGTCCTCGCCTTCGGGGTGGGCGGCGCGCTGCTTGTCGGCTCGCGGGGCGCGAGCGCGGCGGCGACACCCACGACGACGACCGTGCCGAAGGGCATCACGATCGGCCCGTCGCTCCCGGGCACGACCACCGGCGGCACCGGCAGCGGCGCGGCACCGACCACCGGGTCCTCCGGCGGTTGCGGCCTGCTCGACGTCTCCTGCCACGTCACCTCGGCGATCGACGACTGGTTCCGCGACCTCGTCACCTCGGCGCTCGACCCCGTACTCGGCCTGCTCGGCCGGACCGTGCTCGCCACCCCCGACCTCACCTCGGGACGCATCGCCGAGCTGTGGGGCATCGCCGCGGGGATCGCCAACGGCCTCGTCGTGCTGCTCGTCCTCGCTGGCGGGGCCATCGTGATGGGCCACGAGACGGTCCAGACGCGGACGTCCGCGAAGGACCTCGCACCCCGCATCGTCATCGACGTCATCGCCGCGAACGCGAGCTTCAGCCTTCTCGGGCTCGCCATCGGGGTCGTCAACGCGCTGTCCTCGGCGCTCCTCGGCCAGGGCGTCGATGCCGCCAACGCGACGACCGTGCTCGAACAACTCGTCGTCGGCTCGCTCGCGACCGACGGGATCTTCCTCGTCCTCATGGGACTCGTCGCCGCGGTCTGAGGTTCCCCAGAGAAAGTGGACACCCGATAAGCCGACTCGAGGGTCGGCTGGGAGGATGTCACCGTGGGAGCAACCAGAAGACGGTTCACGCTGGAGTTCAGGACCGAAGCAGCGCATCGCGTCATCGACACCGGAAGATCGGTTCGAGAGGTCGCGAACGAGCTGTCTGTGGTCGAGAACTCCCTGCACAAGTGGGTGCGCGACGAGCGTCGACGCATGGAGACCCTGAAGGGATCGGGTGGTGAGCCACTCAGCTCGGCTGAGCGAGCAGAACTGCTCCGGCTCCGCCGCCAGGTCGCGGAACAGGACAAGGACCTGGCCTTTCTGGGAAAAGCTGCCGCGTACTTCGCTTCGAATCCACCAAAGCAGAGAGATTTGCGTTGATGGCCGCGGAGTGCGCGAACTTCGACGTCAAGCGCATGGCCCGCCTCCTCGAGGTCTCCCGAGCCGGCTACTACCGCTGGCGGGCAGCTCAGGTACGTGAACCACTCGCGTCTGAGCAGCGCAGGGCGGACCTCGACCAGAAGATCCCCACCTTGCACCGCGCCTCTCGCGGGACCTACGGCTCGCCGAGGATCACCCTCGACCTACACGAGGACGGCGACACCGTCTCGGAGAACACCGTGGCGTCCCACATGGCCGCGCTCGGCATCGCGGGCATCAGCCC
>CAZAMA010000167.1:0-6050 GCA_964485645.1 uncultured Acidimicrobiaceae bacterium | reverse complement strand
TCCGGGCCGACGTCGCGGCGATCGCACCGGCACTGTCCGGTCATCTCGACGACCTCGCACCACGGCCAGCTGCTCGTGCCACCCCACCGGCGGTCGCGGCATCGCCGTACGCTGCCGGGGTCCGGGTGCTCGTGCTCGACCGGTGTTGCTCGAGCTTGCGGAGCGTCTCGCTCGCGGGAGCCCTCGCTGCCGCCGGCTACGACGTCACGATCGCCCAGCCGCTCCCCGTGCATCCCTCCCAGGACCTGCTCGGCAATGTCGACGTGACAGTGCGTGGCTGGAGCGACGCCCCGCCGCCGGACCGCGCATGGCTGACGAGGTGCACGACGGCCCTGGCGACGATCACAGCCGAGCAGCGCTACCACGTCGTGGTCGTCGCGGCGAACGCCGTCGAGGCTATTCCAGCCCTTCGGCGTCTCGTTCCGGCGGCACACGTCGCGATCGACCTCGACGACGCGACGACCGTTCCTCCCGGCGCCGAACCGGCGGAGCTTCTCCTGTCCTCGCTCGGCGCCGTGGCCGGCTCCGGCGCCCCCGTCGCCTACGCACCCACCGTCACGGGTCGGCTCCTGTCCGACCGACCACGGCTCCCGCTCGCCCGGCGCAGCGGGCTCTGCGTCGTGACGAACGTCCGGGAGCTCTCGAGCGACGCGGTCGCGTCGCTGTGTGCGAGGCTCGCACCGCTCCTCGAGGTGGCGGGGCGGGAGAGCTCGGTCACCTTCTGCGGCGACGACCCAGCCCGCCGGGTCGGTGACATGTTGCCGGCAGCGATGGTCTGCGATCCGATGGCGAACCCCGCGCCCCACCTCGGGGCGGCACGAGCTGTCCTCGTCTGCCAGCCTGCCGGCGCGAGGGACTGGGTGGACGCTGCACGTTCCTGCGGGACACCGGTCGTCGTCCTCCCCGCCGGCGCGGACCCTGAGGCAGACAGCGATCCGATCGAGCTCGTCACGCGCCTGCTCGCCGACGACGGCGCCTGGCGCGAGTCGGCGGCCATCCCGACCGAACGGGACGACGCACCGCTGGCAGATCCCCTCGCGTCGATCACGAGGAGCAAGGCGGCCGACGACACGCACGTTGTGCGGCGAGGCGCGCGCCCCGTGGTGGTCACGAGCCCGACGCTGACGTCGACACCTACTCGGCCCGCGCCGGACGTCTTCTTCCCGACGCTCGGTGAGCTCGACAACGACGCAACCAGCACAGGCAAGCTCACCAGATGCGACCACTGGCCGCCGCCGGCCACGACGACCGGTGCCGCGGTCGTCGCTACGATCGCCTGGCCCTTCGGAGGACTGCCGGCAGAGTGGATAGCGCCCCTTCGCGACACCGTCACCGAGCTTTGGGTCCCGACGGCTTCGGATCGGTCGGTCGCTCTCCGAAGCGGCATCGCTCCCGACGCCGTGCGCGTCCTGCAGCCCGGTGTCGACACCTCGCTGTTCAGCCCCGCGGGCCTTCGCTACCCCCTCGCCACGACCAAGGGCATACGGCTGCTCTTCGTCGGACCCTGGACCGAAGACGGCGGGCTCGACATAGCCCTCGAGGGGTTCCTCGGCGCGTTCACCCACCGCGACGACGTCTGTCTCGTCGTCGCGCCGCTACCGGCGGGCTTGGCGACCCACGGTGCCTCCCTGGAGCGAGACTGCCGCCGCGCGACGACGACCGGGCACGCGGCGATCGAGATCCTCGACGAGCCACTCGACAGCCCCGCGATGGCGATGCTCTACAGGAGCTGCACGGCCCTCGTCCACACCAGCCGCTCGACGACCCTCGGTCGGCCCGTCCTCGAGGCGATCGCGTCGAGCTTGCCCGTCGTCGCACCACGTCGTGCCGGCCTCGCGTCTCTCCTCGACGACACGCAGTCGTGGCTGCTGTCGAGCCGGGAGGTCCCGATCGTGCCGAAGACCTGGACGCCGTCGAAGGCAGGGGCCTGGTGGTTGGAGCACCGGCGAGCCGAGCTACACGGAGCGCTCGCCGAGATCGTGTCGAACCCTGCAGAAGCCGCGAGGCGGGGAGAGATGGCCCGGCATGCCGCCCTCGAGCACGCAGACCTCGCCGACGCGGAAAAGGCCATGGCGCAGGCTATCGAGGAGCTCCGGCTCGGGCCGGCTACCCGAGAGGACGCACTCACGTCACAGATCCCCGTCGGGGTAGTCAGCTGGTGACCAAGATCGTCGAGCAGCCAAGCGATGCTCTCCCGCTGGCCCGGAAAGAACCCGCCTCTACCGCGATGCACCGTCGCCAACCCCCACGCGCGAGATAGCTAAATAGTGAGATTCATACGGTCGTTATGCTCTATTTGTACTTGCCGATCAAGCTACAATCGCTACAAGACTACTTAGCCAAAGGCCGTTTGCACAACCAGTAGACGCGGCACCACTCAGGAGAAAATACACGACATTCGACCGGTTGACACCAGAGCATCACTGGCTCCGACCAAGTGCTGCCGAATGTCCAGAAAGCACCGCACACCTACCCCGTCTACAAGATGGAGACCTTTATGAGCCCGAGGGATGAGCAACGCGTAGTGCTATGCACTGCCGGGTCAGGAGCGCATGCAGCATATGTCGACTTGGTACAACCCATGCTGGATCACTACGCCCATCGGTACGGCTATGAGGTCGTCACCCATCAACGAGCACTGCAAACAAGCCGCCCTCCCGCATGGGACAAGATTCTTCTCTTGAGGACATTGCTGGACAGCTACGATACCGCAATCTGGGTCGATGCCGACGCAGTCATCGTTCAATACGATCAGGACATCTGCGACGTAGCTGACCATACTAAGCAGTTTTGGCTGACCAAGCACCACTTCAACTCAGCGGATCAACCAAATACCGGTGTATTGGTGCTTCACCGTTCGCCAGATGTAATCCGATTTCTCGAGCAAGTATGGTGCCAGACCTCTCTCATCCATCATCCGTGGTGGGAGCAGGCCGCTATCCTCCGCTTGCTCGGATATGACGTGAACCAGATAGGCCAGGCGCGCTTGACGCAACCAACACCGTGGCTTGACATGGTTGGGTGGCTTCCGAAAGAGTGGAACTCGATAATGGAGGACATGGCAGACGAGCCACGAATCGTGCACTTCGCGGGGCAGCCGACGGACGTTCGCGTTGAGCACCTGTCTGCGCACCGACGATCTTTCGATGCGCTGCAATTTGACGAAGTGCCCACCACCAAACCTTTTTGTGGGTCTCGTGTAACAACGATCTTGCCGCTGTCTCCATCAGATACTGTCGAGATAGCTCTGGCTTCGCTGTCCTCAATTGCCAACCAGACTTGCGACGTCAATCTCGTGATAACAGACAACGGTGCCAGGCTACGAAGCGTCCTTGCAGCTACGTCCGGTCAGGTTGTGCCTATCTGGAACGAGAACCATACAAGCCTGGCAAGCGTCTGGGACAGAGCACTAAGCACCACGAGCGATGAGATCGTCGTATTCATGAACCGTCCAGTCAAGCTGGCACCTGACTGTCTCCGTGCTCTTCTCGCTTCATTGGATACAGATGACGTAGCAGCAGCGACGACAACTGCCGCAAACGACGCAACATCCTCGCCGCTTCGCGCGAATATCCTCGCGTGCCGGCGCGCTGACTTAGTTGCTACGGGCGGTATACCGCTGACGAGCTCCGACGATAACCTCCTGGCCGATGTCTGCCTCCAGCTGGCACGAACTGGTCGTCGGATCGTCGCATCTACAGGAGCCTCCGAGCAAGAGCAGACATCTGGCATTGAGACACCACAGATCCCATCGCGTGCACCTCATTATATTATCGAGATGTGTCGGCAAGGCTATGCCGTGTCTCCCGGTCAACCCGCTCAGGTGCCAATTCGAGAGGAGCTTCCAGAGCTGCTCGAGGCGCGCGGGCTGCGTGGAGTCGGGGCGGAGGTCGGTGTCCAGTACGGACTGTTCTCACATCATCTTCTGTCCCACTGGACTGGAACTCTTATCTCTATTGACCCTTGGATGCACAGCGAGACATATGATGACGTGGCGAATGTCGGAAGTGAGACACAGGAGGAAATCTACCGGGCCGCTTGCGAACGCCTCGCGATCTTCGGGACTCGGAGCCAACTCTGGCGTCAGACGTCGCTCGAGGCGTCAAGAGACCTTGGAGATGGGATGCTGGACTTCGTCTATCTCGATGCCCGCCACGATCAAGCGTCCGTTGCGGAAGACCTTGCGGCATGGTGGCCGAAGGTGCACCCAGGAGGAGTTATCGCTGGTCATGACTATCTCGACGGGGACTTACCAGAGGGAACTTTCGGTGTTCGTAGCGCCGTGACCCAGTTTTTTGGATCTCTCGATATCGAGGTGCGATCAACATTTCTCGACCCACCATGGCTAAGTTGGGTGGTGGTCGTTCCATCGGCAGCGGAGCCTGAGATGAACGTGGCCGCGACGCTACAATCCAGCCATTCTGACGTCCGGACTTCCGCGTAACGTAGGACGGGAAAGGGCTGACAGTGCAGCTAAACCAGCGATACTCCCTACGTTCTGCAGGCTTCCGGAGTCCTCGCTCGGATTTTCTTAGGGTCTGCGACCCGCTGAGCGACTCGAAACGAGAGGGCTCCCAGCTCGCCCAGCAGAGCCCGAAGCCGCTGGGTCACCCTGAACCAGGTCCCGTACAGCTCCACTTGCTCGGGCGTCAGCCGCGCGACCGTCTTGCCGTCGCACTTTCACGTCCACCGGCGTGACGGACGGTGGTCGACGCGGTGCTCGACTGCCTCGGCTTCGGTGCGTTCGTCTCCTCGGTCCTGCTCTCTCCCGTTCAGCGTTGCCCCCGATCGAGTCAGAGGCAGATGATCGGATGGCGACGCTCAGGCCACGGGGCTGATGATCTTCGGGTACTCCTCGGTCTTCCGGCGCTCAGCGGCTTCAGGGTCCTGCTCTTCGTCGTGCCACCAGGCGACCACTTGAAGCCGAAGGGCTCCTCGCCCTTCTGGCGGTAGGTAGACCACCACCCAACGTCGGTCGAACGACCGACGTTGAAGGCTGCTGCGACCACATCGGGATGGGCGCCGGCCTCGATGAGCAGGATGACCTGTGCTCGCTTTTCCTCGAGACCGCGATGCTTGGCCCGCCGACCGCGCTCTTCCATCACGCGATTGTTCGCGCTCGCAGTCCGCAAGATATCCAGTCGTCGACTAGGCATTTAGTCAGTACCAAATGCCGCGCTAGGAGTCGATCAGGCTCACAATTCGCGCTGCGGCGACAGACCGCTGGTCGATCGCTGCCATGTCGCGCGCCCGCATCAACGACAGTGCAGCCTTCTTGACTACCGTCTCGGGCTCGTCGACGATACGCTCCATAGCGTCGATCAGTTCCTCCTGGTCCACCTCGTACCAGGAGCTCTCGCGAAAAAGCGGGATGTTCCACTTCGCGGCACAAGGGACCTCCCGAGTCGGCACGAGGAACGACGTCTCGCCGTCGCAGAAGTCGCGATGCCCTCCCCGGTCGGGACAGATCACGGGAACACCAACAGCCATCGCCTCGAGGAACGGAAGGCCAAACCCTTCACCTCTCGTCGGCAAGACGAATGCATCCGAATGCCGGAGCAAGTCTTGCAATGCCGCGTCGTCGAGGCTGGCAGTGACGAGGTCACAAGACTCTCGCAGCTCTTCGAGCCCCTCGGTGCCAACAACCGTCGCTGCCCACTGCCAGAAGGACGCGTCGTCGATACCCGACGTCTTGAGGACCAACCGGACGTCCCGACCGCTGTGAAGGACGCTGAGATAGGCGCGCAGGAGCGCTTCCGGGTTCTTCCGGGGCTCGAAGTTGAAGACCGAGGAGTAGATCGAAGGCCTGGCTCCATTCGAAGTGCCAGAAAACACCGACTCTGCGTCTGCGCGCACCGGGACCGCAGGGGGGATCACCACGAGGCGATCCCGGTCGAGGCCGCTCTGTGTAGCTACCTTCTCGACGAACTCGGACATCGGCCAGATCTCGGCGACGCCTCGCAGGGCATCGACGATGTAGCGTGGGAGCGGACGAGCCTCGAACGCCAGTCGGACGATGTGGTGACGTGCGCGCACCCACGGCAGGAGGT
>CAZAMA010000166.1:0-6102 GCA_964485645.1 uncultured Acidimicrobiaceae bacterium | reverse complement strand
GACTCAGGGGCGCGAGGTAACCCGCAGCAGGTGCGCCAGATAGCCGGCATGAAGGGCCTGGTATCCAATCCGCGCGGCGAGATGATCCCGAGGCCGATCAAGTCGTCCTTTCGCGAAGGGCTGTCGGTCCTCGAGTACTTCATCTCGACTCACGGTGCCCGCAAGGGCCTTGCCGACACCGCCCTTCGCACCGCTGACTCCGGCTACCTCACGCGCCGGCTCGTGGACGTCGCCCAGGAGCTGATCGTGCGCACGGAGGACTGCGGGAGCATTCGCGGGATATGGATCGACGACGTGGTGCCGGATCAGGCAGGCAAGCGCAGCTACCTCGAGACGCGCCTGTTCGGCCGGGTCCTCGTCGAGCCGGTCCAGCTGAGCGACGGCACGGCTCTCGCCGTCGGCACGACCCTGCGGGACCTAGAGCTGGCCCAGCTGGCCGCTGATCCCGGGGTCGATCGAGTGAGGGTTCGCTCGGTCCTCACCTGCGAGGCCACGCAGGGCGTATGCGCCCTGTGTTACGGCCAATCGCTCGCGACCGGCCGCGAGATCGAGCTCGGTGAGGCTGTCGGTGTGATAGCCGCACAGTCGATCGGGGAGCCGGGAACTCAGCTGACGATGCGGACTTTCCACACAGGCGGTGTCGTGGGCGAGGACATCACCCACGGGCTGCCCCGTGTCGTCGAGCTCTTCGAGGCACGCACGCCGAAGGGCGCTGCGGTCCTCGTACGTGAGCCCGGTGTCGTGCGGATCGAGGAGGACGATACGGGCCGGAGGGTCATGGTCGTCGCCGACAACGGCGACGAGCAGGTAGTCACGCTCTCACCCCGTGCTCATCTCGAAGTCACAGATGGCCAGGAAGTGCACCCGGGCGATGCCCTCGTCGAAGGACCGAAGGATCCGAAGGAGCTTCTCGAGATCAAGGGTATCCGTGAGACCCAGCAGTACCTGGTCGAGGAGGTGCAGAAGGTATACCGGGATCAGGGTGTGGCGATCCACGACAAGCACATCGAGCTCATCGTCCGCCAGATGCTGCGGCGCGTGCTCGTCGCCGAGCCCGGAGACGCGCCCTTCCTTCCCGGAGAGCGGGTTGACTCCCAGCGCTACGCGGCCGTGAACCGCGAGCTCGTGCAAGCTTCGCAGCGTCCCGCCGAGGGCAGGCCGGAGCTCATGGGCATCACGAAGGCCTCTCTTGCTACCGAATCGTGGCTCTCGGCGGCATCTTTCCAGGAGACGACCAGAGTGCTCACGGAGGCGGCCATCGACGGACGCTCCGACCAGCTCTATGGCCTGAAGGAGAACATCATCATCGGCAAGCTCATACCGGCGGGGACAGGGATGCTGCGCTACCGGTCTGTCGAGGTCGATACGCCCGATGCCCAAAAGATGTCGTTCTGGTCGTCGGATCTGGATTCGGCAGGTGAGGGCCTCGAGGGCACTCCTTCGGATCTCGCAGCTTGGCTGCGCGACGTCGGGCGCTCCTCCCTCGGTGAAGGCGGCGCTGACGAGGCCTACGACGTCAGCAGCTTCGCGGTCGACTATGGAGCAGCCGCCCAGGCCGAGGAGCTGTCTGCCGGCTTGGGTTCTGGCGAGGACGTCCCCGATCCCTACGCCACACCGCCTGTCGAGCTCGACATGCCCGAGGAGGGGTCTGCCTAGCCGTCGTCGCAGGGCCCGCGGGCTCGCATTCGTCGCAGCAGGCGTCGGCAGACCTTCTGTGGCGCGGTGGTATAGTTGTTACGGCCAGGCTGGCAGTCAGTTCGCGCCTAGGCGACCTTAGGCGAACCAACTTCAAGAGGACTTCGCGTGCCCACAATCGCCCAACTAGTCCGCAAGGGCCGAGAAACCCCCAGGACCAAGACCAAGACACCTGCACTCAAAGGAGCCCCGCAGCGCCGGGGCGTCTGCACGCGCGT
The DNA here is from genome assembly GCA_964485645.1 of uncultured Acidimicrobiaceae bacterium. Classification (GTDB taxonomy): domain Bacteria; phylum Actinomycetota; class Acidimicrobiia; order Acidimicrobiales; family Bog-793; genus JAKACA01. Next base: position 4,189 of record CAZAMA010000166.1, on the reverse strand, counting down.
CTACACGACGACGCCGAAGAAGCCCAACTCGGCGCTTCGCAAGGTGGCGCGTGTCCGCCTCACGAGCGGCGTCGAGGTGACGGCTTTCATCCCCGGGGTAGGGCACAACCTCCAGGAGCACTCGATCGTCCTCGTGCGCGGCGGCAGGGTCAAGGACCTCCCCGGCGTTCGCTACAAGATAGTGCGGGGCACCCTTGACACCTCGGGCGTCCGGGATCGTGCGCAGGCGCGCAGCCGCTACGGCACGAAGAAGAAGGAGTCCTGAATTGCCTCGCAAAGGCCCCCCACAGCGGCGCGAGCTCGTGCCTGACCCGGTCTACCGGTCCGTCCTCGTCACCCAGCTGGTCAATCGGATCCTGTCGCGCGGCAAGCGCTCGCTCGCCGAGCGGATCGTGTACGACGCCCTCGAGGTGGTGAAGGAGAAGACCGGAGCCGATCCGGTCCAGACGCTCAAGCGGGCGCTCGACAACACCCGACCGGAGCTGGAGGTGAAGAGTCGGCGGGTCGGCGGAGCCACCTACCAGGTGCCCGTCGAAGTCCGGCCCCGTCGCGCGACGACGCTTTCCATCCGATGGCTCACGAACTTCGCCCGGCAGCGGCGAGAGCGGACGATGGCGCTCAAGCTGGCGAACGAGATTTTGGATGCATCCAACGGTATCGGTGCAGCCGTGAAGCGCCGCGAAGACATGCACAAGATGGCCGAGTCCAACAAGGCCTTCGCGCACTACCGCTGGTAACCCACCGACTGGTGCCGTCAGCGCGACGTGAACCCTCCCCTGGGCGACTGCGGACATAGGGCGCCCAGGCGCCGCTGGATCATCGGCCTACCCGCAACTCCCGCTCACTGACGCAACAACAAGAAGAAGACTCGACGACATGGCGACCTCAATCCGCGAATTCCCCCTTGCCAGGACCCGCAACATCGGGATCATGGCGCACATCGACGCCGGTAAGACGACAACGACCGAGCGCATCTTGTATTACACGGGGCGCAACTACAAGATGGGCGAGGTCCACGAGGGCGGCGCCACCATGGACTGGATGGTCCAAGAGCAAGAGCGCGGTATCACGATCACCTCGGCTGCGACTACCTGTCGTTGGAAGAACACCTGGATCAACATCATCGACACGCCGGGCCACGTCGACTTCACCGTCGAGGTGGAGCGGTCCTTGCGGGTGCTGGACGGTGCTGTGGCGGTCTTCGACGCCGTCGCCGGAGTCGAGCCGCAGACAGAGACTGTGTGGCGGCAGGCCAACAAGTACGGCGTGCCCCGCATCTGCTTCATCAACAAGATGGACCGGGTGGGGGCCGACTTCGGCCGTTCCGTGCAGATGATCCGCGACCGCCTCGAGGCCGTGCCGGCCGTAGTCCAGCTCCCGGTCGGATCCGAGGCAGCCTTTCGGGGCGTGATCGACCTGACGACGATGAAGGCGCTCCTGTGGGAGGAGGGCATGGGCGAGAAGTGGTCGGAGGAGGAGATTCCGGCGTCGCTCGCCGAGGCCGCGGAGGCGGCCCGCCACGAGCTCGTCGACGTTCTCTCGAACTTCGACGACAACGTCATGGAGCGCTACGTGAGCGAGCAGGAGATCACAGCCGAGGATCTCGGTGCGGCCTTGCGAAAGGCGACCATCGGCAGTCACGTCGTGCCCGTGCTGTGCGGGTCGGCATTCAAGAACAAGGGTGTGCAGCCCATGCTGGACGCGGTGGTCGATTACCTGCCGAGCCCGGTGGACGTAGCCGACACCGTGGGCACCGACGTGCGCACGGGTGGAGCGATGACTCGCGAGGCGCGCGATGACGAGCCGTTTGCCGCCCTGGCCTTCAAGATCATGAGCGACCCTTTTGTCGGCAAGCTCACCTATCTGCGCGTCTACTCGGGCACGCTCGAGAAGGGCACCACGGTTCTCAACACGACCAAGGACCGCAAGGAGCGGATCGGTCGCATCCTGCAGATGCACGCCAACCACCGCGAGGACAAGGACGCCATTTACACCGGTGACATCGTCGCGGTCGTAGGACTCAAGTCGACCTCCACCGGCGACACGCTGTGCGCTCCCTCGAGCCCGATCCTGCTCGAGACCCTCGAGTTCCCCGAGCCGGTGATACACGTGGCCGTCGAGCCGAAGACCAAGGCAGACCAGGACAAGCTCGGCAAAGCCCTCTTCGCCTTGTCGGAGGAGGATCCGACATTTCGGGTCCGCTCGGATCCCGAGACTGGCCAGACGGTGATCTCGGGTATGGGTGAGCTGCATCTCGAAGTCCTCGTCGACCGGATGCTGCGCGAGTTCAAGGTCGACGCGCATGTCGGCAAGCCCCAGGTCGCCTACCGCGAGACGGTGCGTGACGCGGTGACGAAGATCGAAGAGCGTTACGTGCGCCAGACCGGCGGCCGGGGCCAGTACGGCCATGTCGTGATCGACCTCGAGCCGACCGGGCCGGGGAGCGGTTTCGAATTCGTCGACAAGATTGTCGGCGGGGTGATCCCGAAGGAGTACATCGGCGCCGTCGACTCCGGCATACAGGAGGCAATGAATTCCGGCGTGCTCGCGGGATTCCCCGTCGTCGACGTCCGGGTGCTCCTCGTCCATGGCTCCTACCACGACGTCGACTCCTCGGAGATGGCCTTTAAGATCGCGGGCTCTCTGGCATTCAAGAAGGCCTGCCGGGCGGCGCGCCCCGTCTTGCTCGAGCCGATAATGGAGGTCGAAGTGGTGACGCCCGATGACTATCTCGGTGACGTCATAGGTGATCTCTCCTCCAGGCGGGGACGAGTCGAGGGCATGGAGCAGCGAGGCGTCAGCCACGTCGTGCGGGCCCAGGTCCCGCTCTCCGATATGTTCGGCTACGCTACCGACCTGCGGTCGCGCACCCAGGGGCGGGCGACCTACACCATGCAGTTCAACTCGTACCAAGAGGTACCAGAGTCGGTGTCGCGGGAGATCATCGCCCGAGTCACAGGCCAGTGAACCTGAAAAGCTAGTTGCAACGCCGGAACGGGCAGGTAGGAGGCCCGATCTGGCTTGATGAGCCGGGCTGGCGAGTGGGTGTGACCCGCTTGGTGGCTCACGAACACGGACACGGATGGAAATCGGTTCGGCAGGGCAGTTCAACGAAGACGCGGCGCCACCGGGCGCTGCCAGGAGCAAACGGAGCGGTCGGCACCAATGGCCAAGAAGAAGTTCGAGCGGACCAAGCCGCATGTCAACGTCGGCACTATGGGTCACATCGACCATGGCAAGACGACGCTGACGGCTGCCATCACCAAGGTTCTCCACGAGCACAACCCCAATGTCGCGTTTACGGCCTTCGACGAGATCGACAAGGCCCCAGAGGAAAAGGCGCGGGGGATAACGATCGCTATCGCGCACGTCGAGTACGAGACGGACAAGCGTCACTACGCGCACGTCGACATGCCAGGTCACGCCGACTACATCAAGAACATGATCACAGGCGCCGCCCAGGTCGACGGGGCGATCCTCGTGGTGTCGGCCGCAGACGGCCCGATGCCGCAGACTCGTGAGCACGTGCTGCTCGCCCGCCAGGTCGGGGTGCCGTCGATTGTCGTCGCTCTCAACAAGGCCGACATGGTCGACGACGAGGAGCTCCTCGAGCTCGTGGAGCTCGAGGTTCGCGAGTTGCTGAACGAGTACGACTTTCCTGGCGACGACACGCCCGTCGTACGAGTGAGCGCTCTCAAAGCGCTGCAGGGTGACCCACAGGCTGCCGAGGGAATCATGGCGCTCATGGCGGCGGTGGACGACTTCATCCCCGAGCCACTGCGCGAGATCGACAAGCCGTTCCTTATGTCCGTCGAGGACGTGATGACGATCTCGGGTCGTGGCACCGTCGTGACAGGCCGGATCGAGCAGGGTCTCGTCAAGGTCGGGGACGAAGTCGAGATCGTCGGCCTCCGTCCGACGCAGAAGACTGTGTGCACCGGTGTCGAGATGTTCCGCAAGCTCCTCGACCAGGGTCAGGCCGGCGACAACATCGGCGCGCTGCTCAGGGGAGTGAAGAAGGAGGAGGTCGAGCGGGGCCAGGTGCTCTGCAAGCCCGGCACCATCACTCCGCACACGAACTTCGAAGCCAACGTCTATGTCCTGACGAAGGAGGAAGGCGGTCGCCACAAGCCGTTCTTCTCGAACTACCGGCCGCAGTTCTACTTCCGCACGACCGACGTCACCGGCA
>CAZAMA010000165.1:0-6123 GCA_964485645.1 uncultured Acidimicrobiaceae bacterium | reverse complement strand
TGACCGGCCGTGGGGCAGACGGCACTGTGTCTGGTGGTCCGGTGCCAGTTGACTGGGACGCCCTCGCAAGAGTGGGTGGCACGATCGTCGTCCTCATGGGAGTCGGGCACCTGGCGGAGATCTCCGCGAGACTGCTGGCGGCGGGACGGAGGCCATCTGAGCCGGTGGCCGTCATCGAGAACGGCACCCTGACGTCGCAGGTCACGACGCGCACGACCCTCGGGGTTCTCGCGGACACCAAGGTCGGGACGCCGGCCACTGTCGTGATCGGGGAGGTTGCCGGCCTCGACCTGGCGTGGTTCACCAACCGACCGCTCTTCGGCTGGCGGGTTGCGATCACACGCGCGCGCGAGCAGGCTCCCGAACTTGCCCGCGCCCTTGCCGGCGCCGGCGCCACGGCGATCGATGTACCTACCATCGCCGTGGTCGACCCCGAGGACGGCGGCGCTCAGATGCGCGCGGCCGTCGCGCGCCTCTCCTCGTACTCTTGGGTTGTCTTCACCTCCACGAACGCGGTGGAGCGCATGTTCGGAGAGATCAAAGACGCCCGTGCCCTCTCCGGTGCAAGGGTCGCCGCGATAGGTGGCGCGACGGCTCGGGAGCTGAGAGCGCGGGGCGTGGCCGCCGACCTGGTGCCTGGCGAGTTCGTATCTGAAGCCTTGGCCGCGGTCTTCCCCGCCCCGCGGATCTCCTCGACCGAGCCCCCGCACCGCGAGAAGGTCCTTCTTCCGCGAGCGGCTGTGGCCCGTGACGTCCTTGCGCGAGTTCTCAGGGCCAAGGGTTACCTGGTCGACGAGGTAGATGCATACCGTACTGTCCGCCCCCCGCCGAGCCCCGAATTGCTCGGCTCGCTCGGGTCGCTCGATGCGGTCACATTTACCTCAGCGTCGACCGTGACCGGGTGGCTCGAGCTCTTCGGCAGGGAATTGCTGCCCTCCGTCGTTGCTTGCATCGGCCCGGTGACGGCCTCCGCGGCCCGACGAGAGGGGATAGTCGTGAGCTGCGAAGCCGAGGAGCATTCGATCGCTGGACTTGTTGCGGCGCTGGCGAGCTACGCACAAGTCGTCGAGCTGAGCCCCCGCGAAGGTGGTGGCGGCCGCGCACGCGGCCATGAAGCCTGGGTACACGGACTCTGAGAAGACGGTTGGATTTCTCTCCCGTTTGCTGAGCCTCTAAAGTCCGTTCATGGCTTCGAAGGGTCCCTGCCGAGCCCACATCTCGACCTTGCCTGCGGCCAAGTGACGGCCAACCCGGTGAGGGTCGCAGGGCCTTCTTCGTGGGCGGGAGCGTTCCCATCTCGTCGTATGCGGAGGCTGCGCCGGACTAGCGCGCTCCGCCGACTCGTCGCCGAGACGACGCTCAGCACTGACGACCTGGTCGCGCCGCTCTTCGTGCGGGAGGCGATCGACAGCCCGGAGCCAATTGGCTCCTTGCCCGGAGTGTTCCAGCACACGCTCGAGTCCGTCGTCGTCGAGGCCAGGCGTCTTGTCGAGCTGGGTGTGCCTGCTCTCATCCTTTTCGGAGTGCCGGAGAGAAAGGATGCCACCGGATCTGGAGCCTCGGATCCCGACGGCATCGTGCAGCGGGCACTCTCGGCGACCCGAAGCGCCGTTGGCGGTGAGATCGTCGTCATGGCAGACCTCTGCCTGGACGAGTACACAGACCATGGCCACTGTGGCATTCTGCGGCGCGACGGCGGGGTCGACAACGACGCCACCCTCATGCGTTACGCCGAGGTCGCGCTAGCCCAAGCAGCCGCCGGAGCAGACGTCGTGGCTCCGAGCGGGATGATGGATGGCCAAGTCGCAGCCATTCGTGGCGCCCTCGACGGTGCCGGGTACTCCGACACGGCGATCCTGGCCTATGCCGCCAAGTTCGTGTCGGCTCTCTATGGGCCGTTTCGTGAAGCGGTGGCGGTGTCGATCGCCGATGGCGGCGACCGGCGCGGCTACCAGCAGGACCCGCGCAACGCGAGAGAAGCGCTCCTCGAGGTGGGCCTTGATATCGCCGAAGGCGCGGACATGGTCATGGTCAAGCCGGCTCTCGCCTACCTGGACGTGATCTCAGATGTCAGAGCGACCGTCTTGGTGCCGGTGGGCGCCTATCACGTGAGTGGCGAGTACGCGATGGTGAAGGCGGCGGCCGAGCGGGGCTGGGTCGATGGCTCGGCCGTCGCCCTCGAGCACCTAGGGGCGATAAAGCGTGCCGGCGCTTCCTTCATCCTCACCTACTTTGCCGCCGAGGTCGCCGAGGTCATCAGTGGCTACTAGCCCGCGGCCCGAGGGCCCTCTGCTTGAGGAGCCATATGTCTGACGAGCTTTTCGGACGAGCGAGCCGGGTCATACCGGGTGGGGTCAACTCACCGGTTCGTGCGTTCAAATCGGTGGGCGGTACGCCCTACTTTGTCGAGCGGGCGCGGGGCGCGTTCGTGATGGACACCGACGGCAATACCTACCTCGACTACGTCCAGTCATGGGGGGCCTCGATCCTTGGTCATGCCGATGCCGGCGTGCTCGAGGCGATCAGGCGAGCGAGCGAGCGCGGCACCTCTTTCGGAGCGCCTACGGAGGCTGAGGTGCGTCTCGCAGAAAGCCTCGTTGCTTCGGTGAACGGCCTGGATCTCGTCCGTCTCGTCTCCTCCGGCACAGAGGCAACGATGACGGCGGTCCGCGTAGCCCGAGGAGCTACGGGCCGAGACCGGATCGTGAAGTTCGCCGGGTGCTATCACGGCCACTCTGACGCGCTTCTCGCCGAGGGCGGTAGCGGGGTCGCCACTCTCGGGCTCGCCGGCTCAGCGGGCGTTCCCGCGCGAGCAGTCGCTGACACCGTCGTCGCGCCCTACAACGTCGTGCCTGAGCTCGACGACTCTGTCGCGTGCGTCATCGTCGAACCTGTGGCGGCAAACATGGGGCTGGTGCCTCCGGCGCCCGGATTTCTGACCGGACTGCGAGCCGCCTGTGACTCGGCGGGCGCTCTCCTCATCTTCGACGAGGTGATCACCGGCTTTCGCCTCGGCTCCGGCAGCGCTTCGCAGCTGTACGGTGTCCGGCCTGACCTGTGGACTTTTGGCAAAGTGATCGGAGGGGGCCTGCCGCTGGCGGCCGTCGGCGGCAGGCGAGCGGTCATGGAGCATCTGGCTCCGCTCGGTCCCGTCTACCAGGCCGGGACGTTGTCAGGCAACCCGCTCGCGACCGCAGCCGGTCTCGCGGTCCTCGACCGCCTCGCTCCGGCGGACTTCGAGCAGCTGAGCGCGCGAGTCCGAGCTCTCGCGGAGGGCTTGGCTGAGGCGATCTCTTCGGCGGGCCTACCGGTGCAGGTCCCTTTCGAGCGCACGCTCTTCGCGGTCTTCTTCTCGACCGATCCGGTTCGTAACTACGAGGATGCCAAGCGGGCGGCTGCCAACGGGCTTTATGGGAGCTTCTTTCACGCCATGTTGGATCGGGGGGTGGCGCTGGCTCCGAGTCCGTACGAGGTGGCCTTCTGCTCGTTGGCCCACAGCGACCTCGACGTCGAGCGGACGATAGAGGCCGCATCGGAGGCCGCCACCGAGCTAGCGGCTCGTGGCCGAGCCGATCTCGGACGGTGACGCGGGCGAGCCAGCGACTCGTGGCTGAGCCGATCTCGGACGGTGACACCGACGAGACAGCGGTTCATCTCCTCGCTGGCGTCGACGTCACTTTCCTGCCTGGCGATCCACCGCGCTGCGGGCGGTTCTGCCTCTTCTGCGTGGAGGGCCTGGCCGGCTCGACAGCGCTGGCGCCGTTGGGCACGGCGGGCACCTTGGACATCGCGCTTGCGACGAAGCGGTCGGTGCGCCGCCGTAGTGTTCCCAGCCGGATGCTCTCGGTGTCCGAGGCGTTGCCGCTGCTGCTCGACCTCGATGCGGGCGCGCCCGGCGTCCAGCTGAGCGCGAGGATCTGGGCGGCCGTAGTCGCGGCCGGCGTCGGTCTAGTGGGGCGCGGGCGGCTACACCCCGCCGTAACGCCGGCCGGCTTCGACGCGTGGTGTACCGGACCCCTCGACCCTGCAGACCACGGTCTGGTCGCAGATATCGCGAATGCCATGCCGCCGCTCGCACACGCGGCTGCCATTCCAGGGTCGCCGCTTCGCATCCAATCGCCCGAGCGCCTGGTAAGAGCTGTCTTCGACGCGCTCGCTGACGTGTTGGTGCGCACCCCGGCGGCGGCTCTCGCGACCGGAGCGAGTCGTTTTGCCAGTACCGAGCCGTCGCCGTCTGAGGATCTGCGCCCCTGGCTGTCGGAGGCATCCGCGGGCCTCGAGGGCGGCGCGACCGTGTCGTTCCGGGTGGAGCTCGGTGACATCGAGTCGGGCCCGCGGGGCGTGATGCAGGCCGCGAGCACGCTGGATCCGAGCCTTCTCGTCGAAGCCGCGACGGTCTTCTCCATGCCGCCGGCGCTCCTGGCTCGTTTCGGCGGGGAGATCGAGCGCGACATCTTGCTAGCTCTGCGCCGCGGTGCGAGAGCGTGGCCGCCGATCGCTCCCTTGCTCTCCCAGCAGGTGCCCGAGCCTCTCCCGCTCGACGACGATCTGCTGGCAGAGCTGATACTGGAGGGCGCAGCAGCGCTCGAGAGTGCCGGCATCTCGGTGCTGTGGCCGAGCGAGCTTCTCACCGGCGGGCTCGGGCTGCGGGCGGCGGTGACATCGGCTCCCGCAGCTGTGAGCCCGGCAGGGTTCGATCTTGCGGGGCTCGTGGAGTTCAGGTTCGAGCTCACAGTCGGTGGCGAGGCGCTGAGCCCCGAGGAGATCGATCTCCTCGCCGAGGCGAAGCGGGGCCTCGTGAGGATACGTGGGCGGTTCGTCGCCGTCGACCCCGAGATGATCGCGAGGGCCCAAGACCGGCGCCGCCGTCGCATCTCAGCCATCGAGGCCGTCGGCGCCATCCTCAGTGGCAAGCTCGAGGTCGACGGTGAGCTAGTCGACGTCGTCGCGGGTGGAGCGGTGGCGTCAATGGCCGAGCGCCTCCGCCATGTAAGTGCCGCGGCTCTCGACGAGGTGGCGCCCCCCGAGGGACTGGTGGCACAGCTCCGGCCCTACCAGCTACGTGGGTTCGCCTGGTTGGCGCAGATGTGCGACCTCGGCCTCGGCGGATGTCTTGCAGACGACATGGGACTCGGAAAGACCGTGCAGGTAATCGCCCTCCATCTCCACCGCTCGGTTGGATCGGCGACACCGCCGACTCTCGTCGTGTGCCCGACCTCGCTTTTGGGCAACTGGCAGAAGGAGCTGGAGAAGTTTGCGCCTTCCGTGCCAGTGCGTCGCTTCCATGGGGGGGACCGCAGCTTGAGCGCGCTCAGCTCGGGAGAGATCGTTCTCACCACCTACGGGATCCTTCGGAGGGAGCGAGACGCCTTGGGCGGGGCGGGTTTCGGTCTTGTCGTGGCCGACGAGGCCCAGCACGCCAAGAACCCACTCTCCGACACAGCCCGGGCTCTGCGGGCCGTCCCGGCACCAGCACGAGTCGCGCTCACCGGCACGCCTGTGGAGAACCGCTTGACCGAGCTCTGGTCGATCCTCGATTGGACGACGCCGGGGCTGCTCGGGCCGCTCGAGAGGTTCCGGCGCACGGTGGCCGTCGCGATCGAGCGCAACCGGGATCCCGCCGCGACCGAGCGACTTTCGAGCGTAGTGCGGCCGTTTCTGCTGCGGCGACGGAAGACCGACCCGGCTGTGGCTCCCGACCTGCCGGAGCGCACCGTCACCGACCTCGCCGTGCCTCTCACGACCGAGCAGGTGTCGCTCTATGAGGCCGAGGTGCGGGAGGCCCTTTTGGCCATCGAGGAGAAGTCCGGCATCGCACGGCAGGGTCTCGTGCTGCGTCTGCTCACCGTCTTGAAGCAGATCTGCAACCACCCCGCTCAGTATCTCCACCAAAAGGGACCGTTGCCGCGTCGATCGGGCAAGCTGGCGGCGCTCGAAGAGCTTCTCGATGTGATCGTAGGGGCGGCGGACTCAGTCCTCGTCTTCAGCCAGTTCGTCGAGATGTGCTCGCTCATCGAGGCCCACCTCGCCACCTTGCACATCCCGACGCTGTTCCTCCACGGGGGCGTGCCGGCGCGCCGGCGAGAGGAGATGGTGGCGAGCTTCCAGGCGGGTGCGGTGCCG
>CAZAMA010000164.1:0-6142 GCA_964485645.1 uncultured Acidimicrobiaceae bacterium | reverse complement strand
TGGTCGGGCTGGGGAGATTTGAACTCCCGACCTCTTGACCCCCAGTCAAGCGCGCTAACCAAGCTGCGCCACAGCCCGTGAAGTCAACAACCCTAGCATCGCCGGTCGCGGGTGGGTCGGTGGGACAAATACGTCCCTATCACCCACCCAGAAGCTTTCCGGCCAGCCACAGCCGACGGAATACGTTGCATTTTCAAGACGCCCCGCGGGCAGTCCGCACCGATCCCACACCGTTGGGATCGTCTGTCGCGCCGAGGGGCGAGGTAGGGTATGGACCATGCCGATTTACGAGTTTCGCTGCTCGGAGTGCGAGGCGCGTTTCGAGATGCGTCGCCCCGCAGAGCTCTCCGACGCCCCAGCCCCGCAGTGCCCGAACGGACATGGAGCCGCCAGACGGGTCCTCTCGGTGTTTGCCACCGCCGGCAGGAGTGCCTCCGGAGCGACATCGTCTCAAGGGGAGTTCGCCAGCAGCGCAAGCCGCGCCCCTGCAGGTGGGGGCTGCGGGGCCGGATGTGCCTGTGCGGCTCGGTAACCGGACGGCAAGCAAATCCGGCGAGTGACCCGATCAGCTTCGGAAAGCGCCAAACAGGTCCTCCCTGGATCACAAGTGATGGGCTAGCCACGAGATGCCCTGGTAAAGGCGCCAGCCCAGATAGATAACTGACCCAACGACGATGAACTTGAAGTGCCATGGCGCCTTTGCCTGACGCGCTTCCCCCTCAGTCTTTTCGGAATCATCAGCCACAGCGCCACTCCCGGCTGGAGATGTAAACCCGCGATCCCGTCCAGCGCTGTCCTCGGCTTCGGGCGGCTCGGGGATCTCGACGCGCCCCGGGTGATCGCCGTTCTTCCGACTCGCCGGCGGCCTCGTGCCAGGACCACCAGGACCCCCAGGACCCCCAGGAGCAGCCTCGCCAGGCTTAGGTCCTCGAACGCCAGGTTCGCGCCCAGTTGGGCTCCGGCGGGAGGTGCCTCCGACGACTTCCCTCGGCCTGCGGCTCCCTCCTCCGGGCCCTCGAGGCTCGCTCGTAGCACGAGGCTCGCTGGTACGTCGGGGCTCCCCGCGCACGCGGGGTTCGCTCGTGTCCGGCAGCTCGCCGGGACCACCGGAACCATCACGACCACCGGAACCATCACGACCACCGCGACCATCACGACCACCGCGACCATCACGACCCCCGCTCGGCTTCGGCGTCATGATCACACGGGCGGCACGCCGTGGCGCCGGTCGCTGAAGCGTCGCGTCTTCGACTCGGCGAGGGAGAAACGCCGCACCAGTTCTGAGCGCAGCTGCTCCGGCTGCACTACCGCATCGACGACCAGATCCGAAGCCAGACGGAGGAGGTCGACGTCCTGCTCGTACTCCTGGCGTCGCTCTGCCACAAAGGTGTCACGCTCGGTCAAATCGGAGATCGCCGCGATCCGATTGGCATAGACGGCGTTCACAGCCGGCTCTGGCCCCATGACCGCGATCTTTGCCGACGGCAGGGCCAAGCAGGCGTCAGGAGAGAACGCCGGTCCGGCCATGGCGTACAGTCCGGCACCGTAGGCCTTACGAAGGATGACGGAGATCTTCGGGACAGTAGCTTCCGATACGGCCGTGATCATCTTCGCGCCATGGCGGATTATCCCCTCGCGCTCGACCTTGGTGCCGATCATGAATCCCGGCACGTCCACCAGGAACAGCAAAGGCACGTTGAACGCGTCGGCGCACCATATGAACCTGGCAGCCTTGTCCGCAGAGTCCGTGAAAAGGACCCCGCCACGCGAGCCAGGGTTGTTCGCCACGACTCCGATCGAACGCCCATCGAGGCGCGCCCATCCGATCACGATCTCGGGTGCAAAGAGCGGTTTCAGCTCGAAGAAGGAACCGGTGTCCACGAGCGCTTCGATGACGGCGTAGATCGAGTACCCGATCCGGTCCGATTCCGGGATCGTCGCGGCGCTCAGCTGCCGAGCGGGCGGACCTGCCTGCTCGTACGGAGGCGCCTCCCGCCACGAGCCCGGCACGTAGGAGAAGTACGACTTGGCGGCCTCGACGGCGGCCTCGTCATCAGCTACGAGGTTGTCACCGCACCCCGACACCGTCGCGTGCATCCGGGCGCCGCCCATCTCCTCGAGATCTGTCACCTCCCCGACAACCATCTCGGCCATTCGTGGCGAACCCAGATACATGGAGGCGTTGCCTTCGACCATGAACACGACGTCGCAGAACGCCGGAATGTACGCGCCGCCCGCGGCCGAGGGGCCGAAGAGACAGCAGATCTGCGGTACCCGGCCTGACAGCCTGACCTCGTTGTAGAAGATGCGCCCCGCTCCGCGTCGACCCGGGAACAGCTCTACTTGATCTGTTATGCGGGCACCGGCCGAGTCGACGAGGTAGAAGACCGGCAGCTCGTGCTCGAGCGCATACTCGGTGAGCCGCACGATCTTCTCTACGGTCCGCGCGCCCCAGGAGCCTGCTTTCACGGTCGGGTCATTAGCCATGACACAAACCGGACGGCCGCGCACGAGGCCTCGACCCGTGACGACTCCGTCGGCTGGTAGATCCGAGCCGAGATGGTTCGCGAGCAACCCGTCCTCGACGAAGGAGCCGGGATCCAGCAGCAGAGCGAGCCGGTCGCGGACGAAGAGCTTGTTCTGCGCCTCGAGCTTGGCCGCGCCCACGGCGAGGTTGCCGGACTCGGCTCTCTCGATCGCCGCCTGCACCCGCTCGGCCTCCCTCACCACAGCCGCCCGACAGCTGACGCCTCACCACAGCCGCCCGACAGCTGACGCCTCACCACAGCCGCCTCACCGCTGCTGCCTCACCCGCACCCGCATCTCGATCGGCGTGGGCCCGAGATCGAAACGCTCCCGTAGCGATCTCTCGAGGTAGCGAAGGTAGGGAGGCGGTAGTCGCCGGGTCGCAAAAAGCGTGATGGTAGGCGGATCGATCGCGCCCTGCACCGCGTAGAGGATACGGGCGCCGGGCGCCGGATGAGCGCTCTGGGCCGCCTTCAGCGCCTCGTTCAGGCGAGAGGTCGGGATACGCCGGTGATAGGCCGTGATCGCCTCGTCGATGACGGGAAGCAGGCGGTGGACCCCGAGCCCGGTCTTGGCCGATATGCGCAGCACTGGCGCGTAGCCGAGAAACGCGAGCTTGTCCGCGATCTCCTCCCCTACGCTCAAGCGCTCCTCGGTCTCCAGCAGATCCCACTTGTTGAGCAGCAGCACGGCCGGACTCCCAGACGCGTCGATGCGCTCTGCCAACCGTTGATCCTGGTGAGTGACGCCCTCGGTCGCGTCGAGCACGAGAAGGGCGACGTCGGATCGATCGAGTGCGCGCAGGGATCGCACGAGCGAGAAGTACTCCTGCGGATCGCCTTCTCGCGCGCGCCGCCGCATGCCCGCAGTATCGACAAGGCGAAGCGAGCCGGACTCGGTCTCGATGACGGTGTCGATCGCGTCCCGGGTCGTTCCGGGAAGGTCATGGACGACGGAACGGTCCTCGCCCACCAAGCGGTTGAACAACGTCGACTTACCCACGTTGGGCCGGCCCATGATGGCAACCGACGAGACTGCCGGGGCCGGGGCCGCAGCCGCTTCGCCCCCCGGGCTCGCCGACTCAGTCCCTGCAGCCGCCGGAAGGCGCGCCACCACCTCGTCGAGGAGATCGCCCACCCCGCGCCCGTGCAGTGCGCTGATCAGGTGAGGCGTCCCGAGCCCGAGCGCGGACAGCTCCCAGGCTTCGGCCTCTCTCCGCTCGGTGTCGACCTTGTTGGCAACCACGAGAACCCTGTCCCCGAGTCGCCGGAGCACCGATGCCACGGCCGCGTCTTCTCCCGTGACGCCCGTGGTCGCGTCGAGGACGAAGAGCACGAGGTCGGCGGCTTTCATCGCGCGCACGGCCTGCTCGGTCACCTTGTCGTCGAGGGCGTCGCCACCCTCTACCAGCCCGCCGGTGTCGACAAGGCGAAACCCCCTCCCCGCCCAGTCACAAGTCAGCTCCAGGCGATCGCGGGTGACGCCCGGGTGCCTCTCGACGATCGCGACCTGGCGCCCGACGATCCGGTTCACGAGCGTCGACTTGCCCACGTTCGGCCGGCCGGCGACGACGACGATTGGCAGGTCGGACTTCACCGCTGCCTCAGCGCCCGAAAAAGGGAGCGGCCGTCAGTCGGGACGACTTCTACTGTCCTTGGTAGCTCGGACACCTTGAGGCCGTCGAGAAACATCCCCTTCGACAGGCACACGTCGGGAAGCAGGTACCGACCCTCGGCGGGCCTGTCCGATAGGGCACTCGCCACATCTGCTCCTGTGAGCAACCCGGTGACCGCGATGTTACCCCCGAAAAATCTGTTGCGGACGGCGAGGAGCTCGACGTCGCTGCGACCGATGACCCTGAGGAGCGGCTCGAGAACTCGGGCACCGTACTCCCCCGTGATCACCGTGGCCGGTCGACTGGCACTGCCCGACCTCCCGCGCTCGACGACACGGACCGGCGCGGCGTGCGCGGCGTCAGGAGACGTGCGCGGAGCTCGGTATCCCTCTGCCGGCGCCCCTTCGACCCACTGGAAGAACCCGGTCGAATGGCTGTGAGAGTCGCGCCCTGACGCTTCGCCGCCCGGGGTAGAGGTCGCGCCACCTACGAGCTCTGCTTCGAAACACCTGGCCATACCGACTCCGTTCTCCTGCTGCACGAACCCGTCGTACTCCTCGGCAGGCGGGAACGGCCCCCCGGACAGCAGGTAGTACTCGTCCGCCGCGTACAAAAGACGCCGCCCGAGAGCTCGGAGGAAGATGGGCTGCCACTCGGCGACTGCGTCGACGACGGTGACTGCCTCCTCCCTCGTGTGGGGCCGCATGGCCTCCTCGGTCGTGTAGCGACTGACGCCAAGCGGCACGAGAGCAGCAGTGGCGAGGTCGGGAAACCTGTCGAGAATCCCCGCCAGGGTGTCCTCCAGCACGGCCCCGTCGTTGACGCCTGGACACACGACGACCTGGCCGTGCACCTCGATCCCGTTGTCGAGCAGCAGTCGGAGCCAGCGCAGCGACAGGGCCCCACGGCGGTTGCGCAGCATGCGCGCCCTCACATCGGGATCCGTGGCGTGGATCGACACGTACAGCGGCGAGAGGTGCTGCTCGATGACGCGCTCGAGATCGGCTTCGGTGAAGCGAGTCAGCGTGGTGAAGTTCCCGTACAGGAACGACAGGCGGTAATCGTCGTCCTTTAGGTACAGGCTCTTGCGCATGCCCTTCGGCAGCTGGTAGATGAAGCAGAACTCGCAGTGGTTGTCACATGTTCTCACCTGGTCGAAGAGCGCTGACGCGATCTCGGCGCCGAGCGGCTCCCCTGCGAGCTTGTCGACCGTGAGCTCGAGAGCCAGGCCCCCGCGCGACACCTCCAGGTCGACGACGGGTTCGTCGGCGATCAACTGGTACTCGATGACGTCGCGTGGCACCTGGCCGTTCATCGAGCGGATCTCGTCACCCGGCAAGAGCCCGGCGCGCGACGCCGGAGAAGGATCGGCCACGGCCACCACCTGAGGTAGTGGCATAGCGCAAGGTTACTGTCCCGCCGCACGTGCTCAGGCGCCAGAACCGTATCCGGAGGCGAACGGGCGCGCCACGGTGCTGCGAGTAGGCCCTAGCCTGAGAGCCATGCGGGTGGAAAAGGTGCTGTTGGCAGAGCCTCGGGGTTTCTGTGCTGGAGTCGAGATGGCCATCAAGGCACTCGACTGGATGGTGCGCATCTTCGACCCGCCGGTCTACTGCTACCACGAGATCGTGCACAACCGCATCGTCGTCGAGGAGTTCGAACGACGGGGCGTGATATTCGTTGACGACGTCACCTCGGTGCCAGACGGCGCCGCCCTGATGCTGTCCGCCCATGGGTCGGCGCCGGCAGTAGAAGCCGCCGCCGCCGGTGGTGGGCGCGTCGTCGTCAACGCGTGCTGCCCGCTCGTGACCAAGGTCCACCACGAGATGAAGGTACGGGCACGCAAGGGCTACACGATCCTCTACGTCGGCCACGGTGGCCACGAGGAGGCCGCCGGCACCATGGCTGTGGCACCGGAGGCGGTAAGGCTCGTGGAGCACGAGGCGGACCTGGCCGCGGCCGCCGCGGAGATCCCTACGGGCACCCCCCTCGCACTGCTCG
>CAZAMA010000163.1:0-6296 GCA_964485645.1 uncultured Acidimicrobiaceae bacterium | reverse complement strand
AGTAAGTACCCCCTGGCAACCAGCCTCCACGACCGATCCTGTCGGCTCACCGAGAACGGCGGCGTCTCCTCGAAGCCACTCGGGCATCTCCACCTCGACCTGACCGAGGCCGGAGTAGCTCTGGTCCACCTCCTCGCACACATAGGCGATGAAAGTTATGTCGACAGCCGGCGACACCGCCTGGAGCGCTACCTCGGCCATCACGGCGAGGCCGCCCTTCATGTCCGCGGAGCCGATCCCGTGGCAGACGTCTCCGGCGATGGTGGCACGCTCGTTCCCGTTGGGCGGGACGGTGTCGAGGTGTCCCGCCAGTATGAGCCTCATCGGGAGGTCGAGCGAGGTCCGTGCGAGCACGTTGTCGCCGAGGCGCTTCACCTCGAGGTGAACCGCACCGCGTAGCAGTCCCTCGATCCGATCGGCCATGGCCGTCTCGTTGTGGCTCACCGACGGAATGTCCACGAGCTCAGCTGTGAGGGCAAGCAGGTCGCGGGAAGGTGCCACGAGCCCCGCGGCCCCATTCACGCCGAGATCCCATGGAGACGGAGGATCTCGTTCAACTGCGACTTGTCGTGGCGCTCGCCCTCGCTCAGGCGGCGCAGGACGAGCACGCAGGGCAGGAAGAATTCGCCCCCCGGAAGCTGCCTTCGTCTCATCGCGCCCACGGCGACGGACCACGGCGGCACGACGCCGCGGCTGAGCTCCTCGCCCGTCTCCCCGTCGACCACCGGGATGGACGGGTTCAGGATCGTCCCCTCCCCGAGCACCGATCCGCGCCCCACTCTCGCCCCTTGGGTGATCATCGACCGGCTGCCGACGAGCACGTCGTCCTCCACGATCACAGGGACCGCGTTGGCGGGCTCGAGGACGCCGCCTATGCCCACGCCGCCCGAGAGGTGAACTCGCTCGCCGATCTGGGCACACGACCCGACGGTTGCCCAGGTGTCGACCATGGTCCCGGCGCCGACGCGAGCGCCGATGTTGACATAACTGGGCATGAGGATCACGCCGCGCCCCAGAAACGAACCCCATCTCGCCGAGGCTCCGGGGACCACTCGCACGCCAGCCAGGGCGAAGTTGCGCTTCAGTGGAACCTTGTCGGCGTACTCGAATGGGCCTAGCTCGATCGTCGAGATCTCGCCAAGAAGGAACCAGAGCAGGATCGCCTGCTTCAGCCACTCGTTCACCACGACAGGCTCTCGGTCCCCTGGGCCCCTCCACTGCGGCGGCGGCTCGGCGACCCGGCATTCGCCGGTGTCCAAGAGGTTGATGGCGCCGGCGACGAGAGCTCGCGCCTCTCTATCAGCCGGAGACAGCTCGGACCGCCTCTCCCAGAGCTCTTCGATCCCCACGCGCAGCGCTTCCACGACTGCGAAGCTACTAGTCGCTGAACCGGCAGAGACGCTCCACGGCAAGTTCGAGACGAGCCGTCGGTTGCACCATTGCCAGGCGGAGATGGCCGGTGCCGAGAGGGCCGTACGCGTCTCCAGGACTCGAAAGGATGCCGGCGGCCCTCGCGAGGTAGCGACCGAAGGCGAAAGCAGGGCTCTGACCACCATCGCCCCCGGCGAAGCGCGCGGGAACCGCAATCCAGAGGTAGAAGGTCCCCGCAGGCACCTCGGCGGGAATCCCGAGCTCCCCGAGCGCTGCCGCGAAGCGCTGCAGCCTTTCGAGATAGATCCCCCGCTGGCGTTGCACGTGGAGGTCGTCGTCGAGCGCGACCGCGCCGGCATGCTGCACGGGGCCAGGCACCATAAAGCCTGCGTGCCTGCGCACGGCGGCAAGGTACTCCACCAGCTCGGGATCGCCGGCGAATACCCCGACGCGCAAGCCGGCAAGATTGGACCGCTTGGACAGAGAATGCACCGCGACGACGCCAGAGTCACCGTGCTCGAGAATCGTCCGCCCCGCGGATGCCCAGGTGAACTCGACATAGCACTCGTCCGAGAACACCGGAATCCCCCGCTCCCTGCCCCACCGAGCGGCGGCCCCGAGATCCTCGAGCCGACCGCTCGGGTTCGCGGGGCTGTTCACCCAGAGGCAGAGCGCTCGCTCGGCGTCTCGCTCGGCGACGGCCGACAGCTGCATGTAGCCGTCGGAGCCAGCAGGCACCGGGACCGCCCGACAGCCCGCGAGCAAGGCGCCCATCTCGTATGTCGGATAGGCGAGCGCCGGGTACAACACCGTGTCACGAGACGGGCGACGAAGGCGTAGTAAGTGCGGAACGCCGGCCACGAGCTCCTTTGTCCCCACACAGGCAGCCACGGCCGCGGGCGAGACGCTGACACCAAGGCGCCTGTCCATCCATGCCGCAGCTGCCTCCCTGAGCTCGGCTGAGCCGATCGAGGTGGGATAGCCGCGCTCGCTCGCGGAGTGCCCGAGAGCCCTCACCACCTCTGGAGGCGGTGGGTCACACGGCGTCCCGATCGAGAGATCCACCGCTCCGCCGTCGTGAGCCGCCGCAAGCTCGGCGAATTCGGTGAGCTTGTCGAAGGGGTAGACAGGTGGAACGAAACCCCCGCCACGCGCGCTGTCCGAGCTCGGCACCCTCATCGTCTCACGTACTCCTCGAATCGCCGCACACCCTCGTCGTCCAGCCTGGCACGCACGCGAACAGCCTCGCCCTCGTAAATCTCGGCGAGCACCTCACCCTGGCGATGCAGAGCGGCCACGATGTCACCCCGTGCTACCGGCACCGAGAGCTCGACGGTGCGGTCGAAAGCGCGCAGGCGGTCCGCAACCGCACGGAGGAGCTCGGGGACGCCGCGACCACTCATCGCCGACAGCGCCACCGAACCCGGGTAGGACGCTGCCAACCTGGCAGCGGCGCGCGGCGAGCGATCGGCCTTGTTGACCGCGAGAAGCTCGGGCACCTCCGTCGCGCCTATCTCCGCGAGCACGCTTCTGACAGCCTCGATCTGGCCGAGTGGATCGGGAGCCGACCCGTCAACCACGTGGACAAGGAGGTCGGCCGTGCTCACGACCTCGAGCGTCGCGTGGAAGGCGTCGACGAGGAGGTGCGGAAGCTTCCTCACGAAACCCACCGTGTCCGATACGAGCACTGCCTCCCCCCCGGGGAGCTCGAGGCGGCGAGTTCTCGGGTCAAGGGTGGAAAAGAGCCTGTTCTCGACCAGCGCGTCGGCTCCCGCCAGACAGTTGAGAAGCGTGGACTTTCCCGCGTTGGTATATCCGACGAGGGACACCTCGCGATAGGCGCTCCGCCCTCGAGAGCGCCGTTGGGTTCTCCGCGTCGCCTCCAGGTTCTTGAGCTCAGCCTCGAGCTTTCGCATCCTGCGCGTGATCCGGCGCCGGTCCTCCTCGAGCTGAGTCTCGCCCGGTCCCCTGGTGCCGATCCGGCCCGACTGCTGGGAGAGAGCGATGCCCCGTCCCCGCAGACGAGGCAACCGGTACTGCGACAACGCCAGCTCGACCTGCGCCTTTCCCTCCTCGGTGCGGGCGTTCTGAGCGAAGATGTCGAGGATTACCGCCGTGCGATCTATGGCGGTCCGCCCGAGTACTTTCTCCAGGTTCCGCTGCTGGGCCGGTGACAGCTCTTCGTCGAACACGACAGTATCCGCGTCGAGCGTTTCGGAGAGACGCCGTAGCTCCTCGGCTTTTCCGTGGCCGATGTAGGTGGCGGGGTCCGGGGAGTCGCGGCGCTGGATAACGCGGCCGACCTCGTCCGCTCCGGCGGTGTCCACGAGCAACGCCAACTCGTCGAGGCTCGCCTCGACCTCGCCGGCAGATCTCGGCCGCGAGACGACGCCCACGAGGATGATCTTCTCCCGAAAGCTCCTGTCGATAAGGCTCATGGCCGCGCCGCGAGCTCGCTCAACGCAGCGCCTCGATCTCGCCGTGTTGCAGCTCTACGGCGAACACCCTGGTTGCCGGTCCGCTGAGGAAGGCGACAGGTGCCAGGACGTCGTCCCCTTCTAGGTCGACAACCAGGCTTCCACCCGGGTTGCGCACCACGACCCGGTCTCCCACCATCCCGGACGCGCGCGCGGCGCCGGCCGCGGCGCAGCTGCCAGACCCGCAGGCTCGAGTCACGCCCGCGCCTCTCTCCCAGACGACCAGTTCGAGCCCGCCCTCGCCGTCCGGTGCCACGAACTCGACGTTTTGTCCGCCGGGCGTGGCGGCCTCGAGCTTGGCGCCGAGGCCGGCGACGTCTAGGCCCTGGAGCGACGACCCCCAGACGACGAGATGGGGGTTGCCAACCCCGACGCGACGCGCCTGCCAGGACCCGCCGAGAAGCGGGACCGGCCCGGCTTCGCCCACCGCCACGGTGCCCATCTCGACACGCACCGAGGCGCTGGCGCCGTCGATTCGCTCGAGCACCGTCACCAACCGCCTCCCCGCGTCGGTGACGACGCACACCTGTGACCCGGAAACGAGCCGAGCATCGACAAGCGCCAGGCCGAGACACCGGAGACCGTTACCGCTGGTCTCTGCTCGCCCCCCGTCGGCGTTCCGCAGCTCCATCGCTACACATGGCATATCGCACCCGTCGGCGGCCGCCTCCTGGCCAAGGGGCCGGACGACGATGATGCCGTCGGCGCCGATACCGCTATGGCGGTCGCAAACACCGATGACGAAGTCGTCGGGCAGCTCATCGGTCCCGGGGAGGCCGGCCGGATCGAGAGCGAGGAGGAAGTCGTTGCCGAGAGCCTGGTACTTGACGAGCGTTGCGGTTGTCACCGTCCACCAGTCTCCCATGACGCGTCTGACCTGGGGCTCCTCCACCACTCGAGCACCGCCTCGAACAGGTGGGCGTCGGCAGCGTCGAACCACCTCACCCTCGGATCACGCCGGAACCAGGCTTCTTGGCGGCGCGCGAACGCTCTCAGCCGTCGTGCGATCGACTTCTTTGCCTCCGCGAGCGGCACACCCTCCTCGACCACGCTCAGCAGCTCTCGGTAACCGATGGCCTGACGCGCAGTCCGGGAGATGCCCCCGGGGCGAGCAGAGAGCGCAGCCACCTCCTCCAAAAAGCCCCGACCGAGCTGGGTGTCCAAGCGTGCCTCGAGGCGGCGGTCCAGCTCCTCACGCTCGAGCCGGAGACCCGCCATCACGAGCGCCGGCGCTTCGTAATGGGAGAGACCTGGGCCAAAGGAGGAGAAGGGTCTCCCGCTTCCCAGCGTCACCTCGAGGGCTCGCAGGATGCGCCGGGCATTACCCGGCTCGATGCGACCCGCAGCCACGGGATCGAGCACTCGCAGCCGCTCGTACAGCTCTGACGGGCTCGTGCCGCTGGCCAGCTCGGCTTCGATCTCGGCGGCGACCGCGGGAAACCGCCCGGGAAGATCGAGGTGGTCGACAACCGCGCGGTGGTACAGGCCGGTACCGCCCACAAGAACCGCGAGATGGCCGCGGGCACGGATCGATCCAAGCGCCCCTCGGGCCTCCTCCTGGAACCTTGCCACCGAGAACTCCTCGTGCGGATCGGCTATGTCGACAAGATGCCACGGCACAGGAGCGTCGCAGGGGGTCTCGGTCCCGATGTCGAGCCCTCGATAGACAGCCATCGCGTCGATGGAGACGAGCTCGAGGCCGCACACGCGACGCCACAGCTCGTGGGCGAGAGCCGTCTTCCCAGTCGCCGTAGCACCTACGAGAGCGAGATCGGAGAGAGGGCGGCCAGTGCTCAGAGCTCGGTGATCCCTTCGAACGGTCCCTCTGAGCCCTCGAGATGTCGGCTCGCGCTGCCGTGGCGCGGACGGGACCGTTCGACAAGCTTGACCTTCAGTCGGCTCAGCTGCAGCTCGGCCTTGTCGAGGGCGGCATCCAAGGCAGCCGCGGGTCGGTTACCACCGCCACCCGCCCTGACGGCATGGCCATGACCCTCGAGCACGATCTCGCAGGAGACCGGGTCGCCCAGGTGACCGATTGGTGTTCGCGAGAAGCAGACCTCCGCCCGCTCCATCCCGCCAAGGAAGCGGCCGAGCCGGCCGACCTTGCTCCTGGCAACCTCTCTCAGGGCATCGTCGACCTCGAGATGCCTCGCTGTGACGACGACATCCAGCTGCACTTCCCTCACGCCGCCTCCCTTCGTCGCTCTAGATGGGTGCGCACGGCTGACCTGGTCTTTGGCCCCACACTCGCCTGCTGAAGAGCTCACATGCCCGCCGTGGGTGCCCTGGGGGTGCACCGCGAGCGGTGCGCGTCCCGATCCTCCCACGTCGCCATCGACACGCTTGACCCTCTCTCCGCCGGGCACCGACAGCCGGCACCTCGACGGGCAGGGCTTACCTCTAAGCCGCACCATGCTCAGCGACCACAAGTCGCCTTACGTGGGTCGT
>CAZAMA010000162.1:0-6373 GCA_964485645.1 uncultured Acidimicrobiaceae bacterium | reverse complement strand
CGCAGGCGACCTCGCCCATGCGCTCGATGTAGCCGCGCATGCGTGCGGGTATCTCGGCTGGCAGGTTGCGAGTGGCGCGCTGGGCGACGTGCTCGGCAAGGTCGCCGCTCCGCTCCAGCTCGGGAATCATCGACAGCACCGAGAGCAGCCACGTGGTCTCGGCAGGTGCGAGCCCGCCAGCCACGACGCGGTCATGGACGAGCTCTTGCAGCTCGATGTAGAGGTCGTCGAGAGCGACATCGTTGGCGACGAGAGCCCGGGCTCGCTCCCGATCTCCGGTCAGGAGGGCGTGGGTGGCACCGGCGATGGCCTCCTCGACGATCGCGAACATCTGGATCATCCGCCGATGAATCTGCTGTACCAGGTCGGGCTCGTGGCTCAGCTGGCGGGGAGCTCCCTGGGGCAGCTCGGCAGTTGCCGCATTCGCCGGCGGGTTCCCCGCCAGCTGCCCGTCGCCAGGTCGGGTCCCGTCTGGAGCCGAGTCGGCTGACTCGGTGGAGTCGCGCCGGCTTGCGACGTCACCGGGGCCCGGGTTGCCTTGCCCGATCGAGGAGAAGAGACGACGCACGGGACAACCGTAGTTCTCCTCAGGGGGAAATGGTTCCTACCTTTTGGCAGCTCGAGCCGCTGGCGGAGCTCGCGCTCGCTCAAAAGGCGGCGAGGGAGCGAGCCGCTCTCTCGATGTCCTCGACCTGGGGAAGGATCGCCTGCTCGAGGGTGGGCTCGTAGGCCACGAACGTGTCCGTCGCACCGACGCGCCGCACCGGGCCATCGAGGTCGCCGTAGCAGTGCTCGGAGGCCCATGCGGCCACTTCGGCGCCGAAGCCCGCCGTAAGGGTGTCCTCGTGGACCACGAGCAGCTTTGCCGTGCGAGCTACCGTGGCCGCAACGGCCTCCTTGTCCCAGGGGATGATCGTTCGCAGGTCGATCACCTCGACGGAGGTTCCCTCTGAAGAAAGCCGCTCGGCTGCCTCGAGCGACTTCTGCACCGTGGCTCCCCAGGTGACAATCGAGATATCCCGCCCATCTCGGACCCGGGCCGCCTTGCCGGGCGGCAGCACGAAACCCGCCTCGGGATAGGGGTCCATCGCGTACCTCTGGCGCAAGAGGTGCTTGTGCTCGAGGAACAGGACCGGATCCTCACAGCGAAATGCCGCCCTCAGCAACCCCACCGCATCCCGGGTGCGCGACGGGAACATCACGATGAGGCCGGGTATATGGGCAAAGATCGACTCCCCGCTCTGTGAGTGCCAGAGAGAGCCGCCGTGGATGTAACCACCTATGGCGCAGCGGATGACGAGAGGGACGGTGAAGTCCCCCTGGGACCTCCACCGCGCCGTGGCGGCTTCGGAGCGAATCTGGTGCATGGCAGGCCAGATGTAGTCGAAGAACTGGATCTCGGCGCAGGGCTTGAGCCCGCGCAGCGCCTGGCCGATGCCTCTTCCGACGATGTTCGCCTCGGCGAGAGGAGTGTTGTAGCACCGAGCGACTCCGAAGGTCCTCTGCAGTCCGTGCGTCGTTCCGAACACACCTCCCTTGCCCTCAAGGGTCTGGAGCATGTCCTCGGGTGCGTCCGCCACGTCCTCGCCAAAGACGCGGATTCTCTCGTCGAGGCTCATCAGCTCGATAAGGGTGAGGCGGATCGCGTCGCCCATGCCGATGGCCTCGCCCCGCCTCGCGTTCTCGCTCACAGGGTCTGACGGATGGATGCTGGCGGTAGCGGCTGTCTGGGCGTCCCCGTCGGGGTCGGAGATATCCGGCAGACAGATGACTCCGTGGGTGACGGTGCCCGGGTCGGGTCGCGCGCACCCGAGCGCCTCTTTGGCCACGGCTGCGACACGCCTCTTCGCGTCCTCGCGGATCTCCTCCGCCGCCTCGGCTGTGAGCACCCCGGCGTCGATGAGCTGCTGCTCGAAACGCCGGATCGGATCGTGACTGGCCTCTTCCACCAGCTCCTCGGCCGGCCGGTACTTGGCTTGGGTGTCCTGCGACGAGTGGGAGTAAGGGCGCGTGACCATGGCGTGGATGAGTCCCGGTCCCTCCGCAGCTCGCACGCGGGCAATCGCTTCGGCACCTTTCTGCCGGCTCGAGTAGTAGTCCGTGCCGTCGACCTTGGTCACGGTCAGGCCGCGAAAGCCGCTCACCAGCTCGGAGATGGGAGCCGGCGCCTGATCGGCCGAGCGTACCGAGACGGCATAGCCGTTGTCCGCCACCAAGAAGAGCACGGGCAGGTGCAACCGGCAAGCGGTGTTCAGGCTCTCCCAGAACTCCCCTTCGGATGTCGCCCCGTCGCCCAGAGACACGTAGGTGATCTCGTCGCCCATGGCGTGACACCCGACAAGATGGCGAGGAGCTATATAGCGAGCTGCTTCCGCACAGCCCACGGCGGGGAGGCACTGACTGCCGGTGGGGCTCGTCTGCGACACGATGTTGAGGCGCTTTGATCCCCAGTGAGAGGGCATCTGGCGCCCCCCAGAGCTCGGATCCTCGGCCGAGCCGACGGCCTGGAGCAAGATGTCGCGTGGTGTCACGCCGAGGGCGAGGCACAGCGCCTGGTCTCGGTAGTAGGGGAAGAACCAGTCGTAGCCCGGCCGCAGCGACCGTGCGAGTGCCAGCAGGAGGATCTCGTGTCCGGCGCCGGAGATTTGGAAGAACACCCGCGACTGCTTTTGCAACACGATCTCCCGGTCGTCGAGAGCCCGGGAGGTGCACGCGAGGCGGTAGTCGTCGATCAGCTCCGCGGTGTCGAAGCCGAGGTGGGCGGCGGCCCCGCTCGTTCTGGCCCGCCCGGCGACGCCGGCGCGGAGCGCTTCGCCGTGGCCCGGGGCCGGTAGCGGGACGAGCCCAGGGAGCCCAGGGAGCCCAGGCTGGAAATGGCCCTCCCCGTCTCTCTGCCGGCCTCTCACCACTCCCGTCACTCCCGCTCCTTTGAGAGGCTCCATCGAGAGGCACCACACTTCCCGGCAGCCTCGTTGCAGCCGATCGCAGCTTAGAGGTTCGCGCGGTCGAGATTACGGTGCGCGTGCACCTCGAGCGCGCCCGGAACCCGGTTGCTCGAGCGAACCCGAGCGGTCGGTCGCGCCGGTGCCCTAACCTTCCGGCCAGCGGTTGTTCGGGACCCGTTCTCTCTGGGGCGAATATGGAGAAGGAGCTGCGACATGTCAGTTGTGACCGAGGCGACGTCGGAGCCGCCGCTTGTTCGCGAGCGCCACGGGCGGGTGGAGCTGCTTCGGCTCAACCGGGAACGCGCGCGCAACGCCATCGACGGACCGACGAGCCTCGCGCTGGGCGCGGCACTCGACGACCTTGCCGCTGACGACACGATCTGGGCTGTCGTACTGACCGGGACCGGGGACAAGGCCTTCAGCGCCGGTATGGACCTCAAGGCATTCGTGTCGGGCCAGTCCGCCGACATCATGTCGGCCGAGCACGGCTTTGCCAACATCGCCCGGCGAAGGTTTGCCAAGCCGATCATCGCCGCGGTGAACGGCGTCGCGCTTGCCGGCGGCTGCGAGATAGTCCTCTCCTGCGACCTCGTCGTCGCCGCCGAGAACGCCGCGTTCGGCATCCCAGAGGTGAAGCGCGGACTTGTCGCCGCAGGCGGCGGCCTTTTACGTCTTCACCAGCGGATTCCCTACGCGATTGCCCTGGAGCTCGCTCTCACCGGCGATACGATCTCGGCCCAGCGTGCCGCCGAGCTGGGCCTTGTGAACAAGGTCGTCCCCCCCGGCGAGGTCGTGCCGGCGGCCCTGGCCCTCGCCGAGAGGATCTGCGAGAACGCGCCCCTCTCCGTGCGAGCATCCAAGGAGATCATGCGACGGTCTCTCGGACTGTCGGAACAAGCCGCCTGGGAGATGAATGCCGCGCTCATCGCGCCCATCTTCTCCGGGCGTGACGCCATCGAGGGTGCCACGGCCTTCGCCGAGAAGCGTGCGCCCGTCTGGACCGGGACCTGATCCCGTCTCCGCCGCCGCCCGCTCTGGCCATCGAAGCGGGCCAGCAACCCCGGGCCTGTCCGCCCGGGGGCCCGTCCGCGTAAGGCTCCCGGCACGCGACCGGCGCCGAGGCGGTACCCTCTACTGTTGGATCGTCCTCAGAAAGGAGGGCAGGTGATGCTCGCAGAGATATTTGGTGTAGACGGCCTTATCGTCGTCGTGTGTGTGGTGGTGGTCCTCCTGTTTGGCGGGACGAAGCTGCCGAAGCTCGCGAGGGGGCTCGGAAGCGCCTCCCATGAGTTCAAAAAGGGCCTCGAGGAGGGAGACAAGGACAGTGGGCTTACCGCTGGCGGTTCCTCCAGCTCCTCCAGTGCGTCGGCCTCGCCGCAAGCGCTTCCCAAGGACGCCAGCAACAACTGAGGTCCTTGGTGGGCGCCTGGCGCCTTGTCCCATAGGGCGGTTCCTGGTGCCGTTTGGATAGTTCGGTCCGCCGGTGACTAATGTCGCATCGTGCCTCGCCGGAACCACCTCCCGTCGGCCTCGACACCGACCAAGCCCCGTTCGCGTCGCATCGCGAGTCTCGGTGCGCTGGCCCTCCTCGTCTTGGCGCTCGGCGGTTGCAATGTGGGCTTTGGTGCCACGAAGGGAGTCACGACACAGTCGCACCTCGAGTTCCGCTTGTGGTTCTGGCTGATGGTCGCCGGTATCGCGGTGGCCGTGTTCGTGTGGGGCCTGATCTTCTGGGCGATCTTCCGCTACCGGAAGAAGGACGACAAGATACCGAGGCAGTTTCACGAGCACATCGGCTTGGAGGTGGCCTACACGGTCATCCCGCTCATAATGGTGCTCGTAATATTCGGGTTCACCTTCGTCGTCGAGAACAACATCGACAACGTGCTGACCCCGCCGCAAGTGATCGTCAACGTGACGGCGTACCAGTGGGGCTGGATCTTCCAGTACTCCAAGCCGGGCCCGAACCCGCACGTGAACTGCACACTTGCTCCCCGGGACTGCGTCACCGTCGAGACGGCTCCCAATGCTGCTCCTTCGGCGCTCGCGCAGCCGTACACCTCGCCGATATACCCCCAGATGGTGCTCCCGGTGGGCGAGACGGTCCGCTTCTTCCTCCGCTCGCGTGACGTCATCCACGGCTTCTACGTCCACGCGTTCAATTTCAGCCGGTACGCCCAGCCGCCGCTCACGAACTCCTTCGAGATCCATCCCACCTCTACAGGAGTATTTCCCGGGCAGTGCACGCAGTACTGTGGGCTCTACCACTCCGAGATGCTGTTCAGCGTGAAGGTCGAAACCCCTAGCCAGTTCCAGGCCTGGTTCTCTGGACAGGAGCAGAAGTTGAAGACTCAGGCAAGTCTCCAGAGCCTCGTGAGCCGGCCATGACCATCGCCGCGCGCCCAGCTCTCGCGCCGTCGCCTGACCTCATCCACGAGGAGGAGCACGGCCCGACGGGCATGCTCAAGTGGCTCACATCCACGGACCACAAGGTCATCGGGAAGAGCTACGCGATTACTTCCATCGTGTTCTTCTGCATGGCCGGGCTCATGGCGATGGTCATGCGCACCCAGCTGACTTCACCCGACAACACTCTTGTCAGCCAGCACCTCTACAACGAGCTGTTCACGATGCACGGCAGCTTGATGATGTACCTGTTCGCCGGGCCGTTCGCTTTTGGCGGGCTCGCCAACTTCATCGTCCCCCTGCAGGTCGGCGCCCCCGACATGGCCTTTCCCCGCCTCAACGCCCTCAGCTACTGGCTGTACCTCGGCGGCGGCATGATCATGGTGAGCGGCTTTCTCACCGTCGGCGGGGCGGCGGACTTCGGCTGGGTCTCCTATGCCCCCCTGTCGAGTGCCACCAACACGCCCGGCGCCGGGCCGGACATGTGGATCGTGGCGCTCCTGCTCACGGGTTTCTCCGCCATCTTCACCGGGGTCAACATCGTCGCGACGGTGTTCTACCTGCGAGCTCCTGGCCTCACGATGTTCCGCCTTCCGATCTTCACCTGGAACATGTTGGTTACCGGGATCCTGATCCTCATAGCGTTCCCGGTTCTCGCGGCCGCCATGATCATGCTCTGGTGCGATCGACATCTGGGCACCCACATCTTCACGGTCTCGGGGGGCGGGTCGCCGGTGCTGTGGCAGAACCTCTTCTGGTTCTTCGGCCATCCGGAGGTCTATATCCTCGCGCTTCCCTACTTCGGGATCGTGACCGACGTGCTCGCGACGTTCTCCCGCAAACCGGTCTTCGGCTACAAAGGCATGGTCTTTGCGACCATCACGATCGCAGCCCTCTCCACGAGCGTCTGGGCGCACCACATGTACACCACCGGTACCGAGCTGCTGCCTTTCTTCAGCCTGATGACCTACCTGATCGCCGTGCCGACCGGGGTGAAGTTCTTCAACTGGATCGGCACCATG
>CAZAMA010000161.1:0-6523 GCA_964485645.1 uncultured Acidimicrobiaceae bacterium | reverse complement strand
CGTCGCCAGGGCATCCACCCACAGACCGCGTACAACTGGTTCCATGCGGGCACGCTCCCGGTGCCTGCGGTCAGGGTGAACCAGCGGACGATCTTGGTCTCGCCCGACGCTGTCCTTTCGGCTCCGAGCGGGGCACTCGGCCTCTATGCCCGAGTCTTTCCCACGACCAGCACTCAGACCTCGACCGCCAGGTGGCCCGGCTCTCTTAGTGGGCGGCACAGACGGGTCAGCCGGTGGTCCGGGTCGAAGCAGAGGTCGGCTCGGCAATGAACGGCTCGCGGACCAAGCTCCGCCGCTTGCTCGCCGACCCCAAGGTCTCTATCGCCGTTGTCGAGCACCGCGACCGCCTGGCCCGAATGAACGCAGAGTTGGTCGAAGCAGCGCTGTCTCTCACGGCCGCCGCCTGGTGGTGATCGACACAGGTGAGGTCGATGATGATCTGGTGCGGGACATGACCGAGGTTTTGACCAGCTTCTGTGCCCGCCTCTACGGGCGCCGGTCGGCCCGCAACCGGGCAGAGAAGGCCCTGCGCTGTGCCGAGCACGACGTAGGACCGATGGCCTTGGCGGAGCAGGCACCGTCCATCGAAATGTCATAGCCGAAGAGGAAGATGAAGCCATGAGCCGCCACCTGCGAGAGATCGCCCCATCGTTTGTGGTGGCTCCGCCGAGCGGTGCCCGTGTGAGAACCCGGATGAAGGTCGCCAACGCTGACGCCGCCGTCCTCATGGCGGTCGGGACCCATTTGGGATCACTCGCCGGCAGGGATCTGGCGGAGCGGTGCTCTGAGGGAAGGCTCAGTGCCAAGGAGAAGGCCGACTCCCGCAGGGAGCGCAAGCGGGGATTGACCGCTGCCAGCTCGTCACGGTGGGCGGGGGCGATCACCAGGACGAGCGAGGACGCCTGCGGGCTTTCCCTGCGCAATCTGCTTGCCGAGCGCCGGAGCCTTAAGTCTCGCACCGCTTGGATACGGCGGCGGCTCTCGGTCCAAGTGGGGCAGCGAGATGGGCGGTTTCGTGGTTATCCCACCAAGGCCGAGCGATTCCAAAAGCAGCGCCGTCTCCAGGTACTTGAACACCGGCTAGCGGGTGTGGACCAACGCATCCAACAAGGCCGGGTCTCGATCTGCCGGGGCGGAAAGTCCCTGGCCAGAGCCCACCACTACTTGAAGGAAGCCGGCTGGATCGAGGCACAGTGGCACGAGCACTGGCAAGCTGAACGGTTGTTCTTGACAGCGGACGGAGAAAAGGACCAGCTCTGGGGCAACATCACGATCCGCTGGCACCCCGACGAGCACTGGGTCGAGATCAAGCTCCCCCAACCGCTCACCCACCTGGCCAACCGCCCCCACGGCCGCTACCGGATCTCGTGTCCGGTTGCCTTCTCCTACCGCGGTGATGAGGTGGCGGACCAGGCGGCCACCGGTGCCGTGCGCTACGACATCTCCCGTGACTCGAACAGGGGGCGTTGGTACTTGGACGCCTCGTGGAAGTGCCCGGCCTCCGCCGTCCAGGACCTCGACCAGCTCCGGACACACCGGGTCCTGGCCGTCGATGTCAACGCCGCTCACCTGGCATCGGTGGTGGTGGACACCTCGGGGAACCCGGTCGGCCACCCGATCACGGTCCCGCTCGATCTCGCCGGTCTTTCGACCACCACCCGTGACGGGCACCTGCGCCAAGGACTCTCGGGGCTCATCCATACGGCCAAGGCGCACGGCTGTATGGCGGTCGTGATCGAGAACCTGGACTTCAAGGACTCTCGGGAGATGGGCCGGGAGCGCACCGGACATCGCCCGTCACGGGGTAAGCGGGGGAAGAACTTCCGTCGCCTGGTGTCGGGCATCCCGACGGCCAAGCTCCGTGACCGCCTGGTCCAGATGGCCACCAACGCCGGACTCTCAGTCATCGCCGTTGACCCGGCCTACACCAGCAAGTGGGGAGCTGAGCACTGGCTCGGTTGCCTCCAGGAGATCTCGGCCGATGCTTCGGGCCACCATGCGGCGGCTCTGGTCATCGCCAGACGCGGGCTCGGACAGCGAGCACGGCAACGGAGGAGGTGTGACTCAACCCCAGCGGAGCATGGGGAAGAGAGAGCTGCCCGTCCGGTCGTGCGGTCTAAGGGCGCCGGGCAACCGGCGGTCCTGTCCGGGCAGCGAGAGAGGGACACCGGGACCCTCAAGGCCAGAGGGCAGCCGCACCTGCGGCGCAAGACCCGACCGGCCGAACGGAGCACCCCGGTGGACCAGGTGACCCAAGACCGTTCGGGGCCACCGGCATGGCGGGACTCAGTTCCGCTGAGTGTTTAGGAACGGTTCCAGGTCTTCACCAGAAGATCGGGAGTCAGGGACAAGATGGCGTCTGTAGAGAAGTGGACGACGGCCGCCAGGTACGCTTCCGCCTCGGATGCCAGCTCGGCCTCGGGTTGCGTCCCAAGGAGTCGGTTCGTCGCGTCGAGCTCGGCAGTCAGCTCAATGAATATCTCAGCCTTCTCCTCGATCGCCGCCTCGGTTCGGCGGAGCACTTCGAGCAGAACGAGAACCTCACCGGTCTCACGACGCAGGCTCTCGATCGGGCTGCGACGCGAGCCCTGCCGGCAAGGCTGCGGCAGGCGATCGCGAGGATCGGCCCAATTCGAAGCGGGATCGAGTGCCCATCCCATGGTGACGGTCATGCCGGTCGTCGCCGCGCCCTGCACCGAGAACAGTTCCGAGGCCCGCTCGGCGAGCATGAGGCCGAAATCGCGACCGCTCGGCCGGAACACGGCCTCGCCCTCTGTGGCAATGAGATCGGTGTCACGGACCACGACCAGTAGGTAGGGAGTCGCGATCTCGTCTTCCTCGATACGCAGCTCCACTGCGAGCCTGTCGGCGTGCTGGATGGCAAAGGCACCCACGTCGGTGACTGCCAGCCCGACAAGTCCCTGCTGCAAGCGGCTAAGTCCGCAAGCAGCTGCTAGTGCCATTGCCCTGATCCGCAGCTCGGCCACGTCTATGTAATCGCGCAGGACGATGTCCCCACTCACCGTTGTCATCGGTATCTTGTGGTCGTTGGGGAGGCCTTTGGTCGCGTTCGACCGTGCAGCTGAGCCGCCGCATCTGGCTGGACCTTCCGGCCCCCCTCGCACCCGCGGCCGGCGCGAGGGGTGGCGCGGCCAGCGGAGTGCGAGGAGAGGTCGGAGAGCTGGAAGCCACAACTGAGGCCGCGAGGCAGCACGGCCGGGATGTCCGGCCATGTCATGGTCAAGCGTTCAGCGGTGGCGATAGGCTTGTTTATCGAAGCGCTACGGGCTGAGGCGGAGAGCACGAGTGCTGCTCGCTGCATGGTTGCCCTCTCCTCCCGGTCGTTTTCCTAGCGAAAAGCTTGGAATGGCCGTCACCGGGGTCTGGAGCGACGATGATACGAACTGGGTTGGTCGAACCCATCTTCCTCTCTCATTGTTACCACCGGGACCGCTGCTCCGCAAGGGCGACTCGCCTCGCGACGGCGTGTCGGGCCGGAGCTACGCTCAACAGTGTTGCGGCCAGAACCATCGTTGGCGCCTCCACTTGGTTCTCCTGGCGATCGAGCGAGAGCGCTGATCTCTGGCGGATTGCTCGGCTGTCACAAGATCGGATTGAGGTCTCCGGGTGGAAAGCTCGTTCTCGGCCTGGCCCGCCGCTGTGAGGTGTTCTTCATCGCTTGTGATTTGGCGGGTAGACGTACTCGGGCGCAGCACCGCGCGCGATGCTGATCTGGGCACCTGTGACCGTTATGCCCGTGCGGCACGACCCAACGCGGACTCTTGGGTCGGTTGCGTCGCACATAGATGACCGCGAAGGCAAGCACGGACTCGAGCAGGTAACCGATCCGCCTCTCACCGTGTCGGACTGGTGGTCGAGAATCAAGAGTTCGGCGAGAGTTTCGAGCAGTGCCCCGCTCCAGTAGGTGTCGTTGCTGCGGAGCGCCTTTCGAGGGATGTGGTCGCTCCAACGGCGCGAGCGGCCCTTCCCGTTTGCCTTTTGCGGGTATAGCCTCTTGGTAGCACGACAAGAGCCCCGACGTGCTGAGCCGGCACCTGCTGGCTCGGGAGCGATGCTCCGGACCCTGGTAGCGCGACAGAGAACTACCAATTCCAGGAGAGTGCCGTGACCACTGTCGGATCTTCTTCCCTCGTTCTCGCTCGCAGCCAGATGTGGGGCGCAGATCGCGGCGAGCCAGCAGTCGTGTGGCTTAAGGGCGCGCACGACGAGTCGACCATATCGGCGCTATCCCTCACTCTCGCTCGGGCAGTCGCCCTCGAGGACGACACGGTTGTCATCGACCTGAGCGAGGTTCAGCAGCTGAGTCTTGCGACCATCGATGTCCCCATCCGGGCGCGAGAGCTTCGCCGGATGCGATCTCGCACCCTACTGTCGCGGTCGCCGTCGAGCTGCGTGCTGCGCGTTCTTGTGGATGCCTGTGCCGGACACGAGCAGTCAGCGGCTCTCATACGGGCAGTCGTCGGCCCGGAGGGGCCGTAAGTGGCGGGCGGGCAGAGACGAGAGCGATTTCTCCGCAAGCTTCTGGGCAGTAGCCATCCGGGGCGGGAGGTGAAGCGGCTTTGCGACGTCTGTGCGGAGGTCACCGGAATGAGTGGCGCAGGGATCATGATCATGTCCGGCGACGTGCCCCAAGGCTCGCTCTGCACCACTGATGCCGTCAGCGCTCTCATCGAGCAACTGCAGTACACCCTAGGCGAAGGGCCGTGCGTCGATGCCTCCAAGCAGGAGTGCCCGGTGCTCGAACCCGATCTCGTCCACCCTAGGTCGGTTCGGTGGGTCGCCTTCTCCGCGCCGGCCATCGAGGCGGGGGCCCGTGCGGTCTTCGGCTTCCCCCTGCAGGTGGGAGCGGTTCGCATCGGCGCGCTGAATCTCTACCGTGACCGGCCGGGACCCCTTAGCGATGATCAGCACGCAGATGCGCTCGTCGCGGCCGATGTAGCAGCCCAGGTCATCCTCATGCTGCAGGCAGATGCTCCTGAAGGAGAGATCGCCGCGGAGCTGGAGACGGGGGCCGACTTCAAGTACGTGGTGCACCAGGCTGCGGGCATGGTCGCCGCACAGCTCAATGTCGACCTCGGACAGGCCCTCGTTCGACTGAGGGCCTTCGCCATCGGCAACGACCGTCCACTTACCGAGGTAGCCGAAGATGTCGTCGCCAGGCGGCTGCGGTTCGATGGACGCAGCGGTGAGAAATATCCGGTCCCCTGAGCGGGTCATCAGGGCAACTCTCGCCGATGCCGGCCGGGGGGCCGAGCGGTATCATCTTGCTAAGACTGGTTGCCTGAGCAAGTGAGACCGAGTTGGGCGAGCGCCCTCTTGAAAGGAAAGTAGATGCCCAAACAAGCCGAGCTGTTGCGGGCCCTGGTCGACTTGGCAGATACTCTCGTCGCGGACTTCGACCTTGTGGAACTGTTTACGCTTCTTACAGACAGGTGCATCGAGGTGCTCGACGTGAGCGCCGCTGGTCTCATGTTGGTCGCTCCCGACGGCGACCTGCGGCTGATGGCCTCATCGTCTGAAGCCATGCGGATACTTGAGCTCTTCGAGCTGCAGTCCAGCGAAGGGCCCTGCTTCGACTGCTTCAACACGGGCCTACCGGTTCTTAATCAGACCCTTGCGTCCGCGTCTGAGAGGTGGCCCAGATTCTCCGCCGAGGCGATCGCCGCTGGGTTCGGCTCCGTGCATGCCTTGCCGATGCGACTTCGCGGCAGGGTCGTCGGAGCTCTCAACTTGTTCCACACCAGCCCCGCCGAGATGCTGGCGGGCGATGTCGATGCCGCCCAGGCGCTGGCCGATGTCGCCACTATCGCCGTCCTCCAGTTCCGAGCCTCTCTCGCGGCTCAGGTCATCAACGAACAGCTCCACCACGCGCTGCAGAGTCGTATAGCCATCGAGCAAGCCAAGGGCGTGGTCGCCGAGCGCGCGAACCTCGACATGGAGCAAGCGTTCTCTGCGTTGCGCAATCACGCCCGCAACCACAACCTCCTCCTCGTTGACGTCGCAGGCGGCGTGATAAGCGGTGCCATCTCCTTGTCCACCCTTGATCGCCTCCCTCCAACGAGGACGATATGACAAGCTGGCGATGTCAGGGCTATACTTACCTATAGTCATAGGCGCTGCCCAAGACCCCGGCCGCCTCCGCAGACGATGCGTGAGAAGGGATCTAAGTGGAAGTGCATATCGATTCACCCTTGCTTCGAGGGTGGTCGCATCACTGTGACGAGTTCGGCGAGCCTCAGGCTCATGGCCTCGCGACCCAAATATGGCTCGGGCGACACCGTTGACCCTTCTCGAGGAGCGGCCAACACGTGGTAGAGAAGTCGAGTTCGAGATTGACCTGTTGACGGGACGGTGGAAGTTCGCGCCATCGTGTGTTGACGTCTTGGGCATAGAGGCTGCGCAGCTGTCGAGCAAGCGAGCTGTCATCACCACCCTCTGTGTCAACCTCTTGTGAGGCAGATCGGACAACCGGTTCGTTGAGCAGAGAGGGCGGGGAAGGAAC
>CAZAMA010000160.1:0-6530 GCA_964485645.1 uncultured Acidimicrobiaceae bacterium | reverse complement strand
GACCGGCTCGGGGGGCCTGGCCGGGGCGCGCCGGCGCGGCCGGCGTCGGGGTGCGCGGGGCGCGCCGGCGCGGCCGTCGTCGTGGGGCACGGGCCGCGCCGGCGCGGCCGTCGTCGTGCGCGGGGCTCAGACCAGCTGAGCAAGCGCCTCAAGGCCGGCAAGGAGCGGGGCAGCGCCGGCAGTCAGCCCAATGCGAACGTGGCGAGACCACTGCTGCCCGAACACCGCGCCTGGCAGGAGGAGCTGGTGGGTGTCGAGGGCGAGCTCTGCACACAGCTCGGGCACCGACGCCTCGCTCTCGCCGCTCACCTCGATCCAACCGCAGTAGCCGCCGGCGGGAGCGACCCAGCGGAGAGCACCCGCGCTGGCCCTGATTAGGTTGTCCACCGCCGCGAGTGATTCACGCGCGCCCCTAAGGGCGCGCTCGAGCAGCGGGTCGCGCGCCGCGAGAGCCACCTCGGCCAGGTACTCGCTCACTGACGAATTGCTGTTCGTCGTATAGTCGCGCACGTTCAGCGCCTGCTCGAGCAGCTCCTGGTCCCGGGTCGCGAGCCAGCCGATGCGCAGTCCACCGAGGCCCCAAGGCTTGGTCATGTCACCGATCGCCACTCCCCCTTCGCCGAGGTCGAGCACCGAGGGGAGCGACGGCCCCACGAGATTGATCTGGCGAAAGACCTCATCGGAGAGCACTTTGGTACCGAGATGCTCGGCGAGCGCGACAACCTCCCGAAAGGCCCCCGGCGAGTCGATCCCCCGCCCCGTCGGGTTGTTGAACGGGTTGACCACGAGCAGCTCGGCCCGGCTCTCCTCCAACAGGTCGGCGAGGCGGTCCGCCGCGTACTCGTAGCTGTCAGCCGGGGAGAGCTCGTAGGTGGCGACTTCGGCCCCAAGGCGGCGCAGGAGGGGCTCGTAGGAGCCGTAGATCGGCGTCTCGAGGATCACGCGCGTGCCGCGTCCGACGAGTGCCACGAGACAGAGCGTGATCGCCTCGACCGCCCCGGAGGTCACCATGACTTCGTCGGGGCTGACATTCTCGTAAAGGCCCGCGATCGCCTCTCTAAGGCCAGGGGCACCCTTTGTCTCGCCGTAGTCAAGCGACACTGAGCCGGCCTCGTCAAGGCTCCGGCCACCAAGTGCCAGCAGCTCGGCGACGCTCGGGGAAGAAGGGTTGCTCGGAGACAGGTTCGTCATCCCGGGCACAAAGGCGAACCGCCGGAACCACTCCTCGAGCTCGAAGATAGGAAGCTGCTCAGCCATCTCCTAGCTCCACCCGACATGTCCGGCATCCCCGGTACTTCACAGGCAGGGTCACCTGAGTCGGCGGTGCTGGCAGCCGACTACGGTACAAGTGTGCACACCTGAACCATAGTGCATCCCGGCGGCGCCGTGGGGCGGCGGCGGCGGGCGGCGGCGGGCGGCGGGCGGCGGGCGGCGGGCGGCGGGAGCCGAGATGACCAAGTGGCCAAGTGGCCGGATGGAGCAAGAAGATGAGCGACGAGTCACGACAGAGCCGGCCGGATGCGACGACCCTTGCCGTGCACGCCGACAGCGGGTACGGAGACGAGCT
This sequence comes from uncultured Acidimicrobiaceae bacterium, assembly GCA_964485645.1. Lineage (GTDB taxonomy): Bacteria > Actinomycetota > Acidimicrobiia > Acidimicrobiales > Bog-793 > JAKACA01. Next base: position 4,963 of record CAZAMA010000160.1, on the reverse strand, counting down.
GGGCGTCGCGTCCGCCATCGACATGTCCGTCACCTTCACGCGATCCAGCCAGGCACTCTTCCACGAGCTGGCCGGGACGCCCCGTCCGGTCAAGTTCTACGGTCGTTACGGCAATCCGACCGTCGATCGGGCCGCGAAGCTCGTCTCGGGACTCGCAGGCTCGGAAGCGACACTGCTGACAAGCTCCGGCATGGCGGCCATCTTCACGACTATCTTCGCCCTGACGAGCGCCGGGGACCACCTCGTTGTTGGCACCGAGTCCTACGGAGAGACCCTGGAACTGCTGAGCGAGCTGGAGCGCTTCGGCGTCGAGGTGACCTATCTAGACGAGCTGAGCCCGTCCGCGGTCGACGGGGCGATCACCGCGCGCACCAAGCTCGTGTACCTGGAGACTCCGAGCAACCCGCTCATGACCGTGACGGATCTCGCGGCCGTCGCGCAGGTATGCCGGCGCCGTGGCATCGTGTCGGTCGCCGACAACACCGTCGCGAGCTGCGTCAACTCCCAGCCGATCTCGGCCGGCATCGACCTCGTGATCGAGTCGGGTACCAAGTTCATGGGAGGGCACTCCGATGTGATCGCCGGAGCCGTATCAGGCAGCTTGGAGCTGCTGGAGCGCGTCTGGTGGCCGCAGGTACTGGTCGGCTGTGTTCTCGGCCCTCTCGATGCCTGGATCCTCCAGCGCGGGATCAGAACGATCGCCCTGCGAGTGCGCCAGCAAAATGCCACGGCGCTCGCGCTCGCTGCGCGGCTGCAAGCACACCCACGAGTCGAGAAGGTGTTCTACCCGGGACTTGCGACCCACCCCGGGCACGCGGTGGCCGCGCGTCAGATGTCGGGCTACGGTGGGCTCTTGTCGTTCGAGGTGCAAGGGGCTTTCGAGGACGCGGCCGAGTTCGTGAGCCGCCTCAAGCTCTGCACCTATGCAGCCAGCCTCGGAGATGTCCACACGCTCGTGATGCACCCGGCCGCAGGCTGGCGGGGCCGCGAGTACGTGCCGCGCGAAGCGAGCTTCGTGCCAGAGAACCTGCTGCGCGTCTCGGTCGGGATCGAGGATGCGAACGACGTCATCAAAGACGTGCTCCAGGCGCTCGGTTGACCGGCACCGGTTCGCGCTCGCCCGTGCTCGGGCTCCCGGCCGGCGGACTGCCCGACCGCGCCCTCGTCGTCGGCGACCCGGCGCGCGCATCTCGGGCGGCCGAGCTGCTCGAGGGCGCCACTGAGGTGGCTGCCAACCGGGAGTACCTGACGCTGCAAGGTAGCTGGAAGGGCTCACAGGTCGTCATAGCGTCACACGGGGTGGGCGCCCCCGGAGCCCTCGTTGCCTTCGAGGAGCTCCTCGACGCAGGAGTGCGGACCGTCGTTCGCGTCGGGACAGCCGGCGCCATGCGCGGTGATCTCGGCGCCGGCGCCGTCGTGGTCGCCGAGGCCGCTGTGCGCGACGATGGCGTCAGCGACCAGTACCTTCCGCCGAGCTACCCGGCGACGTGCGACCCCGAGCTCGTGCTCGCCCTCGACGCCGCGCTCCGTGCCCGGTCGCTTAACCCGGCGCGCGGCATCGTCTGGACACGTGCCTTGTTGCGCCCCGCCTTTGTGTCGCTTCCGATCGAGACCTACCGCGCTGCCGGTGTCGTCGCGATCGAGATGGAGCTCTCCGCCCTCCTCGTTCTCTCGTCGTCGCGCGGCGCACGAGCCGGCGGCGTCTTCGTGCTCGACGGCCCGTCAGCTGACGCGGCGCCTTACCGTCCCGATGCCACCCTCGTCGCTTCTATCTCCGGACTCGTGCTCGAGGCGGCCCTCGATGCCATCACCATGTGATCTGCTCGTCGTGCACGGCCGCGTCGTTGTCATGGACGAGGCACGCACGATCATCGAAGACGGTGCCCTCGCGCTCTCCCGGGGCGAGATCGTCGCGGTCGGCACCGCGAGCGACCTCGGCGCTCGGTTCGTGCCGCGAAGAGCCCTCGACGCCGAGGGGGGGATAGTCCTTCCCGGTATGGTCAATTTGCACACGCACCTTGCGATGACGGTGTTTCGGGGGGCGGCCGACGACCTCTCCCTCGAGGGCTTCCTCGCCGCGCTCTGGCCACTCGAGCAGCACCTCAGCGCCGAAGTGGTCCGCGCCGGAGTGACGGCCGGCATCGTCGAGAGCCTCCTCTGCGGAGTGACGACCGCGCTCGACATGTACTTCTACCCAGAGGAGGGGATCCCCCTGGCCGAGGGTCTCGGGTTCCGTCTCGTTACCGGGCCGGTCTTCGTCGGAGCCAACGGTGCCGCTTTCACCAGATCCCGCAGCTTCGAGGAAGAGCTGGCTCGCGCCTCGAGCTGGTTGGACTCGCACGGCGACGCCGGCCTCGGACTTCGGCGCAGCCTCGGGCCGCACTCCACCTACGTTCTCAACCAAGACGAGGTAGCGGCCGTCGCCGAGCTGGCACGGGCTCACGACGCTGTCGTGCACGTCCACGCGTCCGAAAGCGCGGCCGAGGTCGAGCTCGTCGTGCGTGAGCGCGGGGTCCGGCCGCTCGAGGTGCTCGAGTCGGCCGCGGCCCTCGGCCCAGGCACGGTCGTCGCTCACGCCGTGGCACTCGAGCAACACGAGCAGGAGATGCTGGCCGCGACGGGTACGGCGGTGGCCCACTGCCCGGTATCCAACCTGAAGCTCGCCAGTGGCATCGCTCCTGTATCCGAGCTGCGGGCGAGGGGCGTGCCCGTCGGCATCGGCACCGACGGGCCGGCGTCGTCCAACGACCTCGACGTACTGTCTGCCGCCCGGCTCGCGGCGCTGCTGCAAAAGCACCTTCGCACTGACGCCGAAGCCCTGCCCGCGCGAGACGCCATCGCCATGGCCACAATCGACGGAGCCCGCGCCCTCGGCCTCGGCCACCTGATCGGTTCGCTCGAGGTCGGAAAGAGAGGCGACATCGTCGTCATGAGCGCGTCGGGCGTCTCGGCCGCGCCGCTTCACTCGCCCTACTCGTCGCTTCTCTACTCGCTCGGCAAAGCCGATGTTCGCCATGTTCTCGTCGACGGTCGCCTCGTCGTCGCGGACGGCACCGTCACCGGGGCTGACGAGACCGAGGTCGCCCGTGAGCTCACGGTCGCAGCTCACCAGCTCCTTCGGGGCTCAAAGCACGGCCAGCGCGGCGTTCACGATTGCATCCGCAGTTAGGTCGAATGTCCCATAGAGATCTCCGAGCGAGCCCGACTGGCCGAAGCCGTCGACGCCGAGAGAGACACCAGGAGCCCCGAGTGCGGCCCCGAGCCACGCCATGGCATGGGGTGCCGCGTCATGCACCGTCACGACCGGCCGCCCGACCAGAAACGCGTCGGCCAGCACGGCGGGCACCTGTAAGCCACGAGCCTGCCTGACAGCTGCTCGCACGGTTGCCTGCCATGCCCTGTAGCAGCGATCGAGGGACGTGACATCGACGACATGCGCGGCGACTCCCTCGTCCTCGAGCAGGACCGCCGCCTCGAGAACTTCTGGCAGTACTGCGCCGCTCGCGGCCAGGTTGACAGCTGGGAGCCCACGTCTCTCGAGGTCGGTCGCGTCGCGCAAGGTGTAGGCCCCTGCGATCACCTGGGCGATCAGGCCCGCGGGCGAGGTGGTCGAGGCGAGCAGCTCGAATGGCGCCTGGTCGAGCGGACGCGTCGTGAGGCGAAGGTAGAACGAACCACCCGGCTCCGATTGGCCGGTCGCGATCTCGCCGAGCGCGTCGCAAAGGAGCCAGTTGAGGCAAGTCACGTACGCCGGCTCGAGAAGGGTGAGGCAATCGAGCTCGAGTCCGACCGATGGCGTGATCGTCGATTGGTGGGCACCTCCCTCGGGAGCAAGGGTGATGCCAGATGGCGTGCCGGCCACTACGAACCGTGCTCCAGAGTAAACCGAATAGATCAAGGCGTCCAAGCCACGAAGGACAAAGGGGTCATAGACGGTGCCGACCGGCAGGAGGCGTTGGCCTGAGAGGTCGGCGGCGAGACCCAGTTGGCCAAGGAGGAGGAACAGGTTCATCTCGCTGATGCCGAGCTCGATGTGGCGCCCGGCAGGACCCTCGTCCCACCTGAGGATCGCGTCGTTGTCCCAGCGCGGCTGCACGTTCGGGGCGAAGACTCCGACGCGGTTGATGAGCCCGGCGAGATTCGTCGAAGTCGCGACGTCGGGGGCCGCTGTGACGAGAAAGGGCGCGACCGCCTCGTGGCGCGACAGTTCCACGAGAAGGCGGCCAAAGGCGTCCTGGGTCGACATTGGACCAGGTCCCGCACGAAGCCCGAGCGCGCGCGGCACTGCCCCAAGTGCGCGAGAGCAAGACACGGCTTCGTCGCCCGCATCGATGCGCCCGAGATAGCGTCCCCGTTCGCTGGCCAGCCGACCCGCCGGCGTGGAGGGATCGAGCCGATCGAGCTCCGTGTCCTTGTCGATTCCGAGCGCAGCGCGCAACTGCTCGATCTGGGTGCTTGTCAAGAGAGCGGAGTGGTTTCTTGGCCTTCCTGCGATAGGAAGGCCCCAACCCTTCACGGTGTAGGCAAACAGCACGCTCGGACGGTCGGTGACGGCATCACAGACGACAAGAGCATCTGCGATGGAGGTGAGGTCATGTCCGCCGAGATCGGTGACGAGATACGACAGCTCCTCATCGGACATGTCACTACAGAACTCGACCAGCTCTCGGGTCGCGCCGAGGAGGAAATGAGCCCGTAGCTCGGTTGGAGCCCGCCCGAAACAAGCCTGGTACTGCTCGTTGCTCATCGAGTCGAGCCGGGAGCGCAGGTGCTCGCCGCCTGTCCGGGTGAAAGCCTCTTGCAGACGATGGCCGTACTTGAGCTCGACCACATGCCAGCCTGCCGCTTCGAACTGCTGGCTCCACTGCGCGATCCGAACTCCGGGCACGACCCGGTCGAGCGACTGCCGGTTGAAGTCTACAATCCAGATCACCGAGCCCAGTCCAGCACAGACAGGATCCGC
>CAZAMA010000159.1:2124-6589 GCA_964485645.1 uncultured Acidimicrobiaceae bacterium | reverse complement strand
ACTGCACCGCAGGACACCTCGATGACGGAACGAGATTCGCCGACCCTGGCGTTGCGGCGCCGATCGGGATCGTCGGGCTCATAACTCCGCGCTCGCGGGTTCACGCGTCGCCCCCGCCACCAAGTACAGGCGCTTTTCGCGCCTCTTTGCATATGCACACGCCGCTGACCAGCATGTTTGATAGGCGAGCTTTGCGTTTGTGGGGCGAATTTGTGGGGACCTACTCAACTCCTGCGTAGGGCAGGAAGGCGGCGCGCCAGGGCACGCCGAGGCGACACGCCGGACGTTCGTGCTCCGGTGGGAGCAGGATGCCCCGCTGCGTACGCGCTGCGCTGTGCAGCGCCACGCGCCTGCACTGGTCAACGACTCCGACGGTCGTCAGTCCTTGGAGGCATCTATTCGCGCAGAGCGGCGGGCTGAGCGGTGCACCGGCTCCACGCCTCGGCGAGTTGAGCCCCAAAGGCCCGGTCGGTGGGCGCTCTACAGGCCCCCCATCGGTGGTGGTGTCGTCGCAGGAGCGTTTCCTTCGCCCCGACTGGATAATGGTGCCCATCGACGCACCCGTCCGATAAGGAACCGATGGCATCCAGCTTCCTCGGCACGCTCGCCCATGACGACCACCTGAGGGTCATGCGACACCCCGCGCAGCAGCACAACGTGGGAGTTGTCGAGTGGCTCATCACGATGCTTCGCCGATGCCGGACGTTCGACGACTACGACAACGTCCAACGGGCACTCTTCCAACACCTGCACCACTGCGAGACGCACCGCTCCAGGTGCCGCCGATATGCGAAGCGCCTCGCCGACGGCCGGGCGCTTCCCGCCGATCTCCCGCTCCTCCCCGATGGCGTCGACCCGCACGACGCCCGCACGTGGGAGGTCGAAGACCTCGTCTTCGACCGGGTCTGCCGTCAGCTCCGTGCCGTCGGCGACGCCCTTGCCTGGCGGGTCTCGGGATATGACCGGCGATACGTCATCGCGCTGAGCAGCAACGACTCGCCGGGTACGATGGCCGGCAAGTCCGGTCTCCGGCATGAGCTCGGCACTGCGGTCGAGCTCCGGAACCAAGGGAGCTTCGGGCTTCTCCACGACCTCACGAACTGCCTTCGGATCGGCGACATCACGGAGTTCAAGCCCGACGGCTCTCGCCTTCTCTACGAGATCAAGTCGAGCCCAAACGCGAAGTCCGGTCGCCAGCGCCGCCGGATGAGGGCGGCGATCGAGGCCGCCATGAATGGTGGCGAGCTGCCGGGGCGTCCGGGCAACCGCATCGTGATCCCGAGCGAGCGCTGCCGGACGCACAGCCGTACCTTCGCGGCTGCCATCCGGGCCGCCGTCGACGACGGCATTGCCGGCATGGCGATCTCGACCTCGCGGGCCATGACCGCCTTCTCCTTTGAGACCCTGGGAAGAACCCGGACGACAGCACCAGCCGAGGAGCTGCTCGCCGAGTTCACCGCTGCCCGCCAGGCGGCGATCGAGGAGGCACAGATCGCAGCGGTGCTCCATCACGTGCGCGTCGCGAGCGTGACTCGGAATCACGACTTCCTGCCATCCGTCATGCCCTTCGCCCTATACCCGATTCCGCCCCACGAGGCGGCGCTCCTCATCTGCGACCTTCTCGGTTTCGACATCACGGTCGCCCCGGAACGCATTGCCGACGAGCTCGAAACCTTCGGCTTCCAAGTCGAGATTCCCCTCGTTGCAGCGAACGACAACCTCGTGGCGACCGACACCGTCATAACGCTCCGGCGAGGCTCCCGACGCATCCGACTCCACCCTGGTGCGCTCTATGAGCTCCTGATGGAGTCCCTCTCGCTCTCGACGTGGGCCGCTGCCATCGCTGACGTCATGGTCGACCCGCACGCTCCACCGCATCCGGTTCTCGCCCTCTCGACGACGCGCGTCTGGCGCTGACGTAGTTCCCGGACGAGTCTCAGCCGCAGGCGGGACCGCTCCTTCTCTTCCGCGGTGGCCTTTGCGAGGGCACCACCCAGACGTCATCCGGGTCGATGAACAGGCACCCTTGAAGTTGTCGCGAAGTCAAGATGTTGAATCGGACCCTTGGACTCGGAAGGAATCAGGAACGGCGAACTGGCAGACCTGGCGGGGTGAAGACTCAGGCCATCCGCCACTACCACCGAATCGGGCTGCTCCAGGGACGTGATCCGGGGGCCTTCGCCTACCATTGCCAGCAATCGCACCACTACTGAACGACGCCGTGGTCCTGGCGGTGGAAGGAGCCGTAGTCGACACCATGGTCATGCCGGCCCTCCCTGGCATCGCGTTGGCGTGGGCGGTGCTCGGCTTCCCCTTCTACGCCATCATCGTCATGGCCGGCATGTACGCCTCCTTCGCCACCCGGACCCACTTGGTCACCGAGGACCGCATCTCTCCACCAGAGTGGCCGCAACCTGTGGCATAGCCGATCATGCCGTACGACGGGAAGGCTGATCCCGGGGTCACGAGACGGCGACGACCTCGACCGCCACCAGCCGATCCCGGTTGCCCAGGTGGACCCACAGAAGGTGGTCGTCTGAGGCGTCTGGACCGGGGTCTTCATGATCCCGGTGCTCTCGGCTGCGAATGCGGCGTCGAAGGAGGCGGCGAACCTGGTGTCGCGAACGCGGACGAGGAACTCGGCGAGCGTGGGCCGCCGGGCGTCCGTCGACTCGTGGCTGTCGAGACCCGACCTTGCGCTGGGGGTTGTGGCTCTGCCAGCGGCTGACGGTCTGATCTGGCCCGCATCTGGGTGGCGTATCGGTGCTGCTCACGTGTCAAAGATCGACCAGCAGATTTCGTTGCGGCGTCGCTGGTCTGCGATGACGAGTTCGCGAACTCGCGGTGGAAGCTGGGCGCGTTGCCATGCGCACTCGAGGCGGCGTGCCCGCTCTGACTCAGGGGCCGGCGCAACGGCTTGGGCCGCCTTGATGGCGTAGGCGGCGGCTCCGAGGTCATGCTCGGGGACGTGGGCGACGCAAGCCGCTTGCCCCGCGGCGTAGGCGGCGAACCGGGACGAACCGCGTAGCGGTCGTGCGGCGCCCATGGCGTGGCCGCCGAGGGCGCGGGCGCGCATCATCGGCAACTCGCCGCGGACCCAGGATCGAGCGGCTTGGATCGCCTGGCGCGGCCGTGGGTCATCTGGGACGGCGCCCTCGAACAGCGCCAGCACGTGCTCGGCGCAGATCGCGGCCCACAGCGCGAGGAGGTGATGGTCGCTGTCGGTGAGTGTTCCGCCTCGCCGAATGGTGATAAGGCGGGCGTTGCGCACCTTCGGCAGGATCATCGCTGCCGCTTCGGGAGGCTTTGAGAGTTGTTCGGGTTGGTGCCCGTCGACTTCACTGCGGCGGAGTTGGGCGACCAACGACCCGAACGAGTCGCCGCCCACAACCGCCGTCGCTCGACTCGCGTCGAGTCCGCTGGCGGCGACCACGTTGGCGAAGTGCTCGCGTTGGGCGGTTTGGGCGATGGTCTCGTACTAGGCGACGAGCTGGGCGATGCTTGACCACCTATCCTGCTCGGCCTCGATGGTCTCGTGCGCGGACCTCTCCGCGCTCTCGTGCTGGAGCACCCGGTAGAGGATGCTGCGGGCGGTGACCCGCCGGTCGTCGAGGCCGGGGGTGAGCTGGTGCTCCTCCAGGTGGGGCCTCGTCGGTGGCGAGGTTGGAGGGCACAAGCGCTGGCCGAACGTCCGACGCCTTTCACTCAGGTTGCGGTGGTGTGGCGATAGCGGGTGACCGTGGCCGGCACGAAGATCACCAGCAGCCCGGCGATCCACCCGAGCGCCTGCAGCATCGGGGTCAGCGTCGGTCCCCCGAGGCACAGCGCGCGCAGAACGTCGACCCACACGGTGATGGGGTTGACCTTGGCGAAGCCCTGGAGCCAGCCCGGCATGGTGGCCACGGGAACGAGAGTCGAGCTCGTGAACATAAGGATGATGAAGGGGAACAGTCCGGCCAGGCCCGCCGACTCGGGGTCTCGTACGAGCAGCCCCAGCCAGGTGTTGAGGGCGGAGAAGGCCAAGCCGACGCCCACGGCGAGGACTACCGCGCTGAGAGCGGCTGCGAGCCCGGCGTGGAACCGAAAGCCGATCGCCGAAGCGACGCCGATCATGAGAACCACGACGAAGAGGTTTCGCACAGCGTCGGCGGCCATTCTTCCGACCAGGACCGCCGAGGAGGCCATCGGCAACGAGCGGAACCGGTCGATCATGCCAGTGGCAAGATCCTCGGCCATTGCCACGCCAGTCTGTGACGCTCCGAACCCGATGGCGATCACGAACGCACCCGGAAGCAGGAAATCGATGTAGTGGGCGATCCCGGGGGGATGGATCGCGCCACCGAGGGCGTAGGTGAAGAGAAGAACGAAGAGTACGGGCTGGACGGTGGCGAAGATGAGCAACGTCGGCACCCGCACGAGGCGGAGCAGGTTGCGGCCCGTGATCGTGCCGATGTTCGCCGTCGCC
>CAZAMA010000159.1:0-2114 GCA_964485645.1 uncultured Acidimicrobiaceae bacterium | reverse complement strand
GGCGACGACGGTTGCGGCCTCCCGGGCAGTCGCCATGTCGATCTCACCCTGCTCGTCGAACTGGGTCGCCGTCGCCGACCCGGAGGAACGATGATCAGCCAGGGTTACGGTCATGACGTCGTCCTTGATTCCGGGGGTGAGAACGAGCTGGGAAACGAGCTCACGAGCGACAAGGGGTTATCTGGCGCCTCGGCATTCCCCGTGAGGCTGAGGAAGACATCGTCGAGCGTTGGGCGGCGCAGGGCAATGTCGGTCACCTCGACGTGCAATGCGGCCAAGTGGCTCGCCACTTCGGAGAGCTTGGACTGGCCGTTCTCCATCGGAACGACGACTCGTCCTTCGCCGATGTCGACGATCGGAGGTCCAGATCCGATGCGGGCCAGGGCCTGTCCTGCCTGGGCGGCGTCGGCACCGGCTGGGACTCGTAGCTCGAGGCGATCGCCTCCGATCAGATCCTTCAGCTCGTCGGGTGATCCCTTGGCGACGACGCGTCCGTGGTCGATCACCACGATGCTGTTGGCCAGGCGGTCTGCCTCTTCCATGTATTGGGTGGTCAACGCCAGGCTCGTGCCCTCTGCCACCAGGTCGTCGAGGAGCCGCCAGAGCTCCACGCGGCCATGGGGGTCGAGTCCAGTGGTCGGTTCGTCGAGGAAGAGCACCGGTGGTGCCGACATCAGGCTGGCAGCCAGGTCGAGGCGACGGCGCATCCCACCCGAATAGGTGCGCGCCGCGCGCCCGGCCGCATGGGCGAGGGTGAGGCGCTCTAACAACTCGTCGGTCCGAGACCGGGCGACTTGGCGGCTCATCCCGTAGAGGCGGCCGATCATCCGCAGGTTCTCCCGACCCGTCAGATAGCCGTCGACAGCCGCGAACTGGCCCGAGAGCCCGATGTGCCGTCGGACCGCGTCCGACTGTTCGACGAGATCGAATCCGGCGACTCGGGCGCGCCCCGAGTCCGGGAGCAGCAGCGTCGTTAGGATCCGCACCAGCGTCGTCTTGCCGGCGCCGTTCGGTCCGAGGAGTCCGAGCACCCGCCCCGATGACAGCTCGAGGTCCACCTCCTCGAGGGCGCGCACCGAACCGAATCGCTTGCTCAGCCCTTCGGCCCAGATCGCCGGTTGTCCATCCAAAGGGGCACCTCCTGCGCTCATACGTAGGATACCTAGCCATTCACCAGTAGGTAGCATAACTACGTATGAGACCTGAAGCGCAAGCCCTCAAGGGCCACCTCGACGTGTTGCTGTTGGCGGCTCTGGCCGGCGGCCCTCGTCATGGCTACGCCGTCAAGGAGGCGTTGCGTGAGAGCAGCGGCGCGAGGTTCGACCTTCCCACCGGAACCATCTATCCGGCACTCCACCGGCTCGAAGCGGCTGGGCTGATCAAGGGACGCTGGTCGGTCGCAGACGGTCGACGACGACGGAGCTACGAGCTGACCGCGGCGGGACAGAAGCGATTGCGAAGCGATCGACTGGCCTGGCAGGACTTCGCTTCTGCGGTCTCCGATCTCTTGGAGCAGGCCCCGTGGCCGGCGACGACCTGAGCGCGTATCTGGCCGAGCTCGGCCGACGTCTGCCGGCGCATGTTGTCGAAGAGCTCGCAGACGGGTTGACCGAGACCTACGAACGCCACCTCAGCGCAGGGCTTAGCAATGTCGGTGCTGCGGACCTTGCTGTTGCCGAGTTTGGCGACGTGGACCAGATCACCTGGGAGTTTGTGCGCCAGTCGACCGGTCGCCGTACGGCGCACATACTCCTCAAAACCGGACCCGTCGTCGGGTTGTTCTGGGGAGTAGCGCTCGTTGCGACTCGAATTTGGACGTGGCCGGTGCCGGCGGCAGCGCGACTCGCATTCGGACCCGTACTGCTCATGGTGATCGTGGCCCTCATACGCGCTGCGTCAACCCGCGACGACCTTCACCGCACGCGCCTCGCCATGTATGGTGGGATCGGTTTGGTCGCGCTTGACCTCACGATGATCGCTTCGGCTCTGTTCCTCGCCCCGACGGTCTTGTGGATCACCGGTCTTGCCGTTGCATCCAGCCTGTTGCGAAGTGGATTCGCGCTCCGCTCACTTCCGCAGATTCTGCGATCATGATGAGGCCTCTCTATGTCTGA
>CAZAMA010000158.1:0-6624 GCA_964485645.1 uncultured Acidimicrobiaceae bacterium | reverse complement strand
CCCGGACGAGGTCGACACCAACGTCCTGACGCTCGACACCTGGGACACGAAATCTGGGACGGCCGAGTTCAAGGCGACCGCGGTACGCGTGGAGCGACTTGTCGACCATGGCGAGAACGGGGCCGGCCGCGCAGGCGCCAAAGACGTGGAGAGGGTCGGCTGATGGATCTGCGGGTGACTACCGAGCGCGCGACCGATGAGGAGCGTGCCGCCGTCGACGCAGTTCTCGGGGTCGCTACCACGGGTTGGGCGGGAGGAGCGCGCTCGGAGATCGATCGTCACGTCGCCTACGGGGGCCGCGCGGCGCGCGAGGCCCGCCGCGACCTGTTGCTGCCGGTCTTCCATAGCCTCCAGGAGAAGGTGGGCTGGATCAGCCAAGCCGCTCTCGGCTATCTCTGCTCGCGCCTCGACATCGCCCCGGCAGAGGCCTTCGGAGTGGCGAGCGCATACGAGCTGCTCTCTCTCGAGCCCATGGCCCAGGTGGTGGTCCATATCTGCGACGACATTGCCTGCAGAGCGCGCTCGGGCGGAGACCCATGTGGCGCCGTCAGGTCCGCTAACGGCCCTCCGGGCGAGGAGCGGGGCGGTCTCAGTTGGAAGCCGAGTCCTTGTCTCGGTCACTGTGAGCACGGGTCGGCGGCCCTCGTGCAGCGGTCGGGCGACGGTGGCGGTCGGGCGACGGTCGCGCCGTTCGACGCCGCGGCCCTCGAGCACATGGCGACATCTGTGGCGCCAGGGCCGGGATTTGCCCCGCCAGCACCAGCGCCAGCGCCGGTCCTGCCGACGTCTGCCCCCGCCTCGCGGGCGGCAGAGATAGCCCCGCCGGTCGCGCTCGTGCCCCAGGCGAGCTCGGACCGTTCGCCGCTCCGGCTCCTTCGCCGGGTCGGGGTCGTCGACCCGACCTCTATCGATGCCTACCGCGCGGCCGGCGGCTATGAGGCCCTGCGGCGGGCGCTCTCCCTCGGGCCGGAGGGCGTGCTCAGCGAGCTCAAGGCGGCCAACCTGCTCGGCCGCGGCGGCGCGGCCTTCCCGACTGCGGCGAAGTGGTCTGCCGTCGCGCACAACCCGGTGCGGCCGCACTTCTTCGTCGCGAACGCCGACGAATCCGAGCCGGGCACCTTCAAGGACCGGGTGCTCCTCGAGGCCGACCCGTTCGCCCTTGTCGAGGCCGTGACCGTCGCCGGCATAGTGACGGGCGCCGAGAAAGGCTTCGTCTACCTGCGCGGCGAGTACCCGCTCGCCGAGGAGCGCCTCGAAGGCGCCATCGCCCAGGCGCGGGCGCATGGACTTCTGGGCGAGGACGTGATGTCGTCGGGACACGTCTTCGAGCTCGAGATCCGCCGCGGTGCCGGTGCCTACATCGCCGGCGAGGAGACCGCGCTGTTCAACTCCATCGAGGGCCTGCGCCCCGAGCCGCGGAACAAGCCGCCATTTCCTGTCGACCGAGGGCTGTTCGGCAAGCCGACCGGGATCAACAACGTAGAGACGCTCCTGTGCGTGCTCGAGGTCCTCTCGATCGGTGGCGCGGCATTTGCCTCGATCGGCACCGCTTCCTCGTCCGGCACTCGCCTGTTCTGCGTATCGGGCTGTGTCGCCAGCCCCGGCCTTTACGAGGTGCCGCTCGGCACGACCCTGCGGGAGCTCCTTGATCTTGCTGGGGGTGTGCGAGACGGGCGGGAGCTTAGAAGCGTTCTCCTCGGAGGTGCCGCCGGGAGCTTTGTGGTGCCGGCTCAGCTGGACATCGAGCTATCGTTCGAGGCCGTGCGCTCCGCGGGCACCACCCTCGGCTCGGGCGTCGTCATGGTCATGGACGATACGGTCGACATCTCGCAGATCCTCCAGCGCATCGCCCAGTTCTTCCGGGACGAGTCCTGCGGCCAGTGTGTGCCGTGCCGAGTTGGGACGGTGCGCCAGGAAGAGCTGCTGGGGCGACTCTCGTCTCGGAGTCTGCTCGGCTCCGTCCAGGCGGAGAGAACCCTGCTCGCCGACCTCGGGACCGTGATGAGGGACTCCTCGATCTGCGGGCTCGGTCAGACCGCGAGCAGCGCCATAGAGTCGGCGGTCGCCCAAGGGCTCCTCGCCAGCTTGAAGGAGGTGTCATGACGACGGCTGGGTCCACCTGGCCCGCTCGCCCGGTGGAGTTGCGCCTTGACGGCGAGACTGTGCGCGTGAACGAGGGTGCGACGATCCTCGACGCGTGCGCGGCCGCGGGGATCGACGTCCCGACGCTGTGCTACCTCGAGACTCTCGCACCTGTGAACGTCTGCAGGGTCTGTGTCGTAGAGGTCGTCGGCGCCCGCACTCTCGTCCCGGCCTGCTCTCGCAAGGTCGAGCCGGCCATGGAGGTGCTGACGGACTCAGAAAGGGTGCGCACCAGCAGGCGGATGGTCCTCGAGCTGCTCGGATCCTCGGTGGATCTCTCGTATGCCGGGCCCGAGGTGACCGAATGGGTCGCTCGCTACGGAGCCGATCCTTCCCGTCACGGACCGCCGATGCGCCCGGGCCTGGCCGGCGAGCGAGACAGCGCCCGCGCGGGCCACCACCACCCGAGCGACGGAGCCACGGCGGCGACGGTGGCACAGCCGGTCAAGCGCGATAACGCCCAGTATGTGCGCGACTACTCGCGATGCATCCTTTGCTACAAGTGCGTCGAAGCCTGCGGCTCCGAGGCGCAGAACACCTTCGCGATCGCCGTCGCAGGTCGTGGCTTCGAGGCCCGCATCTCGACCGAGTTCGACGTGGGGCTGCCTGACTCGGCTTGTGTGTACTGCGGCAACTGCGTCGCCGTCTGTCCGACTGGTGCCCTCATGTTCACTGCCGAGCACGACCTTCGAACGAGCGGGGAGTGGGACGAGAGCCGCCAGCGCGTCACCCGCACCGTCTGTCCATACTGCGGAGTCGGCTGCAATCTCGAGGTCCGGGTGCAGGACAACCGGGTCGTGAGAGTGACCTCTCCCCTCGATCACGACGTCACCTCGGGGAACCTGTGCGTGAAGGGCCGTTTCGGGCTTGACTTCGTGTCGGCGTCAGGTGAGGACGAGCCGGGTCCGATCGGCGCCAATCGGGCGGAGTGACCCAGTCAGCGGCGTGACCCAGTCAGCGGCGTGACCCAGACCCTGCTTCGGGCGTGGCATGGTGTTGGCATGCCAACGCTGTCGGAGGATCTGTCCTGGCGCGGCCTGATCGAGCAGGAGAGCCCCGGTGCGCGCCGCGCGCTCGACACCGAGCGCCACGCCGGCTACGTAGGTTTTGACCCGACAGCTCCGAGCTTGCACATAGGCAACCTCCTCGGGATCACCACGCTGCGCCGCCTACAGGACGCCGGTCACCAGCCGATCGCTCTCGCCGGTGGCGGCACAGGGCTGATCGGCGACCCGGGAGGCAAGGCCGCCGAGCGCCCGCTCCTCTCGGGCGAGCAGCTCGCGGAGAACGTGGCCGGGATCCGCGCCCAACTCTCGGGTCTCTTGGACTTCTCCCAAGATCGCGGAGCATCCCAAGCTCTGCTGCTCGACAACTCGGAGTGGCTCGTGCCCTTTCCGCTGGTGGATTTCCTCCGCGACGTCGGTAAGCACTTCACCGTCAATCAGATGATCGCGAAGGAGTCCGTGTCAGCCCGAATAGGCAGGCCCGACCAGGGCATCTCCTTCACCGAGTTCAGCTACATGCTCCTGCAGGCCACGGACTACCTCCACCTGTTCGACCACCGAGGCTGCCGGCTCCAGATGGGAGGAAGCGACCAGTGGGGCAACATCACGATGGGACTCGACCTCATCCGCAAGGTGCGAGGCGCCGAGGCGCATGCTTTTACTTGGCCACTGCTC
The DNA here is from genome assembly GCA_964485645.1 of uncultured Acidimicrobiaceae bacterium. GTDB lineage: Bacteria > Actinomycetota > Acidimicrobiia > Acidimicrobiales > Bog-793 > JAKACA01. The sequence goes on along the minus strand of CAZAMA010000158.1, from coordinate 2,803 downwards.
GTGCGCAGCGATGGCGTGAAGATGGGCAAGTCCGAGGAGGGGGCCATCTGGCTCGACCGGGCGAGAACGTCGCCCTTCGCCATGTACCAGTGGTTCGTCCGGGTGCCCGATGCGGACGTGGGAACGATGCTCAGGGGTTTCACGTTCCTTCCTCGTGAGGAGATCGAGGAGCTCGAGCAGTCGCTCGAGGATCGTCCCGAGAGGCGAGACGCCCAGCAGGCGCTCGCGCGCGCGGTCTGCAGCTTTGTCCACGGAGACGAAGATGCCTCCCGGGCCGAGCGCGCAGCCCGCGCCATCTACACCGAGGAGATCGCCGCACTTGATTCCGCATTGCTGGCCGATCTCGTGGCCGATGCGCCCTCGTCCGCGCTTGCGCGTTCGCGCCTCGACGGTGCTGGCCTCGATCTCGGCGAAGTGCTCGTCGTGAGCGGCCTTTGTGCCTCGAGGAGCGAAGCGCGCCGGGCGATCGAGCAGGGCGGCGCCTATGTCAACAACGTGCGGCGCGGTGGGGGCAGTGACGACGCCGCCGTCGTCGCCAGGGGCGACCTGCTAGCAGATCGATACGTGCTCGTCCGGCGTGGGAGGCGCGACTATCACGTGCTCATCTTCTCGTGAGACTGCCGCGCCCGCTGCTGCCCGCCTTCGCCGCCCTAGTGGTCGCGTTCGGCCTCGCGGGCTGTTCGCCGTACTCCGGCACCAGGGCCAGCAAGGTGCAGCAGTGGGCGAAACAGAACAGCTTTACTTCCGACAACGACCTCGTAGTCAGCGACATCGTCGACGCGTACAAGGCGGTGAAGACCGGATCGGTGCAGACCGTCACCACCATCTGCGGTGGGCTTGCCATCGATGTCGGGACGGCTTATGACACTTTGCCCAGCCCTGACCAGGCTCTGACGAACTATCTAAGCGACGCCGACACCTCGATCGTGAACGCCGCGACGAGCTGTAGTCGGATCTCCTCGCTGGGGTCGCGGACGATGCGAAGAGATCTCGCGGTCCTCGTGACAGGCATCTCGGATCTTCACAAGGCCCAGAGACTGATTGCATCCTTCGGAGTGCACTGGAAGATGCCAAAGGGGCCGACATGACCGCCCACGGTGCGCGCGGCGGGGCGGCGCGCGGCGCCGCGGCGCGCGGGGCCGACATGACCGCCCACGGTGCGCGCGGCGGGGCGGCGCGCGCTCGAGAGCGGCTCGGGCTACGTTGAGCGCGGTGGCAAAGCGCGGGGTCCCGGTTGGGCCATTTCCTCCGGGCGTCGAGCACGATGCCTACGACCGGATGCGCCGGCGCGTCCTGTGGAAGCTGCCGACGGGGCTCTACGTGCTCGGGAGCCGTTGTGGCGAGCGGCGGAATCTCATGACGATCAACTGGGCGATGCAGGTCTGCGTGCACCCGAAACTTCTCGCCGTCTCAATCGAGGGATCTGCCCTCACCCACGAGCTGGTGGCATCCGGCAAGTGCTTCACCTTGAGCCTCGTCTCGCGTGAGCAGCGCAGCGAGGTCCGGCGGTTCGTGAAGCCCGCCGTCGAGGACCCCGACGAGGGGACACTGAGCGGTGTCGCCTTCCGAGATGGCCTGTCCGGGGCACCGATTCCCGCTCTCGCGATTGCCTGGCTCGACTGCGAGGTACGTCACGTACTCGCGACGGGAAGCCACACGCTCTTTGTGGGTGAGGTGATCGACGCCGGCTTTGCCGAAGGCGGCGAGGACGTCGAGGTGCTCCGGATCGAGGACACGGCGATGAGCTACGGGGGTTAAGGCGCGAGATGTCCAGTTCGTTTCGGGCAAAGGAGCCGTTTCGGCGCTCGAGTGGCGCCGGTGCGCCGACGCCTGAGCCCGGGACGACCAGCGTGCCGGCGGGCAGTTGGCAGCTCGTCGCCGAGGAGAGCGCGCTCGATGGGCTGCTCGGTGTGCTCGCGGAAGTCGACGAGTACGCGATCGACACCGAGTTCCACCGGGAGCGCACCTATTTCCCCCATCTGGCCCTCGTTCAGATCGCGTGGTCGGGCGGCATCGCCCTCGTCGACCCGCTCGCCGTCGACATGACTGCCTTCGCCTCGCTCTTTGCCAGTCAGGCAGTCGCGGTGCTGCACGCGGCCGATCAGGATCTCGAGGTCCTCGAGCGGTCCTGCGGGGCGTTGCCGAAGCAGATCTTCGACACGCAACTGTCCGCGGGCTTCCTTGGGTTCACCTCGCCGTCCCTGGCAACTCTTGCCGAGGCGCTGCTCGGGATCCGCCCCCACAAGGGAGACCAGCTGGCTGACTGGTTCCAGCGGCCGTTGCCCCCGAGCCAGCTCTCCTATGCCGCCGGGGACGTGGCCTACCTGCTCGACATGCGTCGCGTGCTCGCCGAGCGGCTCGAGGTGCTCGGTCGCAGTCTCTGGGCCGCCGAGGAGTGCGCGATCGCTCTGGCAAAGGACCGCTCCCCGACGGTGCCGGACGAGGCGTGGTGGCGGCTGCCCCACTCGCGCCAGCTGCGCGGCGTCTCGCGGGCAGTGGCCCAGGAGGTTGCCGCATGGCGTGAGCGCCGGGCGCAGCGCCTGGACCTCCCGGTCCGCTTCGTTCTCGCCGATCTCGGGGTCACCTGCATCGCCCAGCACCCTCCCTCGAGCCTCGAGGAGCTGCGCCGCACCCGCGGCGTCGAGGCCCGCCACCTCACGGGCTCGGTTCCCGCAGAGTTGCTCGCGGCCATCAGGGCCGGCCGCGCGCTTGCGCCCTCGGCGGTCGTCTTCCCGCCGAACCAAGGCGTGGAGCGGCTCGCGAAGCCCATCATCGCGATGGCGAGCGCGTACGTCGGACAGCG
>CAZAMA010000157.1:0-6640 GCA_964485645.1 uncultured Acidimicrobiaceae bacterium | reverse complement strand
CGACGACTACAGCTTCCCGTACGTCGCCGCCTGGGCCGGCCAGGACGGTGCCAAGGCGGTCCAGGCCACTCAGGGGCGAGTGGCAACGGCCGCCCGCCAGTTGATCGATGCCAGTCCTGCTGCGCACACGACTGGGGGCAAGGTGCCTGGAGTCCAGGCAGCAATCGCCGCCGCCCAGCAACGAAGGAGCGAGCTGGAGGTTCGGCTGGCACCCGCGTCAGAGCCCGAGCTAGTCGCGGTGGTGGCCTGATGCCGGCGTACCTCCCGACCCTCATCGAAACCCCACCAGCCCTCACAATCGTCCCCTTCCCCGACCCCGTCGTCGAGCGTCTCGGGCATCGCCCAGGAAGTCCATACGTCGAGCTCGTGTGGCTCGGAGTCCTCGGACCGTCGACGACGCTCATGTGGCAGCGCCTTGCGAGACAAGCGATTGCGATGCCGACGAGCACGCTCGACACCACCGATCTGGCGGTCAGCCTCGGTCTCGGCGAGAACCTCGGTCGAAACTCCCAAATGTCACGCACCCTCGCCCGCCTGGTGGCGTTCGACGGCGGCCGTCGGCAAGGGGACGTGATCGCCGTGCGCCTTGCCCTCCCTGACTTGCCAGAGCGAAGGCTGTCCCGATTGTCGTACTCGGCACGCTTGGCCCACGAGCGCTTTGCTCGCTGCGGTACGCCGGCACGAGACGTGTCTGCGGCCGAGCCGAGCATGGCCGTGGCCCTGTGACGATGCAGCGGCCAGCCGAGACTGGCGAGCTGTGCACCTGCCGGCGCAAGGCGACGGTCGTCTTCCAAACCGAGGCACACGGCGAGGTCGGATGCTGCGGCCTCGATGATGGCGGGCGGAGCGGACGCTGCATGTTCTGCGGCGCTCCCGCCGGCTACGGCGATGGCACTGCGTGCCCCAGTTACTCCCTTGCTCCGCCAGCCGATGCTGGCCGGACGATCGACCTTTGATGAACGGCCGCCCTCATACGACGACCGACTTCGGCCTGGCCGTGGTCGCGGGTTTCGCCGTGATCACGTTGCTTCTCTGGCTTGGCGGCGAGTCGGCCGCCGTCGTGTCCGGGCACGACATGATCCACGGCCGGTTTCTTGCCGGCGTGATCGCCGTTGCGCACATCGGGCATCCGGCGAGCGCATGGGGCTCGCCGGTGGGACCCGTGTGGATCTACTGGCTATTCACGGTTCTGGTCCTGACGATCGCAGCCGTATTCACCACATTCGTCTTCACGATGACGCGTCGCCTGATGACGGGCCAGCCGGGCCGGTCGCCAGCGCATGGCGAAGGCTTTGCGCCGCGAGCCGAGATCGAGCGCTCCGCGAGCAGCCGGCCGTTGCTGAGGCGTTCCCGAACCCTCCGCCCGTCCTTGCTGCATCCTCGGGCGGCGGATGTCGGCTACTTCCTCGGGACGAGCCGGCGGATCTCGTGCTGGGCATCGGTCGAGGACTCGATGCTCCTGCTCGGACCTCCGCGATCGGGCAAGGGTCAGAACATCGTGATCCCGGCGATCCTCGACGCGCCTGGAGCCGTCGTCACCACGTCGACACGGCCAGACAATCTGGCGGTGACTCTGGCCGCTCGGGCATCTCGTGGGCCGGTCGCTGTCTTTGATCCGCAGGGGCTCGCGACCAGCCGTGCCGGTGCTCCAACCCTTCGCTGGTCGGTCGTGCGCGGTTGTGAGAACCCGCAGACGGCCATGATCCGAGCCGAGGCCCTCGTGAGCGACGCCGGTAAGGCTGGCGTCGAGAACGCCAACTTCTGGCGGCAGCAAGCCCTCTCGGCGACCCGGTGCATGTTGCACGCCGCTGCGTTGGATAGTCGTTCCGCCTCGGACCTGTACCGCTGGTCGCATTCGGCGCCAGGAGCGAAGGAGGCGGTGTCGATCCTCGCTTCGCACCCAGAAGCAACACCGGGATGGGAACGGGCGCTCGATGCCATCATCGCATCCGACCAACGCACGCGGGACTCGGTCTGGGCGATGGTTGCGAACACGTTCGCTCCTCTGGCGGACCCATCGGTGCTCGCATCGGTGAGCCCCGACGCCGGCCACGAGTTCGATCCCCTGGCCTTCCTGGCGATGCGCGGGACGCTCTTTCTGCTTGGGACGTCGACCGGCGCGTCGGCAACCGCCACGTTGGTCGCCGCGTTGATCGAGGATGTGATCGACGCCGCCCGCAGGCTTGCATCGACATCGCCCGGTCAAAGGCTGGACCCACCGTTGGCTCTCGTTCTGGACGAAGCCGCCAACTACCCCCTGCCGTCCTTACCATCGCTGATGAGCGAAGGTGGCGGCTCGGGCATCACGACAATCACAGTCCTGCAGTCGCTCTCACAGGCGCGGGACCGGTGGGGGAGGGAAGCCGCGGGCGCCATCTGGGACTCGGCGATCGTGAAGATCGTGCTCGGCGGCTCTGGCAATGCTGACGACCTGGCAGACATCTCTCGTTTGATCGGCGAGAAACAGACGACCGAGTGGTCCCAAACCGTCCAGCAAGGCCAGGTCGGTGGGTCAGCGTCGTCCTCCACGCGTTGGCGCCCGGTCCTCGAACCCTCCGAGATTCGCCGATTGCCCATCGGCCACGGTCTGCTCATCCTCCGGTCGGCTCAGACGATCATGATGAAGTTGCGGCCGTGGACCTCGCGGCCGGACGCCAAGTCCCTCGCTTTATCTCGGCAGGCGTTCGAGGAGTTGGGGGTGGCAGCGCCGGCACGGGGTGGGCCAACTTGAGCGATGCCGGCACGAACGACGGACTTGTTCGAGGGCTCCAGCTCGATGGGGTCGAGCCGATCTTCGACACGTTCGATGTCGATGACGTGGACTACGTCCCGGCCGCAACTCACTGGCCAGACATTGCGGCTGCCGAGGTCCCCGAGCACTGGGAGGAGCTGCGGGCATGGGTCGAACGGCTTCAAGGACGCTTCGCTCATCTCGACCACCACGTCATCCCTCGCTGCTGGTGGAGACACAACAAGCACGTCGAGGCGCTCTCAGCCGTACGCGATCACGAACTCGTCAGCTTCGCTGAGACGGCGCCCGCGACGGCGCCCGTCGACTGGTCCCGGGCGATGCGGGACATCACCGCCCTGCTCCGAGCCTGGACCTCCGAGCTGTCATGCGGTGTCGAACACAAGGATTCGCTCGTATCGCCGACGGCGCCAAGCGAGGCTGCCTGGGATGAGTTCGTGCAGGCTGATGTCGAGCGTCGGGAGCGATCCCGCGCCCGGCCCGCCGACCTGGATGATTCGGTCTAGCGCGGCACTCCGTGTGCCCTACCTCGATCGTCTGTCAACAGATACGGAATGGAGCAGACATGCCGGCCTACACTCAGGGCCAGTGGGGCGACAGGTGGGTGAGATGCGTAGCGCGGCGCGCGTCGTCGCCGACACGCTATTCGCGTCTCCCTCGGACCTCCTGCCGTTGAAGCCCCCGCAGCTCGCGCTACGCCTCAACGGTCGAGTGCTCCGACCAACCGCCGTGTTCGACACCTATTGGCGATTCGCCGCCGAGAGACAAGCCGTATACCTCGCTCGGTTGCGCCGAACTCCGACTCCTTGGACTAATGATGAAGTCCTGCAAGCGCACCGGTTCACGAACGTGTTCCGAGCGTCCGACAGGGTGTCACAGTTCCTGATCACCGACGTACAGCGAGGCGCGACAGCCTCACGCGAGCCTGACGATGTGGTGTTTCGAACGCTGTTGTTCAAGGTCTTCAACCGCGAAAGCACCTGGCAGCATCTTGAGGGACGTGTTGGCCCGGTGACTTGGCGCACTTACAGCTACGACCGGTACAGACGGGCGCTTGATGAGGCCGCGGCAGCCGGCCCGATCTATTCGCCTGCATACCTCATGCCGCCACCCCGGCTCGGAGAGGACCGGAAACATGCCAATCACCTTCGCCTTCTGGAGAGCATCATGCAAGATGGGCTGGCGGACAGAATCATGTCAGCGCCATCGCTCAAGTCGATCTATGACGCGCTCGTCTCCTACGCGGGGCTTGGTCCGTTTCTGGCCTTTCAGTACGCGATCGATCTGAACTACTCCGACCTTGGCCGGTTCGACGAGAACGACTTTGTCGTGGCCGGACCTGGTGCACGGGACGGCATACGAAAGTGCTTCGGGCGTGAGGCGTCGGGGATCGAGACGGAGATCATCCGTTACATGGTCGAGTCGCAGGGCCAGCACTTCGAGCGGCTCGGCCTGAACTTTCCGGGTTTGTTCGGTCGGCCGCTGCACCTGATCGATGCCCAGAACCTCTTCTGTGAGGTCGACAAGTATGCACGCGTTCGACACCCGGATGTAGCGGGCATCTCTGGCCGTTCGAGGATCAAGCAGCGGTACACCCCGGGGCAGCCGCTCGCGGCTCCAGTCTTCCCGAAGCGGTGGAGGCTGGACGCAACTGCCGATGCGGTCGTATCACGGGTCGAGGACCGTGACCGTCCGAGCGTCCAGATCGACCGCAATGATGCCGCCCTGGTGGTCTCGAAGGCTTCGCCAGGCTGCATAGCCCGTGAGGATTGCCCGCTCCCATTCTGAGGACGGTTGGGCTCCGACCTCGAGCCGACCAGTCACCGCCTTCACCGCTCGAAGGATGCTGTCATCGACGCGCTCGGAGCCGTCAAAGTAGTTCCACACCTTGGACAGCTCGAAGACCATCGCCGTCACCGCTTCCTCAGTGGCCCACGCGCGGGCTCCGTCCTCCACGCGATCCGTGATCTCATCATCACGGCGCTTCGCCTTGATGAGCGCGCGTAGCACCGGCGACCATCCGAGCACCGCCGCGTGGGCGATGTGGAAGATGTCGTGGAATCGGTAGTCGTCGGCGTAGAGGGCGTTGTCATCTATCAAAGCGCCGTACTGGTCGTTCTCGATCGTCAGCCGACACTTGATGAGAGCACCTTCGCTGTGGGTAGCGAAAGTAGCGGTGAACTGGCGAGGGAACCGCTGTTCAGCGGGGAAACCATCATCGAACGAGAAGGCTAGGTTGCCGTCTGTCGTCACGTATCGGTCTCGCGTCTTGGAAAGGTTGAGGTGCGCTACCTCGCTGAGCTGCCGACCGGTCTTGCGAGCGAGCGTCGCGAGGTACCAGAGGATGTCGCCCAGTTCGATCGGCATCACCGTTTCGAAGCCGATATACGACTCTCCGCCTTTACGGACGCGCTTCTTGTACTCGGCAACCAGTTGTCCCACTTCGCCTGCGAGGCCAAGCAGCGGAATCAGTGGGTCTATGGACTCGCGGTCGAGGTCAGTCTCGGCAGCAAGCTGCTGGTACTGGTCGAGCGTGAGATCAGCGCCGAGCTCGGCGAGTGGATCGTCGGCGCTCATGATGTCGCACTGAGGCGGCTCAGCCCCGTGACAATGAGGTAGGCGACTTCGCTCGCTCGGTAGGTGATCGCGAGACGGTGGTTCTCCTCATCCGTGAGGCCGTTGTTGGCAGCGACCCATCCTGTTTCTTCTGCCGTGGTCGCAAGTTCGACCAGGTACGGGTTGGATGGCGCGTCGAGCCCGAGCCAGTTCGCCGGGTCGAGGCCGAGAGTGACTGCCACGTCCCCTGCTGAACCACCGAACCCGCCAGCGATGAACACCGGCTTGCCGGCCCGCATCGCGAAGATCGCTTCCTCGATCACTCCTGGCATTCGCCCGCGGAAGTTGGTTCGCTTACCGCCCAGGACCGCCAGGCCGTCAATCTTGCCGGCGATTAACCGCCTGGCCGCGGTGAGAGACCGCCTTTCGGTGTCTTCGTCCACCGGTTCGGGGGCATTCGATCGAGCGTCCGTGGGGTTGATGGATTCGCCCTCTGCGTCCAAGAACACGTACCGGCCGAGGAGGCTGAGGTCAGCGACGCGGGACTCGATATCGTCGGTCGTCATCTGGCGGTGGACGGCGAAGGGGACGTACCCAGTGAACGGCCGGTTGCGGCTTCCGAACCGTTGGATTTCGTTCGTGAGGAACGCTGTGTATCCGTCATCCTGGAGATGCCCGGAGTAGACGAGCCACCCTTCGGCAACTAGCACGGCCCGTGCGACTTCGGCGAGTGCCATGCGCACATGGGTCTCGGTGACCCCGAAACGTTCCAGGTCCTCGCTCTCGGAAACGGAGATCCCGACCGTGAGACCGGGGGCGACGACAGGCAAGTCCTGTTCAACCACCGTGGACCGCCAGACCTCTGGGCGTCAGGAAGTTCAGTGGCCCGTTGAGGCCAGACAGGCGAGCGATCTGCGTGAGAACCTCCCGTTCGTCGTCGCCGAGCGGCGGGTCGGGGTGAAGCACGATGAGCGGCTCCTCGCGCTTGGCGTCGCGGTCGATGGCCGTTAGCCAGTTAGCGAAAGTGGCCGGTTCCGGCGCATGGGGAGCCCACCAGTCGATGTCTACGGCGAGTGAACCGGATGCGATCCGGTACTGGGCCTGCCATAGTGCCCGTTTCAGGCACTCGTCGACGAGCTGGTTCAACGCGGCCGAGATGGCCTTCTCGGCCCATCCGCTGCCCGTCCGCTGACCAGGGATCCGCGGAACGTGGTCAATGAGGAATGACCCTCGCTCCTCACCGCGAGTCAGGCCGTCGAGCACGACAACTGGCATTCCGTGTCGCTTGGCGTTCACGACCTCGTACTCAACCCTTGCAGAAGTAGACGTGATCGT
>CAZAMA010000156.1:0-6727 GCA_964485645.1 uncultured Acidimicrobiaceae bacterium | reverse complement strand
GTCCCGAGCAGGTGCGGGAGCACGGCGATCCCGACGAGCCCGAGTCCCACGCCGAGGACACCTCCTGTGAGTCCAATGAGGCCTGCTTCGAGCAGGAATTGTTGGAGGATCGCGATTCGCGTCGCTCCGAGCGCCTTGCGGAGGCCGATCTCAGGTACTCGTTCTGTCACCGATACGAGCATGATGTTCATCGCCCCGATCCCGCCGACGAGGAGGGCGATGGCCGCGACGCCAGCCAACAGGATCGTCAGGCTGTGGGTGACGGTACTGGCTGTCGAGAGCAGGCTCGTTTGAGGGGTGATGGTGAAATCCGCGAGTGACGGGCGGCTGATGTGATGCAGCTGTAGGAGCAGGCTCGTGGCTTCGTCGTAGGCGGCACCCATGGTCGACGAGCTGGTGGAGGAGACGAAGATCCCCGACAGCGTGTTGGCAAATGGGCCCGTCTTGCCGAAAAGCTCCTCGGAAGTCGAGATCGGGATGATCACAAGGTTGTCCTGGTTGGTGTTCGCCGACGAGCCTGCCGGGTTCAACTCGCCGACCACGGTGAAAGGGACTCCAGCGATGTCGGCGATCTGGCCGGCTGGCGACGAGCCGGGGAACAGGCTCGCTGCGACCTCTGTACCGACAAGAGCGACGTGGGCGTCGCTGTTGACCTGAGAAGGGGTGATCCCCGTTCCGAGCACGACCTGACGGTTGCGGACGGCGAGATATGACGCGGTGCTACCGATTACCGGCGCCGTCCAGTTGTTCGGACCGGCAGTGAGCGTCTGACTGCTCTGGAGCACCGGAGCGACTGCAGCGATGTCTGGGCAGTCGAGCTTCGAGGCGAGCGCGGTCGCATCCGCGAGGGTAAGAGTGGCCGCCGACCCGAGCGCACCGCGTACCGGCCCGGTGGTTGCAGAGCCTGGTGATATGACGAGCAGGTTGGTTCCAAGAGAGTCGATGGCGGAGGTGACCCGTGCCTGGGCACCTTCGCCAAGCCCGACAGTGAGGATGACAGCCGCGATCCCAATGAGGATGCCGAGAGTGGTGAGAGCTGTCCGCAGGCGGCGCTCGATGAGGCTCTCGACTGCTGTCTGCAACGACCCGAGCAAGTTCACCTGGTCGCCCCTTCGCTTATCACGTGACCGTCCTGGACACGAACGAGCCGGCGGGCATGAGCGGCGACACCGGGGTCGTGGGTGATCAGCACAACAGTCCGCCCTGTTTCCCACAAGCCGTCGAGCAACGCGAGGATCTCTGCCGACTGGTCCCCCGCGAGGTTGCCGGTCGGTTCGTCGGCAAGGAGGATCGCGGGCTCGGTGACAAGAGCGCGGGCAATCGCCACTCGCTGCTGCTGACCACCGGAGAGCTCCCCCGGTCGGTGATCGAGCCGGTTGCCGAGCCCGACAGACTCGAGGGCGCTCCGTGCGCGTTCCCTCCGCTCTGCTCTCGAGCTCACCCCGGCGTAGGCGAGCGGGAGCTCGACGTTCCGGCGGGCGGAGAGGCGCGCGAGGAGGTGGAACTGCTGGAACACAAAGCCGATTCGTCGGTTGCGGATCGCCGCGAGCGCCGCGTCGTCGAGATCCTGGACGTTGTCACCGTCAAGGAGGTAGCGGCCCGAGGTCGCGACGTCAAGGCATCCGAGGATGTGCATGAGGGTGGACTTGCCCGAGCCGGACTGACCCACGATCGCAACGTACTCACCGTCGGCGATCCTCAAGTCCACCGCCTGTAGAGCATGGACTGTCGCAGCTCCCATACCGTAGGTCTTCCAGATGGATTCGAGCTCGATCAAGGGCGGCTGCCCTGACCGAGTCGAAGCGAACTGCTCCGGGCTAGTAGCTAGAGGTGCCGTCATCACTACTCGGGTGCTCGTCGCTCAGCCACCGCTGCGCTTCCCGCCGCGACCTGTACGCGCACCGCCACCGCCACCGCCACCGCCTCCAAGCAGCCCCGACGCTCCTCCTCTGCCTTTCCGCTTCCCGCCGCCGAAGAGCCCGCCCTTACCGGTCCCTGAAGGGCTCGGAAGGCCAGCGCGGACGTTCGCGACGACGACCTCCTCGCCGGAGCTGAGCCCGGAGGTGACAGCGGTTCTGATCCCGTCGCTCAGGCCGAGAACAACGGGTCGTCGTGTCGGTTTGCCGTTGCTCAACACAAAGACGTAGTTCGCGGACCCGGAGGTGTGCAGCGCGCTCGTCGGCACAGTGAGCACACCTTTCGCCTTAGCGATCACGATGGCGACCTGCGCGCTGGCACCGGCGTAAAGCCCCGGTGGATTGCCGGTGACACCGATTTCGACAGGAAAGGCTATGACTCCCTGGGTGGCGACGCCGAGCGGCGTGAGTGAGGCTACCCGACCACGAACAGGGCTCGTTGCACCGGCAGGGGTTATCAATGCGTGTTCACCGGGCCGCACCTCAGCCACCTGCGCGTCGGTCACCTGCGCCGCTACCTGGTAGCCGCCGGTACCGTCGATCACGATCGCGCCGACGGGTCCCCCCGCGCTCGCGGCAGCTGCGCCGGTCGGAGCCCCGCCGCTGTTGGTGATTGCCTGGCCGGCTACGACGTTCACAGCCGCGACCACGCCGCTCGCTGGTGCCACGAGGCGTGCCGTCGCGAGCTGCTGTCGTGCCGAGGAGACGGCCGCTATGGCACCTGTGACCGCTGCCTGGTCGCTCGCGAGCACGCTCGGAAGAACCGGCACCTTAAGTGCCTGAAGGCCTGACTCGGCGTTGGCCAGGCTCGCCTGTGCCCCCTGAATCTGGGCAAAGTCGGCTATGACACGGTCCGCCGCTCCGACCGCGCTCTGCGCGGCACTTGCTGCTGCCTGCGTGACACCTGCGCCTGACGGGCTGCTCGGAGCCGCGCCCCCGGTCGTGGGAAGCCCGTCATCGACGACCACCTTCTCGTCGGCCGCGAGCAGAGACCGCGTCGTCGTGAGACCGGCCCCAGCGACGTATCGAGGCACCACCGCGACCATGGCAGGAATGGTCGCGACGAGAGCCTGATCGGCCGCAAGGATCTGCTGATCGCCGGCGAGTGCCTGCTCGTCGCTGGCGAGCGCCGCCCTCGTGGCACCAAGGCTCGCGCTCGCGCTCGATACGTTGGTCGAGGCGGAAGCCAGGGTGGCAGGCAGCGGACCCGCGGAGTCTTCGGCAAGCTTGGCCTTTGCGGCCTGGAGACTGGCCTCGGCCTGGCGGAGCTGGTCGACAAAGAGGGCGGTGTCGAGTTGAGCGAGCAACTCGTGAGCAACGACGTGTTGACCGGGTGTCACCTCGACAGAGGCCACAGTGCCAGGACCTCCGAAACTCAGGGCGAACGAGGTCGTCGGCTCGATCGTTCCCGAGACGTCGATCGCCTCGGAGACTGTGCCGGTTCGCGCTGGCGCGAGGATGTACTGCGCTGCCGCGGCGCCGCCGAAGCCGACCGTCAAGCCCACAGTGAGCGCGCCAGCCAGAACGAGCACGGTCGTGGCAATGACGAGCCGTCGCTTCGAAAAGGCCCGTCTCAAAGAGTGGAGAGTCGCCTTTTTGCCAAGCACGCGGTAAGGATGCGCGATCGATCATGTGAAGAACGTGAGAAACCCGCGCGGGGTGGCAGCGACACGTGAGACGCCTTACCGCCTGTTCGATGATCCAGCCTGAGCCTGGTCGTTCGTGCGAGCCTGATCTCTTAGGAGCGGCAGCACAATCCGCACTCTTGCCCCACGTGTTGGACGGTTCTCGGCCTCCGCCCTGCCGCCATGGGCCTCGGCGACAGACCGGACGACGGCGAGTCCGAGGCCGGTACCGCCGGCGTCTCGGCCGCGCGCTCCGTCGGGACGCGCGAAGCGATCGAAGGCGTGCGGCAGAAAGTCGGGACTGAACCCAGGACCCTCGTCGCTCACCTCGATTGTCACCTCAGCGGTCTGAGGTGCGCAGTGGCTACCGAGGGTGACGAGTGACCCTCGTGGAGCGACCCGCAAGGCGTTGTCGAGGATATTGTCGATGGCCTGCCGTAGCCGGAGTGCATCGCCCGGTACCATCTCAGCACCCTCGGCGACATGGACCTCGAGTCGCACCCCCTGTTCCAAGAGTCGCGCCCTTCTTGCTGTTGCCGCCGTGGCGAGGATGTCAGCGGTGGCGAGCGGCTCGACATGGAGCCCAATCTGGCCCTCATCGACGGTGGCGAGCAGGAGTAGGTCTTGGGCCAATTGACTGATCCGCTGGGTCTCCTGCCTGGCCCTGTGCACCGCGAAGGCAAGCTGATCGATAGATCTCCCCGGTCGCTCGGCCAGCTCCAGCTCGCCGCTCAACACAGCGAGTGGGGTGCGCAGTTCATGGCCCGCATCAGCGACAAAAGCGCGCTGGCGAGCGAGAGCCCCCTGATACCTGGCGAGCAGTCCGTCCATCGTCTTGCCAAGCGCTCCGAGCTCGTCGGAGGTGCCTGGGATGTCCAGGCGTCCCGCGAGATCGTGCTCGGAGATCTCAGCTGCTCTCTTGCGCATCCTCTCGACGGGTGCAAGCGCGGCGCCAGCTAACCACCACGCCCCACTCGTTGCCACGACCACGGCGACGGCGCCAGCCACGACGATCCCGAGCTCGACTTCTCTCGTGGCATCTTGGTTGGGCGTTGTCGAGTTGCCGACCACGACGACCCAGCCGGGCATCGCGGAGACCGGCAATGCAATGGCTCGAAGCGGGTTCGGGGGTGACCCGATCGTCACATTGATGTACTCGTCTCGATGCCCGGCCGAAGTGAGCTGCACACTCGTCAGGAGGCGTTCGCCGGTAGCGGTGACATCAACGAACACGCCGTTTGGACCAAACAATTGGATGGCTGTGACCCCGCGCCGCCCGCTCAGGCGCTGCAAGCTCCGCGGGTGAGCCGCAAGCGAGGTTGGTCCGATCCCACGCCGGTGATCCTTCGTCACCGCTGACGCGATCAGACGGGCGCTCTGGGCGAGACGATCGTCGAGCGACTCGTTTAGTCCTCGGGAGAAGAACCAGATCCCGACGACTCCGCCAACCACAAACAGCAGAACACTCGCTGCGCCTACGACGAGCGCGAGCCGCAGGCGGATCGGCATCAGCTCGCCGGTCTAGAGGAGGCAGCAGGGGGGTCTTCTCCCGTTGCTCTCCGTGGCGCGGCGTCGTCAATCCTCTTCTCGTCCCTGGCGCGGTACCTGTAGCCGATCCCGCGCACAGTCTCAAGGTCGTCACAACCGAACGGTCGGTCGATCTTTCGACGAAGGTAGACGACGTACTGGTCGACGACATTGGAGCTGCCGTCAAAGGCGAAGTCCCACACCTGCTCGAGGATCCTCGCCCGCGTCAACACGACGCCGGAGTTGCGCAGGAAGAGCTCCAGGAGGCCAAACTCCCGTGGCGTAAGGTCGAGCAAGTGCTCGCCCCGCCAAGCGCGATGGGTCGCCGGGTCCAGTCGGAGGTCGCCGACGCTCAACACGGCCGGGCGCTCACCGGCCGCTCGTCGTGTGAGCGCGCGCAATCTGGCCGCGAGCTCTGCGAGGCTGAACGGCTTCACGAGGTAGTCGTCTGCCCCCGCATCAAGGCCACGGACCCTGCTCGAGACGCCGTCGAGAGCGGTCAGCATCAGCACAGGCGCCCATCTGCGGGCGCTGCGCAGGCGCCGGCAGACCTCGAAGCCATCGACCTCCGGCAACATGACATCGAGGACGATCGCGGCATACTCCCACTCCGTCGCGTACCAGATCGCCTCTTCGCCGCCAGCTGCGTGGTCGATCACGTAGCCTTCCTCCTCCAGTGCTCGGCGCAGGAGCGCGGCCATGCCAGGGTCGTCCTCGGCTACGAGGATTCTCACACCTTGGAGCTTAGGTGCGTCTCATGTGAAGAAGATGTGAGAGAACGAAGGGACCGGCGCGTGCAGCCATGCATCGGTCCGGGAGAGCTCTCGGTTCGCTCACCTTGCGCCGCGCGGCTCAACAGCTTGCCGCCTCGACTGGAAATCTCTGCAAAGCGAACACCCGCGCCCCTGCCATCGTGGGATAGCGCTGGACGTGACACCAGACCTGAGACTCGCGACGGCCCCGCAAGGGCGATGACCGGTGCCTCGACCATGTTGCCGGGACAAGGCGGGTATCGATGGGGTAAGAAGATGTCTCGTACCTGCTTCGACTATGCGCCTCCGGGCCTCAGCGGAAGGGCGCACTTCGAGGGGGTTATCCGTGACAATCTCGACCTCGGTCGTCGGAACCAGCAAGAAGACCAAGATCAAGCAGTACCACCGGGTGGGTCGAACGCTTCGGACCGAGACCACCATCGACGACGCCCGCGACTTCGGTGTCGGCAAGCGGCTCTGCAACCTCCCACAGCGCATCGAGATCGGCTTTCGGCCAACCGACGTCTCTTGGAACGTCGATCAGGCGAGCTGCGACTCCCAGATTGGCGAGGACACCTTCGCTCAGGTCTGAGCATCGGTGGTGATCGACGGTCATCCGGGACCGGCGCTCTGCTTCGGCGATCCCGGCATCAAGACCGCTGGCAGGATGATCTACGACCTCCAGCGGCTCCGTCTCAACGGGCTCATCGATCGATTACCTCACACGCACCTCTATGCCCTCTCCCGCGTCGGGCCGTTCGTCGCCCTCCTCTTCACGCGCACCTACGCACGCCTGCTCCGTCAGTGACTCGCTTTCACCCTCGGTCCGAACTCTGTGCCCACGCCGCTGCGCGACGTGAACGACGCCCGTCCCGACTTCGGAGCTCCTCGAAGCAGGCTCGCTCCA
>CAZAMA010000155.1:0-6742 GCA_964485645.1 uncultured Acidimicrobiaceae bacterium | reverse complement strand
CCGTGTTCGTGGCAATCAGGCCGAGCGTGCCCTTCGTCTGCAACAGCGAGGTGGCTCTCTTGCCAGAGAACCCGCAGTGCCTGCGCCTCGCATGCTTGAGGGCATGAGCATGAACCTCAACCAAGCCCGACGATGTGCCCTATACGCAAGGCTGAGCGTCACCAAGGAAGAGTCCGTCTCGATCGCCCGACAACTCCAGTCGTGCCGGCACTACGCCGAGGCTCGCGGATGGGAGGTTGTCGGGGAGTTCATCGACGACGGCGTGTCAGCCACCGCCAATCGGCCAGAAGATCGCAGAGGCTGGTCGTCGCTGTTGGCCGATGGTGACTTCGACGCGGTGGTCATCTGGAAGGTAGATCGTCTCGCACGCCGGGTTCTTGACTTCTTGCACGCAGATGAGGCGTTACAGCGGCGGGGCGCAGGCCTCGTCGCAGTCGAGGACCCCATCGACATGATGAGTCCGCAAGGTCGTGCCTTCGCAGTGATGCTCGCTGTGTTCGGTGAGATGGAGGCGGAGGCCATTCGGGCGCGCGTCGGCGCGGCACGGGCTCAGTTGCACAAGGACGGGCGCTTCGTCGGCGGAGGTATTCCGTACGGGTACATGTCAGCGGCCAGTCTGGTTGGGCCAGGACGTGTACTGGTCAAGGACCCGGAGCGCGTCAGGTGGCTTGAGGAAGCCGTGCAGATGGTCCTCGGAGGGGTCACGGTAAACGCGATCACCAGGTGGTTTACTGAGCAGGGCGCGCCGGTACCCGGCTCGCGGAAGGCGGACGGTCACGCGGCAAGTACCTCGTGGAATCGGCAGACCGTCGATCAACTGCTCCGCAATCCAATCCTGGCGGGCATGACGCCCCACAACCCCGGCAGGGGACGAAGCGGCGGGCGGGTGGACCCGTTCTCGGTCGTTCGTGACACGAACGGCAGCCCGGTTGTCTACGAATCACTCGCTTTGATCACAGTTGACCAATTCACCGTGATGCAGCGCATGCTGGACTCCCGTACGAGTCCGCAGGCCCGCAAGCGAAGCGAGCGGGAGGCGACGAGTCCTTTGCTGTCCCGGGCCGCTCGCTGCGATGAATGCGACGTTTACATGTGTCGCGGCACCAACCAGAAGCGGCCCGTCCTGTACTGCCCCAGGTGTCGGCAGACGTTGAGCCGGACCAGGCTCGACCCGTACCTAGTACGACGGCTGTTGGACGAGAGGGGGCGCGAGCCGCTTGCTACTGCCTCGGTTTGGGCGTGCTGGGAGGCAGCCGGCAGCGACGAGCTGGCGAGGCGAGACATCCTTCTGACACAGCTCGAGAGCCTGCGCATCCGCCGGGGCATCGTCGGCCACTACTTCGACGAAGAACGGGTGCTGCTTCGCTGGCGGCCGGTGGCCATGTCGGGCGGATGATGTTGGCTGGGGCAGACTGGAGCCCGTGACAGAAGCAAGCATGCAGGTGGCGGGTCCCCAGGCCAACTATGAGCTCAACTACGACCTGGACGGCTCGTCGTTCGCGGTTCGCGAAAACTTCGTGGACATCCTGGAACGCGAACTGCTCGGTCCGATCCATGGGCCAGAGGAGGTCTTGCCGTTCAGCCCGCGGTCTCAGTACCTCATCGGCTACATAGCTCCGGTCAAGCTCGCTGCCACTTCAGCCGGCGCTTCGTCCGATGACGACTCCTCGGAGCGAGGTGACTTGGTCGAGGTCCGCGCTGACGACGACGGATTGGCCGAAGGACGAGGGCTGCCGGCATATGCCGCGGACGAGTCGGAAGCGGACGCCGAGGACGACGATGCCGAGGACCGCGCTCCAAAGCAGGGCCTGATGATCCCCGCCTCGATGGGCTTGCGGTTTCAGGTTCCGCTCGACTTGGAGTCGTTCAACGTAACCGCATCGTGGGGCACCTACGAAACGGTCCAGACGGATCAGGTGACCAAGACTGGACGCCCGGTGCGGCACTACCAACGGATGCCGGTCGAGGAGGAGCGGTCGATCGTCGTCGCTGACCTCGTGCCCGGACGCACCACCACGGTGCAGCTTCGCGACTCGGTCTGCTTGCGCCTCGACCGCTACGACCAGCAATTCGGCCGCGTGTTGGTGGAGATCGCCCTGTGCAACGATCGCGAGACTCCAATGCCCATCCCGATGAGCATGTGGATGTTCCAGACGAATCTGCGAGTTGATGCGGGCGGCGCTGAAGTATTCCTACCCGTGCGCGACGTTCTGGAGCAGGACTGGCCCGAACACGACGATGAGGTCCGACGCCTCAATCTGCAGTACCGAAACCGGTTGGAGTTCGCGATTGGGCGGACTTGCTCGGTGGATTGGGTCGTCCGTGCCGGGGCTCGGCGGGCGACGGAGGTCTCGACGACCTGGCTGCCAGTTGCTGAAACGCCGCAGACTCGGGCTCGCTCGGTGACCGGCGCCTTGCTGTCGATGGACGCGCTGGCAAAGGCGACCCCTGAGGAGCTGCGAGAGGGCCTTGAACCGTTGGTGGCCGGCTACGTAGCGTGGCTCGATGAGCAGGAGGCCGCGGCCGCTGCGTTTCCGGCGCACCTGCAGGAACCTGCCGAGGTGATGCTTTCGGAAGCTAGGCAGGCCCACCAGCGTCTCGTCGACGGCTTCGACTACGTCGCCGCGAACGAGGAGGCTCTGAGGTGCTTCCGGTTCATGAACGGTGTCATGCACGATCAGCGTGTCGCCTCCCAGGTGGCCGCTATGCGTGCCTCCGACTCATCGATCACGATCGAGGACGCGCGCCACGGCGTCGCCGCAAAGGGCGGGGACGCCGCGTCGTGGTTCCCCTTTCAGCTGGCGTTCATCCTCATGCAGCTCCGCGCTCTGACCGATCCGGCGGCACCACAACGCAGCGCAGATCATCAAGCGCGGGTAGAGCTCTTGTTCTTCCCAACCGGTGGCGGCAAGACAGAGGCGTACCTGGGTCTTGCCGCGTACACGTTCGCGATCCGCCGACGCCAGGGCATTGTTCAGTCGGCCGACGGGCCGCTCGACGGCAGCAACGGGGTTGCCGTATTGATGCGGTACACGCTGCGTCTCTTGACCGCCCAGCAGTTCCAACGTGCGACCGCGCTGATGTGCGCCGCGGAGGTGGCTCGCCGACAGGACCCGGCGACTTGGGGAGTCGAACCCTTCCGTATCGGGCTATGGGTCGGCACCGACGTGAGCCCCAAGCGGTTCGAAGAGGCGGACGAGCAGCTGACAAAGGCCAATGAGTACGGATCGCATCGCTTGACGGTCCTGCAGATCCAGCGCTGTCCGTGGTGCGGAACGCCGATAACCGCCGCGCAGGTCAAGACCGACGCGACGACGCGGCGGGTTTTTGTGTATTGCGGCGACGAGCTCGCTCGCTGCCCGTTCGCTAAAGGCGGAGAGGTTGACGGGGGCCTTCCGGTTCTCACAGTCGATGAGGAGATCTACCGACTGACGCCGGCATTCGTGATCGCCACCGTCGACAAGTTCGCGCGACTCGCGCGCGAAGGCGAGGCCGCCGCGCTATTCGGGTACGTCAGTCGTCGCTGCGGGCGCCACGGATACGTTCACCCCGACTACGCCAAGTGCGATATCACGACGACGCATCCCGCCACCATGACAGGGCACCCCGCGGCCACAGTGCAGCCGGTCAGCCGGCTGCGTCCACCCGACCTCATCATCCAGGACGAGCTACACCTCATCACCGGAGCGCTGGGAACCGCCGTCGGCCTGTTCGAGGTAGCAGTCGAGACGCTCTCGTCGTGGGACACACCCGACGGTAAGCCAGTTCGGCCGGTGATCGTCGCCTCGACTGCCACGGTTCGCAACGCCCACGAGCAGATCCGCGGCCTTTACGGGCGGCAAGTGCAGATCTTTCCACCGCAGGTGCTCGACGTGGCCGACACCTACTTCTCCCAAGAGGTGCCGATCGATAGCGACAACCCGGGGCGTCGGTATGTCGGAATCAGTGCACAGGGTGTGCGGTTGTCGAGCGCCGAGATCCGCGTAGCGGAAGTCCTGCTGTCAGCGGGGCAGTTGCTGCTCGACCGGGCCGGTGCCGCCGCCGACCCCTTCATGACGCTGGTGGGTTACTTCAACGCGACCCGCGAGCTGGCAGGCATGGCCCGATACATGGCTGACGACGTGCAGAGCCGGGTCAAGCGGCCGCGTAAGGATTCGGGATTCCCATCCCGGTTAGGTGCCTCGTTTGGTCTGCTCAACGTCGGTGAACTGACGTCGCGTATTGCGTCGGCCGAAATCGGCCGGACTTTGGACCGACTCGGGTTGGAGTTCGACCCGAGCTACGACGCCACCGAGGCCTTCCGCCAACGGCTCGCGGATCGGGACGCCGGCAACAAGATGCCCAGTCGCAAGGACATGCCGTTCGACGTGGTGCTGGCCACGTCGATGCTGCAGGTCGGCGTCGACGTGCAACGGCTGGGCTTGATGCTCGTCGTCGGCCAGCCAAAGAACACCGCCGAGTACATCCAGGCGTCGTCTCGCGTCGGACGAGATGCTTCGGATCGACCGGGGCTGGTCGTGGCCCTCGGGAACTGGGCTCGTCCGCGAGACCTCGCCCACTTCGAGCAGTTCCGCCATTATCACGAGACCTTCTACGCTCAAGTGGAGGCACTGTCCGTCACCCCGTTCTCACCGACCTCGCTCGCGCGTGGCATCGACGGACTTCTCGTCAGCGCGGCACGCGTCACGCAAGCCACCCAGTCCCCGGGCCTGTCGCCAGAGCGTGAGGCGTGGCGCATCAAAGATCAACGCTCGGCGATTCAGGCGCTGGCTGAACGGCTGAAGTCACGGATCGCTGCGGCAGCACAGAGCGATGAGGCCACCAAGCGCGCCAGCGATCTGCTAGTCAATCGGATCGACCGGTGGAGCGAGCGGGCCAAACGCGCCGCGGAGATGAGCAAGACGCTCGTGTACGAACGCACCGGCGATGGCGACAAGTACCTGCCGCTGATCATTAGCCCCGAGAACGCCAAAGCGTCAGTCGGCGGCTCTATCGAAGCACCGTTCGTGATCGCGAATTCGATGCGCGAAGTGCAGCCGGCAATCAACTTGCTGGTTAGCCCCCTTCCCGAGCGGTTGTTTGCCCGTGCACCCGACGGCGCACCGGAGTGGGCGCTGCCCGCCGGAGAGGACGGCTGATGGACGACGTCCTTACTCCCGATCCAGTGCGCACGGACGGGATGCTGCACGACCCGAGCCAGGCGCTCGACCCCCTGGCGGACGCCGAGGAGGCAGTGGCAAGGAATCGGGCCAGGGTTGGCTCGGCCCGCCCATCGTCGCTTCTTTACACCTATGGGCCAGGGGCAATCATGGATCTGCCGGGCTTCTCTGTCATGCCCGCCGGGCTCGACGATTGGGAGCCGATCTGGAAGCGACGCGAGTTCGTACCAACGATTCTCGAGCCCCGCCTGCTTAACGTTGTCAGATTGCACCTTGGCCCGCAGGTCGACGCGTTGCGTCCCTTTCCGTGGCAGCCAAAGTTCGGCCAAAACACTACAGAGGGCAACGATTTGGGCATCCCGGCGCGTGTGTTCCCGCAGTGGTTCCGGTGCACCGGCTGCGACTACCTCGGGCCGCTTCCTCGGTTCACCTACACCAACACCCATCCTTTTCGACCGGACCTCGCTCAGTTCACCCACAAGGGCTGCCCCGGCCGCGGCGGCCAGCGGACTGGCTCGACCAGCAAGAAACGAGAGAGCCCGGCGGTCCCGGCCCAGCACCTGCTGACCTGCACCAATGGACATCTCGATGAGTTCCCTTACGCCCTGTGGGTTCACCGCGGCGGCAAATGCCCCAAGGCCGAGCTGCCCGACCTGAAGATGCGCGACCCCAATGTCGGTGCCAGCATCGGTTCGACGATCGTGTGCGCGTCTTGTGGAGCAACCCGCGGCATGGCCGAGGCCCAGGGGACAGCCGGGCGCGACAAGCTCCCGCAAAAGTGCCGTCGCCGCCACCCGCACCTCAACGCGTTCGATGCGGCCTGCGAGGCCCGCCCGTCGCTGATCATGATGGGCGCCTCGAACCTCTGGTTCCCCTCCACCCAATCGATCATCGTCATGCCGCGCACCGAAGCCGAGGAGCAGGAAGCGTTGGCCGACCGTCTGCGTATCGAACTGGGCGCAGACAAGATCTCCAGGTACGCCTCGAACGTCGAGTTCATCCGAGATCTTGCCGACGGCAAGGTCGACCTTGGAGGCGTCACCGACGAGGAGCTCGCTGCCGCGATCGCCGACGTAGTGACCCCACCCGACTCTGAAGAAGTGCGTCAAGAGAAGCTCGCCGCCTGGGATCCGGTCGAGCTCCTGGTGCCCGAGTGGCTGTACCTCCAGAAGCCATCGTTATTTCCACAGCAGCAGAACTCAAGCGGTCTCATGGGGACGGAAACCCAACGTGGACCGTCGCTGCAGCCGCGCATCGCCCGCGTCGTCGCGGTCAACCAAATGAAGAAAGTCAACGCGGTGATGGGTTTCACGAGACTCGATGAGATGGACCGGGTCAACGACCTGGCCAGCCGCCTGGTCAAACTGACCCGGAATGGCAAGCCGACCTGGGTACCCGCAACCGAGGATCGCGGCGAGGGCATCTTCCTCCAGCTGGACCTCGACGCGGTGACTTCCTGGGAGCAGACCATCCTGGTGTCAGCGATGTGGGACGCCCACCGTCAAGCCCACCGACGCAACTTCAGGCGGCGGTTTTCCGAGACCGCCAAGCTCGTCGACCCGGACAGCCGCTTGCCCGCACCG
>CAZAMA010000154.1:0-6777 GCA_964485645.1 uncultured Acidimicrobiaceae bacterium | reverse complement strand
GCCGGGGTGCAAGCTCGGCCAGAAGGCCGGCCGCTTCTCGGAACAGCAGATCATCGGCGCTGGGCAAATCCATACCAGGGAGCGTACGACGTCAGCCCGCCGCGGGCCGTCCGCCTAACTCCCGATGACCGTCCCAGCGGCCGACGCCTTGGCGGGCACGTTTGGAGTGCTCTGCGGAGCGGCGACTCGCAGCGGAAGGGTCCAGGCAGGCCCCGGGGCTGTCTGCACCACGAATGCACCACGAGCGTTGGCCAGGAAGGGCCATCAAGGGTCATCTTTGGTCAGGCAAATATGGCCCTTGACCTGTGGTTTCGTGCGTTTGAGCAGGTCAGCGCGTCTGCCTGCACAGACCTGATAATGCTGAGGTCGGTGGTTCGATTCCACCTAGCCCCACCGTAAAGGCCCTGGTAGAAGGCTGCTTTAACAACCGGATGAACCTGCGTGAGCGCAGCACCCAAGCTGTTCCGGACCTTACTTCTGGTTCGTCAAGCTCGGGCGTGCGCTGGCGTCTGTGCAGGTCAGCGGGCCGAACGTCGCCCTGGTCTGCCACTCACGACCCCGGGGCGGTCCTCTTGTCGCACCGGGACAGGCTTTCCCGTGGATCACGCCTGGGTCACAACAGAGCCGGCGGCCAGCCGACGCATATCGCCGGTCGGCGCTGTGCCAAGCCGGCGTGCCCGAGCCGATGCGCAAGAGAGCGCAGCGCGCCGATCAGAACGTAGTTCCGGGTACTCGAGGGGTGAGAGCGTGTTCACCGACGCGGCGGCTGCGTACGGTGGTGCTCGATGGAGCCTCTTCGGATTTACCTCGAGATTGCTAAGCGGTGGGTATTCGCCAGCGCCGTGGACTGGCCCGGCTGGTCGCGGAGGGGCAGAGGCGAGGAAGCCGCCATCGACACCCTCTTGAGTACGCCGCACTTCCAAGGAACTCGGACATCACTTGGAGCTGCTTGAGGCGTCGTGGGCGTACCTCGACGCCGTTGCCGCCGCCTCGGCCGCCGAGCTTCGTAAGGGGCCGCGTGGTGGTGGCCGCGATCGGGACGCCAGGCTGCGCCACGTGCAGGAGGCGGAGCGGGCTTACGCGCCGAAGGTGGGTTGTCGAGTACCACCTCGGACGCCGTGGGAGCAGCAACGGGCGATGGCAGACGCCTATAACGTCGCCGCGCTCGCCTACGAAGGGGACTGGCTCTGCTGGAGATGGGATGGCGCCGAGCTGTCCACGATCCGTCACCGGATCGCCACCTCGACAGTCGATCTGCTTGCCAGCCAATCTGCCGAGCGCATCGGCCGCTGCCCTGGTCCAGGCTGTGGCTGGTTCTTCCTCGATACCACCAAGCGCGGCAACCGACGGTGGAGTTCCATGAGTGACTGCGGACAGGAGTCCAAGTCCGCGCGTCGCCGGTCGCGTCGGGAGACGCCAACGGCGGGCTGAGGCGCCTCGGGGCGGGATAGGTCCTGCGGAGCACTACCGTCAGGGACCGTGCGCTCCATCTCTGTCGCCGTGCTCGGGGCCGGGTCGTTCGGCACGACCATCGCCGCGCTTACTGCTCCCCGGCATCCGACGGTGCTTTGGGCGAGAGATGAGGCGCTGGCTCGCGAGGTGCGAGAGAAGGGAACCAACGAGCGCTACCTGGCGGGATTCTTGCTGCCCGCCTCCCTCACAGCCACCTCAGATATCGAGGAGGCGGTCTCGAGCGCGGATGTCGTCATCGTGGGCGTGCCCTCACATGGCTTTCGCGACGTCCTTGGTCGAGCCGCTGACTACGTGCGGCCCTGGATACCGGTCGTCAGCCTGACGAAGGGTTTCGAGCCTGGGACGTCGAAACGGATGACGGAGGTGATTGCTGACCTCCTCCCCGGCCACCCCGCCGTCGCCCTGAGCGGCCCGAACCTCGCGAAGGAGATCATGGCGGGCCATGCGGCTGCGAGCGTAATCGCCACCGAGGACCTGGCGGTGGCCACGGCGCTCCAGGCACTTCTTCGGCGGGGCACCTTCCGCCTCTACACGAATCACGACGTCATCGGCTGCGAGGTCGCCGGAGCGCTGAAGAACGTCATCGCCATAGGGGCAGGTATGACACAAGGTGCCGGCGCAGGCGACAACATCCGCGCAGCTGTCATCGCCCGTGGGCTCGCCGAGCTCACCCGGCTCGGAGTCGCGCTCGGCGGGCAGACGCAGACCTTTGCCGGTCTCGCGGGCGTGGGCGACCTCGTCGCAACGTGCATGAGCCCGCAGAGTCGCAACCGGTGGGTGGGCGAGCAACTCGGGGAGGGACGCCCGCTCGCGAGCATCCTTGCCGAGATGACTATGGTCGCGGAAGGCGTGAGGACGACTGCCACGGCCATGGAGCTTGCCCAGCGCAATGGCGTCGAGATGCCAATCTGTGCCGTCATCCGGCGGGTCATGGACGGCGAGATGAACGCTGTCGAAGCCCTTGCCGGCCTTGGCCGCGCCGGACACGAAGCTGAGCCGGGTTGAGGCGCTCTTGAGCAGGCGGCCACGGTACCGGCTGTCGCGAGGTAGCGTCTGGCCCGTGATGGCACGTCGATCTGATCTCCGCTCGATCGAGCGTTTCGTGCTCCATAACGGACTGCGGGTCATCGTCGCGCCGGACCACTCGAGCCCGCTCGTCGGTGTGGCAGTCATCTACGACGTCGGCTTCCGCTCCGAGCCCAAGGGTCGGTCGGGTTTTGCGCACCTGTTCGAGCACTTGATGTTCCAAGGATCTGCCAACGTCGCGAAGATCGAGCACATCGGCCTCGTCCAAAGCGCCGGGGGCGTCGTCAACGGTCACACGTTGCCGGATCTGACCGCCTACTACGAAGCCCTGCCTTCGGGGGAGCTGGAGCTGGCCCTCTTCTTGGAGGCGGACAGGATGGCCACCCTCGCCCTCACCGAGGAGAACCTTGCGAACCAGGTGGCCGTGGTGAAAGAGGAGATCAAGGTCAACGTGCTCAACGAGCCGTACGGCGGCTTTCCCTGGATAGCCCTGCCGGCGCTCGCCTACAAGACCTACCCGAACGCTCACAACGGCTACGGGGACTTTGCCCACCTCGAGGGGGCGACACTGGGAGATGCTGCGGACTTCCGCTCGAGGTACTACTCCCCACAAAACGCAGTGCTGGTCGTATGCGGGGACTGTGATCCCGACGACGTCGCGAGACTAGCCGAGAGGTACTTCGGGTCGATAGCCGGACAGCCGGCACCTCCTCACGGACCTTACAGCGAAGGCTCCCCGAAAGCCGAGCTGCGGAGGGTGATCGGTGACCCTCTCATCCCGCAACCCGCCTTCGCCATGGGCTACCGGTGCCCCGACCCCGTACGCCAACTCGAGAACTACGCCGCTTACTCGGTGCTCGCGAACGTCCTCTCCGACGGCGACGCAAGCCGGCTCCGCCAGCGCCTCGTGTACAAGGACCGCTCGGTGACTGACATCGGCTGCATCCTCGGAAGTTTCGGGAACGACACGTTCTTCATGCGTGACCCCGTGCTTTTCCAGATCGTGGTGTTCCACCCTGGGACCGCGAGCACTGACGACATCGTCGCGGCGATCGACAGCGAGCTCGAGAGCCTGGCGAGCACGGGTCCGGGAGCCGACGAACTCGCGCGGGTAGCCGCTGGCCTAGCCGCCGATCACTGGAGATCGATCGATTCTGTCCTCGAGCGCACCTTGGAACTCGGATCCGTCGAGACCATCCACGGCCGGGCGGAGCTTGTCGCCGAGCTACCGCAGCGGCTGAGCGCAGTACCGCCAGAGGCCGTCGCGGCCGCGGCCGCGGGGCTCCTCGGCCAGCATCGCGCCTTGCTCGAACTGCGACCGGAAGCCGCTCGATGACCCGCGAGACATCCGTGAGCAGACCGACCCGGGGCCGTCTCCGCCTTCCAAAGGTGCCGGCTGTCCTCGAAGACGAGCTACCCGGTGGGCTTCGAGTCCTTGCTGTGCGCAGATCTGCCGTGCCGCTTGTTCAGGTGCGATTGGCATTTGCCCTTGGCGGCTCACACATCTCAAAGAGTGCTGGCCCAAGTGTGCTGGCGGAGACGATGCTCGCCGGCACCGACCGCCGCGACAGGAGCGAGCTCGCGAAAGCTGTCCAGCGCCTCGGTGGCCATCTCGGGGCGAGTTGCCGAGAGGACAGCTTCGTGCTGAGCGCTTCAGTGTTGGCGGAGAACCTTCGGGAGCTTCTCGACCTTTTTGCCGAGGTGCTCACAGGTGCCAGTTACCCGCTCGAGGAGGTGAAAGCTGACCGCGAGCGCCTTGCCAACGAGACGCTGATAGCCCTCAGCCAACCCGATGTCGTCGCCGGCGAAGCGCTGCGCCGTCGGCTGTACGCCCGCCACCCCTATGCGGCAGGCTTGCCCCGCCCGGCAAGTCTCCACAGAGTAAGCGTTGCGACCCTGCAGAGCCTGCACCGAGAGATCGTGAATCCCGCAGCAGGTCGGCTTTTACTCCTTGGCGACCTCGAGCCCCGTCGTGGTATCTCGATGGCCCGTGACGTACTTGCTCCCTGGCTTGATAGAGCAAAGGCACCGACCTCTTTTCTGCCGCCTCTACCCGCGATCGCTCCCGGCCCGATCGAGATAGTTCGTCGTGACTCGAGCGTCCAAAGCAACGTGCGCCTCGGGGGACCGGCGCCGACGAGATCCGACCCGCAGTGGCCGGCGACCGCGCTCGCCAATCTCATTTTCGGGGGGCTTTTCGCCTCCCGGTTAGTGGAGAACCTTCGCGAACGCCACGGCTACACCTACTCCCCGAGAAGCACCGTCCGCCACGGTCGTGCAGGGTCCTCACTCGTCATCGAAGCCGACGTCGCCACGGAAGCTACGGCCGCCGCCCTCCTGGAGACGAGCTACGAGCTCGGCCGCATGGCGCTCGGCGGGGTGACAGAGGTGGAGCTCGAAGCCGCGCGGCGATACGCGATCGGGTCGTTCACCTTTATGACCGCCACCCAGGCCGGACTCGCCGAGACGCTCTCCACATTGTCGCTGGCAGGACTCCCCCCGGGCTACGTGAAGAGCTACCCGGCCTCGATCGCCAAGACGACAAGAGCCGAGGTCGAGGCAGCTGCGCGCCGCTATCTCGCCCCCACCGCCCTCGTGACCGTCGTCGTCGGCGACCCAACCGCTATCGCCGCGCAGCTCTCATCCCTCGGCGCGGTGACGGTCTCGGTAGGACCATCTACGCTCTGAGCCGCCGCACCTCGTCGTCGGCGACGCTGACAGCTTGCGCTGACGGAATCAGCTGGCAGCCTCTGAGTACGCGAGCTGGTAGTAGCTGAAAGCCTGCTTGTACTGCTTGGTGGCAACGGCCTCCTCGGCGAGCGTCTCGTTTCTCACGGCATTGGCATTCATCGGCTGACCCGATGACTGCATCGCCTGGATCGTCTGGGTGACGACCTCGTTGACTCCGACGGGCGTCGAGTCGAGATACCCGCCAAGGCTCGCCGGCAGCTCCATGGCAGCCATCGGGACCGTGCCCACGGGCGCGGACAACGCCTGCTGGATGTCGAGCGTGAGCTGCTGCTGGAACTGGCTCGTGTCCTGGTTGACTAGGTTGGCCAGATTGGTGTCGATCTCGTTCGCCGTTCCGGCGACCTGTGTGAGTTGCTGGTAGGTCTGGTAGGCCGAGTTGTCCGTGTTCGCGGCGATCGCGGCGGCGACAGTCGCAGCACAGTCGTTGCTCACGGCCTGCAGGTAGGCAAAGGTGTCGTGGGTGATGAGAACGCCAAGCTGGATGGCGGCAAAGATTATGCGAGCGATGTCGGGAATGGTCGCGTTGCCAAAGGCTATCGAGAGCCCACCTGGGATGACCTCGACCGCGACGGAAGCGACGTCAGCCGCGACCTGGAGAGCAAAGATTGAGGTCTCGCCGTAGTTGATGCCGGGAGCCCCACTCGGGCAGGTCGGCGCCTGGTACAGCTGCACCGGAGCGGTGGGCTGGTAATTGGTGAGGGCCGTCGGCGCTAGCCGTGGCCGCTCTACCCGGCTCGTCGAGCTCTTCGCTGCGTGCGCCTTTGCAGTGGCCGCCTTGGCAAAATCCGCCCGGGTCAGATGGAAGGTCCGCACTGCCTCTGCCGCCACTGAGTCCGCCTGCTGGAAAGTGCTGGGCAGCTGGTTGAAACCGGGAGTGTTCACCGTCGCGGTGTAGATGTCCGAAAGCGACGTCTGCGACAGCCCGTTAACTTCCTTCGTGAAGCTGGCAACGCTCATGAGCTGGCTCGTCTGGCCGGGCACAGGAACAGCTGTGGCAGCGGTGTCGATCTCGGTGTAGAGGCTGATGAGCTGTGATCCGAAGGATGCCGGCGCCGCCACCGTGGGGTTCTGCGGCGGCGGCAGGGTAGTGGTCGTGGTCGTGGTCGTGGTCGTGGTCGTGCTCGTGGTCGTCGAGGTCGTCACGACATCCGTTACAGGCCCGCTCGAGCCTCCTGGGCTGGCTTTGCCGATGAGTGTCCTGCTGGCAGTGTCAATCGCAAGCACCGTCCGATGTGGGGGCGCCGCCGTAGTTCCAAGGACCGTCGCGGCAGATGCGGCGCTCACGGCCACGACAAGGGCGGTCACCGTCGTCACGATCCTCATCGGCGGGCGCCTACGCCAACTCTCTGGTCCGTTTTCCTCTGCGGTCCCTCGAGGGCGCCGCCTGGCCGCGTGTAGACCCTTGCTCATGCCGGATCACTCCCTTTATGGCCATCTTTGTGGCCCTGCTGCTTCGATAACTTCCTCTGCTGTGCCCATACTGTGAGCTTCATGAGGTGTAGTAGCCCTCCAGGTCGACCACCACGG
>CAZAMA010000153.1:0-6855 GCA_964485645.1 uncultured Acidimicrobiaceae bacterium | reverse complement strand
GGACGGGCCGGAGAGTCCATTTGCCCGCGTCTACGACCTCTCTGGTGTGCGGAGGGACTTCCCTGCGTTCCGGCTCGTGGGCGCCCACAAGGAGTTCATGCACGCCCCACCCCTGCCCGTGCACGGCTTGCCGGGAGGTCGGTTGTTGGGCTGGCACCTGTGGGTCGAGCTCGAGCCGCGGTAGCCACAGTCCAGTCAGGCGGGAGCAGCCCGTCTGCTGCTTCCGGGATGCAGGTAGCTCCTCCAAGGTGGCGAGAGCAGTGACGCCGCCACAGTGAGGTCCAGTAAGTAGGTTGACGCCTCGCCCATACCGCTCTCCGTGACGGACGCAATCATGCAGTAGACGATCAGGAAGAGCGCGATCGCCCGGGCGGGACCGCGGGGGCGCGACAGGGCGAGGAGAAGTAGTGCGAGAAAGATCAGGCCGATCAGAATGTCGCCGACGATCCCCTGGTTCTGGTAGGTGGAGAACCAGCTACTGTCGATCGGCAAGCCGTCGAGGGCAGGGTTCACGTGACCGATGACACCGTCGTTGGTGTACCCCGATCCCAGGATCTTCTCCGTTTCGGGTCGTGGGGCCGACAGGACGAGCGACCATTCGTATCGTCGGCCGGTCAGTCCGAACAACTGTTTTTGGCTTTCACCTCGAGCAAGCCATTTCGTGAGGAGGGGCGACATCGGCAGCACGACCAACAAGACCACGAGCAGGGCCACGAGGGCCGTGCGGCGAGCGCGGCGCTTGATGGTGAGAAGGCTCACTCCTCCGACGATCAAGCCGAGGATCATTCCGGCGAGCGCAGTTCGTGTATGGGTGAGTACGAGCGCGGTTGCGCCGGGGATCGCGATCCACAGCGCGAGACGCCGCGAAATCAAGTGGGACATCCAGAGTAAGAGCGCTATGCCGGTCATCTCCGCCATGTAGTGGGCGAGCTGGGTTGCCGGAATGAACCACAGGGCTCCGCTCAAGCGATGGCCGGGCATGGCCTTGTGGAATGAGATGAGAAGACCCAACACTACCGAGACGAGAATGCCGACGAGGAAGCGTAGCTGGCTGCGCAACAGCAGGAAGTCCCTTCGTCCCCACCAAGGCGTCAGGAGCCAGAGCACCGCCAGCATTTCGAGAAACCGGATAGACCGGTAGGCTGTGCCGATGCTCACCAGACGGACACTCATCATTAGGCAGAGCAGAGCGAGCAGGGTGTAGAGCCCTAAGAACAGGTTCGGTCGGGCCTTTGCCCGAGGGTTCACCGAGAGTGCGAGCATCAACGCCACTACGAGGGCGCCCTGCGTGAAGAGCTGGGCGACCTTGTGGGGAACCGGGATTATCGGCTCTTTTGCCGCCCCGAGAACGTTGAAGAACAGCAAGGCCCAGACTATCTGGACTCGGCGTGTCCGACGGTCCTTCTGCGCCGCCGTGGGTTGTAACTCCACCAATGTCATCGGGCGACGATCCCGCCGGTCTAGCCGACTCGGTGAGGAGATCGGAGGTGCCCCACTCCCGATGTGTCGTCCGTCGGGAGAGAGCCGACGAGGATGCCCGATCGCACCGCCACGTCAGCCTGGCGGAGCAGTTCCCCTGTCGCACTGATCCGGGTCACGCTCGACTTGCCTTCTCCGATGATGACCACCGCGTCGGAGACCCAAGCTCGGAGATGCTCGGCACCGAGTGCGGGGTCGACGTCTGCGAGCACCAGGACGGCGTCCACGTCGTCGGGGACGTCCTTCTTCGTCATCTCCGCCGGATCCACCGGGGCCACGAGCAAGCGAACGGAACGCCGATGGATGCTGATCGTGTGGAGCCCGACCTCTTGCACCCCGAAGACCGCCGCCAGCGGACGGCCCCGGGCAGCGTCCGCCACGAACACCGACTTCCCTTCGCCAACGAGTGAGCAAGCCAGCAGGCCGGTGGCGAGCGCGGCCGGCTCGGGAGCTTCTAGGGTCACGATGCCGAGGGCTGAATCCGGCGCAGACTCGAGACGGGCCCGCAAGCGGCGTTCGATCATCTGGACGGACTGCACCGGTCGTTCGAGTGATCGCTTCGACGGACGCCGCCTCGCCAAACGGCGTCGGCGAAGACGAGGGACGCTCAGCTCGACCGGAGACTCCAGCGCGGCGGCAATCTCGGCCCTGTCGCGGGGGCGGTCGGTGAGGAGTGCGCCGAGTGCCACACCGCCAACGGCAAGGGACAGACCAGCCACCAGCCCGGAGAGCCCGTCCATGGCGAAGACCTTCTTGGTCGACTTGACGACAGGTGCTGCTGGGTCGAGAACCCGACTCACCTGTTGGATCGATTCCTGGTTGAGCAGGTTCTGCTGGATCTCCGCCTGCAGCTGCGTGATCTGTGTCGCGTCGCTGGATCTCTGATTGACCAAGGTTGTGAGATTAATGCCGGAAGGCTGACTGACCCCCTGGGACGCCGAGAGAGCATTGATCGAACTGTCCAAGGTGCCGATCTGGTTGTTCAGGGCTGCTATCTGTCGACGAAGCCCGTCGACGACCACGTTTGTCTGGAGACGGAACTCCTCGGCCCGAAGGGCGAGGAAGACGCGGGAGACGACCGTCGTCCGATCCAGTGCGCTGGCAGGGGTGGGAGCCGTGACCGTGACCGACAAGATCGAGTTACTGATGACCCTGCCTGTGTAGGTGGAGAGAAAGGCGGTGGCGGTCTCGTGCAGGTGGAGGTTCTGCACCGCCCGCTGGGCTACGGCGCGGGTCTGGAGAAGGCTGACATCGTCGGCGATCGCCTGTCCAGGCGTGCTGTTCGCCGGCTCGGCCATGTACAGATCTGATGACGCGGCATACTTCGGGGGAATCACCAGGTGAAGACCGGCCCCGGCGGCGGCACCGATGACCGCGAATGCGAGGCAGAGTCGCCACCGTCGACGCACAGCAGACTTCACGACGCGCAAACTCAGGGGTGTCGTGGCACGTTCCACCATCGGGTCATCGACGTCCAGCGACGACTCGTCGTCGAACACCCATGACTCCCGGGGGACTTCGATCTCCGCAGTCATCGCATCCGCCCCGCGATCGCCGGTGCTGTACGACGGCCGTGTGGTCCCTGCAGTGGTGAGTGACCCGGTCTACCATCGTGAACACCACCTACAGTCTGGTCTGTCGGTTCCGGATTCACGATCACGATGCCGTCCAAGGCGCGGCCACAATCGGCAGCCGCCAGAGCGAGCCGAGAGAGCGCGTGCGCCGTGGTGAAACCCGCCGAGACGACCAACAGGGTGCGACCTGAGGCGGGAGCCAATATGGGCCGCTCTCGGTCGACGACCGATACGGAAACCACCAATCGGTTGCGCAACATCGGGAGGTTGTGGTTCGGCTCCTCGCCCGCGACGAAGAAGACGTTCTGCCATCGATCGCCGTCAGTCGCCAGCGCAGCACGCAGGTCCGCGGTTGCGTCGTGAACTCCCGTCTCAAACGTCGTCGGTATCTCGAGCGTTGAGGCGTACAGGGCCAGGTGCGGACCTACGGAGAGCGCGGGAAGGTCTCGCGCGAACGAGACCAAACGGATCGTTTCGTTCTCAACTAAATTCCCAACACCGAAATGAAGGAGCATCCGTCGGAAGGCCCATGCCTCGGCAGACGAGAGTTCGAAGTGGCCAAGCAAGCCTCTCCATTCTGCTGCGCTCCGGTAGCCGTCCGCCTCGAGGGAGAAGAGCACCGGGAGACCGATCGCCCGGGCGAGATCGCTGCGACGCCACAAACGGCGGTCCCGTTTCGTTCGCATCAGGACGAAGACGATGCCGAGGAGAAGTCCGGCCCCCAGTCCGATGGCACCAGTCTCTACGTCGCGGAGATGCGATGGAGGGATGACACTGGTCGCCCGCTGGAGGATGCGGGTTGACGCCGCCGATGCGCCGCCAACCATCTGAGTGGCCACGATCTGGCTGTTGACGTTATCGAGAACGAGAGTGACCTGCTGCTGTTCGTTGTGGAGTGAGGCCAGGAGCGTCGTGTCATTCTGCCCGGTGGCGGAGTTCGGGTTCTCTGTGGCCAAACGGGCAGAGACCGCATTGATCTGGGTCTGAAGCGACTGAATCTGATTGCTGAGCTGAGCGGACTGCTTCTGCAGTCCGGCGACCTCTTCCCCAGAGGACGTGGAATCGGTGATGTCGACGTAGTGGATGTAGTCAGCGGCCACCGCGTTGGCCAGCGTCTCGGCTTCGGAGGAACGCGTGGCGCCGACCTGTACCTGCAAGATGTCCTGGCTCAACGCGGTGACCACCACGTGGTGCTTGAGCTGCGTGGCATCGACGGGTGGCGAAACCGCTCTTCCGGCTTCGGAGAGGACGGGCCGACTTGTGGCGAGCACGATCTCGGTCTTCATGTCACGGGTGGGAGCCCCTGAGACGCTCGTGCTGCTCGGGGGGAGAAGCACCAACGCAACCGCGGTCGGCAATGGGGGTCTTAGGACCGAATATGCCGTCCCCCCGCATACGCCCAGGAGCGCCATCGCCACGAGTAGGACGCGCCGCCGCCAGAGGATGTTCAACGAAGCCTTGAGGTCAATGGGTTGCTCGTTCACGGGAGTGCAGCTGTCCTAGTCGGAACCCGACGTGAAGCGGTCGTCGTTCACGTGGAGTGCGTAGGCGGCGACCTGTGTCCTACTGTGCAGTGCGAGCTTGTGGTATAGCCGGCTCACGTAATTGCGCACTGTCTTCTCGTCTATGTCGAGCTCCTTTGCGATGGTGCGATTGTCGACACCCTGCGCGATCAGGCGCATGACGTCGCCTTCCCTCGGGGTTAGTCGACGGCCAGAAGAGCTGGCGATGAGCAATTGTGCTGCTTCACGGCACAGAACGTTCTCACCCAGGTGGACCGAAACGACTGCAGACCGCATAGCCTCGGGGTCGGTGTCCTTGAGGAGATAGCCGGCAGCACCGGATGCCATGGCGGGGACCACCGTCCAATCAGCAGCGATGGCGAGCAACAGGACCCTGCTCTTGGGCGAACCGCTCAAGACGGTATTGAGCACTTCGAGCGCGTCCCACGATGGGGTCTCGACGTCGTACACGACGACGTCGACCGGTGTGGCGGCACAGAGTGCCGCGAGCTCCTGCTGTCCGTCTGAGGTTCCGACAATCTCGATTCGTGGATCCTCCTCGAGCAGTCGGGCGAGTCCGGAACGAAAGAGACTGTGGGCGCTGACCACGAGGACGGATATTCTGAGGGGAGCTTCCTCCGGTCGAGCGGATCGGGACCACGCCCCGACACTCTCCGCTCCCGTGAGCGGAAGGTCGGGAGCGGCGCCGATCGAGGTAGTTGATTTCGAAACGGAATGCTCCGTGGCGGTTGGGTTGGGCGCCATGTGCCGAACAGAGCCATTGGACGGTGCGGTGGATACATCCACTATGGGACCTGTGTGGGGTTCATCGGGGGACGATCCCTGATCGATGGGGGACATCGGCGGTCGGTCCCATCCAGACGTCTGAACTGGGCGGATCACCCCCCGGGCTGGCCTGCATCTGGTAGTCAAGCTCAACCAGTTGCTCGGCATCACCACCACGATCGACGCAGGAGCCCCCTCGATCAAGAAGCGCCGTCGTGGCCTGCCGCTCGGGGGCCTGATGCTCGCAGCCGCCGAGACGATGCTCGCCGGCGGGGATTTCATGTGCGATCTCGACAACCAGCGCAAGGACGCAACCGGGCTGGCACTGCGGGCGGTGTCCGGCGTGCCGGCTTCGACCACGTTCATCGCCATCGGGAAGCGCTTCGACGCGACGCTGCGTGCCCACGTCGAGCGGGCCAACGCCACCCTCGTAAAGAAGGCCTTCGCGCTGCTGCCCGCCGAACGACGAGCCGAGCTCACCCAGCAGCGCCCGACGATCGACCTCGGCCCCACTGACACCGACGTCTATGGTCGAAAGAAGGAGGGCTCGAACTACAACTATCAGGGCCAGCGCGTCTATCGTCCGCACCCGGCGGTGTGGGCGGAGCCAGGCTGGGCCCTGGCCACGAACTTCGGATCGGGAAGGAGCGACCCGCGGCCCCAGGCGGCGGCACTGCTCGAACGTGCCCTCGCAGCGCTGCCCGAAGGGCTCTTGCGCGCGATCGTGCGGGCCGACTCGGGGTTCTTCGACCACAACCTCGCCCAGTCGGCGCTCTCGTTGGGTTGCGACTACGCCATCACGGTGAAACGCACCGACGCGCTGCGGCGCTCGGAGCGCAAAGTCCCTGATCACGCCTGGCGCCGGGCCAAGCGCATGGACGCCGAGATGGCCGAATGCGACTACTCGTCCACCGGGCGGCCCGACGGTGCGAGGGTCATCTGCCGGTGGGTGAAGGTCGACGCCTGCGACCTCTGCACCGACCCCCGCAGCCGGAGGCGTCGCACCATCGACCCTGAACAGCTCAGCCTCCTGTGCGCGGGCCACGTCGCGTTCGCCTACGCGTACAGCTTCGTCATCACCAACCTCGACGGCGACATCGTCGACATCGAGGCATGGTTCCACCGGCGCGCCCGGATCGAGGAGTCCACCAAGGACTCCAAGCTCGGCATGGCGCTGCGCCACGTGCCCTCGGGGTACGAGGCGGTGAACGCAATGTAGACGTGGGTGGCGCTGCTCGCCTTGTACATCTCGTCGTGGCCCCAGGCGCTGAGCGGCCACGACAAGGCGAACGGCCGCGCCCACGCCAAGCGGCTGCGACGAGAGCTCATCTGCGTCGCCGCACACGTCACCCATCACGCGCACCGCACCGAGGTCCACACGTCATGGGAGGACCACCTCGGTGCCTTCGGTGCCTTCGGTGCCTTCGGTGCCTTCGGTGCCTTCGGTGACGCCTGGTGAGCACGCGACGCGCTGCTCGCTACCGGAGGGCCGTAGTCACCCGGGTAGCGACCGG
>CAZAMA010000152.1:0-6903 GCA_964485645.1 uncultured Acidimicrobiaceae bacterium | reverse complement strand
CTCATGGTTTCAACCCCAACGGGGTGGCAAGTACCAGTCTGACAGAGAGGGATGCTGATATGGGGCCGGGGCATCGGCGCCTCCTTGAACGGTCGTGGTCGACGGTCCAAGTCAAGACGCCGATGCCCTCACCTCACGCCAGCGCTACGCGGCCTCCTGCCCAGGTGTACGAAAACTCCGGAACGGGTGTACGGATTCGACCGGAATGGGTGTACGAAAACCTCCGGCGCCATCAACCGAGGACGGTCTCATCGACCTCGACGCCGCCAGAGAGCCGGTCCCGACCGGGTCGGATCATCGCGCTGCGATAGCGATGGAGCATGGTCCACGCCGTCTGTTCCGAGCCGATGCCGAGCTCCCGCTTGAGCCCGAGAGCGGAGATCCCGTCCTTCTGGCTCGTGAGGTGCCAGGCGGCAGCGAACCAGACGGTAAGCGGCGTACGGGTGCCGTGCAAGATCGTGCCGGCGGTCGCCGAGACTCGCCTTGCGCAGCCGCCGCAGGACCAACGACCGTCACCGAGCCGCCAGCCGACCACCTCAGCACAGTGTGGGCAGGAGAAGCCATCGGGCCACCGCAGCCAGTCGAGGTAGTCCAGGCACGCGCCGTCATCGGAAAACCAACTCAGCAGGTCGCCATACGAGGGCGGGTACTCCCTGCCCGCCACTGACGACCCTCTCGGCACCTCACGAGTCTACTGTACTGAAATGGAAAGCCCTTTCGAACTTTTTGATCCTTCCGATAGATCCCTACCGGCGACCGTTCGCGAGCGTGAAAGATGAGTGCGACGCGCGGACAGGACGCCCAAGAGTCATCTTGTTGGGCGTCGCCGTAGCTGCTCGATCGCCTCGGGCCGACCTCCATGGACAACTATCTCGCGAATGCCGAAAAAGTTCCCCGCAAGACGTCCACGACGATCAGGACGATCTGACTTGCGGAAGTTCCATAGATTTCCCATAAGATGGTGAGAGGATTCTCGAAGCAACTCCCTTGTGGTCTTCGTGCCCTTGCGCCACATATAATACGGGTTCACGATCTGAGCAAAGCCGAACTCCGTTCCGCGAATCCGGCCCGCGCCAACAGCCATATGCACGGCCAGGGCGCCCTTGTAGTGAACGACACTTCCATATCGGGCGCATCGTACCGAGAAGTCAGTGTCTTCCTGCCATGCGTACAGTCGCATCCGCTCGTCGAATGGCTCGCGCGCTGCGACGTCACCTCGTGCTGTCATGTTGCAGCCGTAAGCGCTTCGGGTCGGCATCACCTCCTCGCGCCCGATCCCGGTGTCGAGCAACCTACGAGCCCTCTCGCGATCGATCTCACCGAGATGGATACCGTCAGCGACAACCATGCCAGTCATGAGCGCGACTTCAGGATGGCTGGCCATAAAGCCGACAACTTTCGAACAATAATCCGCTCGAAGTTCGATGTCGTCGTCGAGATACGTTACGAAGTCCGGACGGCTACTCAAACTCGCGAATGCCGCGTTACGCTGTACGGTAAGTCCCCGCTCTGACTGCACCACGCGCACATTCGGCGCAAGAGTCGATCGGGCTGGCAAGTCGGCGTCGCTCGTAACACTAAGCACGATAGTTTCAGGTAGGCGCGTTTGTCTCTCGAGGCCCTGGAGAGTCTCACCAAGTACCAGCGGGCGCCCCAAGCTGGCGATGATTACAACGTGATCTATTTGTGTTCCGTCTTCTATCATCGATCAAGATTCTACATTCGCAGCGAAGCACCTTGACAACTGAGTCGCACGAGAACGTCCCGCATCTGCTGAGCCAGTATGTCCCAGGCGGGAAGGTCGTCTGGGAGCTTGAGCAACGAGGGAGGCTGGGGCTGACCGCGCACCGATGCGAGCACGGCGTCGGCAAATGAGGCTCCGTCTGCGACGACGACCGGACTGCCCAATTCGCGAAAGCCTGCCACCGACGTCGTGACGATTGGTCGTCCGACGGCTCGATATTCGTAGGCTTTAATTGGATCCAGGCTCTCGGTGAAGGGGGTACGCCGGTGGGGAACTACGAGCACGTCGGCATGCTGCAAATAGCCAGGAACGGCATCGTGTGATCTCGCACCGAGTAGCACGATATTGGCTTTGGCGGTGAGTCGTCGGCGCGACGCGTCACTCAGATGGTCCGGCCCGACGAATAGCAAGGTTCCCTTTCCTTCGAGCTGCACGCCAGTCTCGACACACAGGTCGACGTCCAGCCGGTCATCGTGCAATGTGCCGACGTAACAGGCAACCGGACCCGGTGGCATGTCGGCCGGACGAGACCTGGGCGAGCGAATCCAGTCTACGTCGACACCGTTGCTTATCAAGGTCACAGACCGGAAGCGTCCCTTCGCGTCGACGAGACTAGGCGAACAGACAACCACCTCCTGGGCGCAGGCCATCAACGTTGCCTCATCCCGCAGTCGTCGGAGACGTTCGCGCTCAGTACAGCTAGCCAGAAGCCAATCATCAGTGATGTCATATAGCGTTGGCCAACCTGTGCGCTCGACCAGTGACGCGAGCTGGAGGTTGTTGATCCACAGCAGCGGGCGCTCGAAACCGACTGCACGGGTGGCGCGCTCGACGGATCGTGCGAGTAAGCGATCTGCAGCGGCACCCGCCGTACGAGGCAGCCATTTCGTCGGCCCGTACGTCGTGAGGCGTCCGTTCCACGTGGTCGCCGTCGACGTCGTGAGCCCTCGCCCGCGCCGGAGAGAGTGGTGCGCGACGAGCTCGAACCGCGCGTCCACTGCTGGCGCTACGAAAAGAACCCGCAGGTGTGGCTCGAGGTCCAGCAGTTTCGAGACGAGGAGCTGGTTCCGCCGCCAGACCTCGTCCCACGGTTCGAGCGAGCAGACGACGAGCTCGCGCAGCACAGGGCTCGCCTCTCCTGGCGCCGTCACGCTGTCACTCGCCGGTAGACAGCAAGGGTCTCGTCGACCTGGCTCGACGTGCTGAAGCGCTCTCGTTGAAGTGCTCGCAGCTCGGCTCCGTAGCGAGCTCGGCGATCCTCGTCGCCGGCGAGCTTGCAAAGTAAGCGCGCTGCGTCGTCGGGGTCTCCCGGAGAGAACAAGGCCGGCTCACTCGCTAGCCCAATCGTCTCGACGTGGCCGCCGCCGCGAGCTGCGACGACGGGAGTGCCGTGCGACATCGCCTCCACGACGGAGAGGCCGTAGGGCTCGTCCGGACGGGTCGCGAGGAAGATCCCAGCTCGCCGGTAGAGAGCGCCGACGTCGAAGCGCTGTCCGAGAAACACGCTGGATTCCTCGAGGCCAAGCGTGCTGGCGAGTGTGCGAAGGTCCGCTTCTGCCGGCCCGCTGCCCGCGATCTCGAGGCGCCATCCCCTCGTCCCGAGACCCGAGCGGACGAAGGCCTCGATCCCGACCTCGGTCATCTTCTCCTCTGCAAGGCGCTGGACCATGAGCACGACGAGCTCTCGCCCCTCTGGCCGCGCAGGATCGTCGACGTCCGGCACGCCGGGAACGACGACCACCGAGCGACCGTCGATCGACTCGGCGACGAAGCGGCTGATGGCGAGCTGCTCGCCGACGACATGCGGTGCAAGGACCCCGAGTGCACGTGCAAACGGAGACGAGCCACGTCGCCGCGCGAAGTGACGGGTCGTGACGACGGTCGCACGCGTCACCGGCAGCGACAAGGTCGCAGCCATCTCCGCGTCGGACATGTGGGTGTGCACCAGGTCCGCACGCCCGAGCAGGCAAAGGCGCGCGGTCGCCGCTCCGACCGACGCCGCCGGATACCACTGCACTCCGGCCGGCGTCAGCTCGCTCGGCATCTGCTCTGGATGGCCACCGACGACGACCACCTCGCAGCCCCGAGCCGCGAGGCCCGTCGCTACCGTGACGACGTACCGTTCGACGCCTGCAAACGCGTCCGTGCACACCACATGGACGACTCGCAGCGGCCGCGCCGCCGCTGCTGCAGCAGCCGCCTTCTCCCCCCGGCCAGGTGAGAGCGCGGGTGGCGGCGGCTCACCTCCACGTGCCGCGAGCGCGGCAGCCGGCCCGCGCAGGTAGAGGCGCACGCGCAGGCGGTCGGCTGCACCTGCCTCGCCGCGGCGCAGCACCGCGCGCAAGGTTGCCCCCACCAGCTGCGCGGCGCGGTACAGCTGCCAGCCTTCGTTGCCGTACCACTTGCGGACGAAGCGTTCCTGGGATGCGTGGAAGCGCACCGCACGGGCGGTCGGGTCTCCCCCGGTCCCGCCTCCCACGTGCTCGGCCTCGACCTCCCCTGCGAAGAGGATCGTCCAGCCCCGTCGCGTCGCTCGCAACTGCCAGTCGGTCTCCTCCGCGTAGAGGAAGAAGCCCTCGTCGAGCTCGCCGACGTCGTCGATCGCCTCCGATCGCAGTAGGAGCACAGAGCCGATGACGAAGTCCCAGCCCGACTGGAAGCGTGCACAACCCACGGCCTCGACCCACGCGCGTGTCGGGCTCGGAAAGGGCCAGCACACCTGGTCAGCCCTGCTCGAGCCGGGTGCGTGCTGGGAGGGCGCCACGCAGGCTGCCGACGTGTCGCCCCGAAGCACGGATCGGAGCTGCTCGATGCCGGCTGGTGCGATGCTCGCGTCAGGGTTGAGCAACAGCACGTCGGCGCCTGCCGACCGTGAGCGGAGCGCGAGGTTGACCGCCCGGGCGAAGCCCAGGTTCTCGCCTGGGTCGACGTAGCGCGCCCCGTGACGCTCGACGACCGCACGCGTCTCGGGTGACGACGAGTTGTCGACGACGGTGACGCGGTAGCGCCGCTCGAGCGGCCCGAGGGCGCGATCGAGCAGGTCGGGTGGACCGTAGGCAACGACGACCACCTCGATGCCGACGTCCGCGAGGCCATCCGATGCCGCTGACGGACGAGCGCCGTCTACGCCGGCTCCAGCCCCGCCGTGGCTCACACGCGGAACCACTCGACGGTCCGACGCAGGCCCTCTGCGAGCTCGACGGCGGGCGCCCAGCCGAGGAGCTCACGGGCGCGGGTGATGTCCGGGCGACGACGCGTCGGGTCGTCGGCCGGCAGCGGATGTCGCTCGATCGTCGACGTGGAGCCTGTGAGCTCGACGACCTGCTGTGCGAGCTCTGCGACCGTCACCTCGGTCGGGTTGCCGAGGTTGACGGGACCGAGGACGTCGGCGTCGACGAGGCTCACGAGCCCGGAGACGAGGTCGTCGACGTAGCAGAAGCTGCGGGTCTGCGATCCGTCGCCGTAGATCGTGAGCGGCTCGCCCGCGAGCGCCTGGACGACGAAGTTCGAGACGACCCTGCCGTCGCTCGGGCGAAGGCGCGGGCCGTAGGTGTTGAAGATGCGCGCGATGCCCGCACGCAACCCATGGGTACGGGCATGTGCCGCTGTGAGTGCCTCCATGAACCGCTTCGCCTCGTCGTAGACGCTGCGGGGACCGATCGGGTTGACGTTGCCCCAGTAGCTCTCGTCCTGCGGGTGCACGAGCGGCTCGCCGTAGACCTCGCTCGTCGAGGAGACGACGAAGCGGGCGTCCGAGCGGGCAGCGAGCGCGATAGCCATCTCCGTACCACGACTCCCGACGCGGAGCGTCTCGATCGGCAGCCGGAGGTACTCGGGAGGCGACGCAGGGCTCGCCATATGGACGACGGCGTCGACGTGGCCCTCGACGTCGAGGGGCTCGCACACGTCCTGGCGGACGAAGGTGAACGCGCCCGTCGATCGAGCAGCGTCGAGGTTGTCCAGCTGACCCGTGGAGAGGTCGTCGATGCCGACGACCTCGTCGCCGCGGCCGAGCAGCCGATCGCAGAGGTGGGACCCGAGGAAGCCGGCCGCCCCGGTGACGACGATCCTGCTCACGCGATCCCGATGCCCTCGTAGGTGAAGCCGGCCCGGACGACCATGTCCCGCTCGAGGAGGTTGCGGCCGTCGACGACACAGCGCTGCGACATCGCCCGGCCGACTGCCTCGAAGTCCTCGGACCGGAACTGGTTCCACTCCGTCGCGACGAGCAGGACGTCTGCCCCCGTGCATGCATCGAGAGCCGTCGGACAGACGTCGAACCCGTCCAACGACGAGCTGACGGTCGGATCGAACGCCCGCACCGTGGCACCCTCGGCGACGATCCGGT
This sequence comes from uncultured Acidimicrobiaceae bacterium, assembly GCA_964485645.1. Lineage (GTDB taxonomy): Bacteria > Actinomycetota > Acidimicrobiia > Acidimicrobiales > Bog-793 > JAKACA01. The sequence goes on along the minus strand of CAZAMA010000152.1, from coordinate 811 downwards.
GGGCGATGTCGACCGCCGGCGACGACCGCACGTCGTCCGTGCCGGCCTTGAACGTGAGCCCCCAGAGTGCCACCGTCTTGCCCGCGAGCGACCCGCCAGCAAGACGCCTCACCTTGGACACGACGAGAGCGTACTGCTCGTCGTTGGCCTCGATCGCTCCCTTCAGGAGCTTGAAGTCGTAGCCGACGTCCTCGGCGATGCGGACGAGCGCATGGGTGTCCTTCGGGAAGCACGACCCTCCCCAGCCGGGCCCAGGTCGGAGGAACTCCGCCCCGATCCGCGGATCGAGCCCCATGCCGGCCGTCACGGCACGCACGTCTGCACCCGCTGCCTCGCACAGCGCAGCGATCGCGTTGACGAAGCTGATCTTCGTCGCGAGGTAGGCATTGGAGGCGTACTTGATCGTCTCGGCGCTCGCAGGATCGGTCAGCACCACCGGGGCGCGGGTCCGCAGGAACAGTCCTGCCACCTTGACGGCAGTCGCCTCGTCGTCGGCGCCGATGACGATCCGATCCGGGTGGAGGAAGTCGTGCACGGCCGAGCCCTCCCGGAGGAACTCCGGGTTGGACACGACGGCGACGTCCGAGCGCCCGAGAGCGGCTTCGACCACCTTGGTCGAGCCCACGGGCACCGTCGACTTGTTGACCACGACGGCACCAGGGAGCAGGTGCGGACCGATCTCCGATGCTGCGGCGTTGATGTAGGCCATGTCCGCCCGACCGGACTCGCTCTGCGGCGTCGGCACGCACAGGAAGACGAACTCCGCGTCACGCACAGCGGCGACGTTGTCACTGCCGAAGGTCAGGCGACC
>CAZAMA010000151.1:0-7060 GCA_964485645.1 uncultured Acidimicrobiaceae bacterium | reverse complement strand
CAACCCCAGCCTCTCACTTGCCGAGCCCTACTGCCGCCTTGCTGCCAGTTAGCCAGTTAGCCAGTTAGCCAGTTAGCCAGTTAGACCAGTCTCGACGGTGCTAACGACGGCAGCGCGGTGAGGGGGTACTCACCGCGCTGCCGATGGCCACGCTCGGCCGGCTCGGCCGGCTCGGCCGTCAGGTCGCCAGGTAGAAAGTCTCTGTCTGCGCCTTGTCCTTCGAGCGGTAGCTGAAAGTGGCCTTGGCGTAGAGGCGCCCGTACTTCCTCGTAGCAACGACGTCATGGAGCTTGACAGTCGCATGGAAGGTGACGAACCGTCCCCCAGCGCAGTTCGGAACGCAGTTGTTCTGGTGGAGGTCTCCTATGCCGCGTGCGGTAGCCGTACCGAACGACGACCACTTCACGCCCGTCCACCACGCATTGCCGTCACCGCAGCTCATCACGTACTTGCCGGGCTTATCCAGCCGGTGCCCTGCACACGAGAGCACCGCGACGGGCTGGCGGTGGGGCCGGACAGCAGCCGATGCGGTCGCGCTTGGAAACAGCGAAACAACGGCCAGAGCTGCGGATCCCGCCAACAGGCACCATATGAACTTCACGTGACTCGTCTCCTTGGAAACCCACGGGCCCATCCCGCTGGTAGATATAGAGATGCCCGAAGCGTGCCCGTCCTTGCAGTCGAAGTCGCTGGTCTCGAACACTGCCACCCGGCACCTCCCGCCAGGCTCCCCGAGAGTGGAGCCTCCAGCTGAGGGCCTTTCGGCGATCAGGCTCCGCCACCTGGGAGGAGACCAGGATCTGGGTGCACGGCGAGGTCCTGGAAGTAGCCGAGCCGATTGCCGAACGGATCGCTGAACTGGCACCAGGCAACGACTCCCGGCTCACCTGTTATCTCGCTCACGTCGATTCCCTGGCTGAGGAGGGCGCGACGCTCCGAGGAGATGTCGCCCACGCCGAAGCGAACGCGGCGACCCTTACCAGGCGAGACCCGTGTCGTGAGCTGGTACCACATGTTCGGCACCACCTGATACTCCTGGAAGTCGTCCGCGAGGATAAAGTCCGGAGCGCGGCCGAAGAGACCCCCGTAAAAGCTCAGTGCCTCCTCCATCGAAGTGACGCCGACAACGAGCGTGATGCCCTCTATGTTTGAGATTGCCATGGGAGGACCTATAGCACGGCTCGCCCCAGGCGCCCAACTCCGAGCTCACGATCACCGGCAGCTCCCTGGCCATCACCGGCAGCTCCCGGGCCATCACAGAGTCGACTCGCTATGCTGCGGCGTTCGCAAAGAAACGGCAAAGAGCCACCCAAGACAGCGTTCGGTGAGTCGGGCACAGCCGGCCAACCGAACATACTCAGAGCCCGTGACACCGGAGACACGTGCGAGGAGGCTAGACGGGCCTCCCCCACCTCCAGCCCGCCGGCGCAAGACGCCGACAGCTAGCTAGATGGGCCTGTCGCTGGGCCAGCTCGCGCGATCCATTGACGGGGCTTACTCGGTCGGGGACTGCCATGTGGTCGACCTGACTCACGACAGCCGCCAGGTGCAGAGCGGCTGGCTATTTTGCGCCGTGCGAGGAGAGCGAGACGGTCACGACTTCGCCCCGCACGCCGTCGCAGCCGGCGCCGCGGGCCTCGTCGTCGACCACATGGTCGACCTCCCCGTGCCGCAGCTCATCGTGCCGTCGGTGCGCCAGGCCATCGGACCGCTCGCGTCTGCGGTGCACGACCACCCTTCCCGGCTCCTCACCGTCGTGGGCATTACCGGCACGAACGGGAAGACGACGACCGCCTATCTAGCCAACGCCGCCCTGAGCACCGACTCGGTACCCGCGGGACTGATCGGCACTGTCGAGACTCGCACCGGCCGAACCAAGAGGCCCTCGATACTCACTACTCCACCAGCTCCCGACCTGCAGCGGATGCTCTCCGAGATGCTCGGAGCCGGAATGAGCTACGCGGTGATGGAGGTCTCCTCGCACGGGCTGGAGCAGCGTCGCGTCGACGGCACCTGGTTCAGCCTCGGAGTATTCATGAACCTTGGCTCCGAGCATCTCGACTACCACGGCACGATCGAGCAGTACTACGCAACCAAGGCTCAGCTCTTCGACCCGTCTCGCTGTGCTCGAGCGCTCGTATGCCTGGACGACGCGTGGGGACGCCGGCTGGCCCACCAGATCTCGATTCCGGCAGTGACCTTCGGCCAGAGCACGGATGCAGACGTGCGAGTCGAGCTGGGCTCCAGCGATCTTCGCGGCACGACCGTGTCGCTGCACGGAGCCGGTATCGACACAGACCTATGGGCGCCCGTCGTCGGTGAGTGCAACGCAGCGAACATCGCAGCCGCCTACCTCGCGGCCGTGGTGCTCGGGAGCGACCCTGGTGTCGCGAGTCGCAACATCGCCTCGATCCCGCCCGTCCCAGGCCGCTTCCAAGTCATCGAAGGCACGCAGCCCTTCCTTGTCGTCGTCGACTACGCCCACACCGCCGACGCGCTCGCCGAACGCCTGGCGACAAGCCGGCGACTCGCCCCCGGCGGCGGCAAGCTTCGGCTCGTCCTCGGGGCCAGAGGTGGCCGCGACCGGACGAAACGTCAGGATCTCGGGCGAGCCGCGGCAGCCGCGGACGAGGTCTTCCTCACTACCGACAGCTCGGGACCGGAGAGCTCCCTCGCCATCATCGAGGAGGTGAGGCTGGGCACCCTCGCGCAGGTCTCCTGTGGTGTGTTCGTCGAGCCGGATCGCAGGCTGGCCATCAACAGGGCCATCGCGCGCTCACAGCCGGGCGACGTCGTGCTCATCACGGGGCGCGGACACGAGTCGACCCAACACGAGGGAGAGACGCTGATCCTCCTCGATGACCGGGAGGCGGCTCGCAGCTCGCTCGCCGCGCTCGGATACGAACCGCTGGCCACCTGCGCAGACCAAGGGCTCCGGTGACGCTCGAGCGCGAGCCGACCCTCTCCACAAGCGTCAGCGTCGTCGTACCGGCCCACGACAGCGCGGCGACGATCGCCGAAGCGCTGCAGTCGGTCCGGGCCCAGATGAGCCTGCCGGACGAAGTGATCGTGGTCGACGACGGCTCGAGCGACGGTACCGCCGACATCGTCGCGAGCAGGTTTCCCGAGGTGACGCTCATAAGGCAAGCCAACACGGGGCCGGCGGGCGCGCGTAACAGGGCACTCGAGGTTGTGCGCAGCGACTGGGTGGCGTTTCTTGACGCCGACGACATCTGGGAGCCGGACCGGCTCCGCCTCCAGCTCGCCGTCGCCGAGCAGCACTTGGACGCCGTCATAGTCGCCTGCAACTGGGGGGCGTTCGACGGGTCCGCGCCGCAAGTCCTGGCCACGGAGCGCTCGCGGCGGATCTCGTCTCTCGACCTCCTGCTGCTGAACCGTTTCCAGACCTCGACCGTGCTCGCCCGTACAGATACCGTGCGCAGGCTCGGGGGTTTCGATCCGGCGCTGGACGGCGTGGAGGACTGGGATCTCTGGCTCAGGTGCGCTCGGCATGGCACGATCCTCAAGCTGGACGGGCGGCTCGTCCGCTACCGGGACAGCCCGGCCAGCTACTCGAAGAACGGGCGGCGCGTGCACGACACCATGCGCGCCATGCTCGATCGGGAGCTGCCGATCTCCGGGCTCTCGCCCTACCGCCAAAGGGAGGTAAGGGCTTGGCACGAGCTGCGTTTCCTGGTCGGGTTCGTGGTGCAGAGCGAAGCGACCCTCGCCCGGTCGACTGCGCGTCACCTCAGGCGAGACGGCCTTGTCACCGCAGTGCCGGGAGCCACGGCGCGCCTGCTGCTGCCGTTCCTCGTCCGCCGGAGACTCCGCCATTTCCGCTTGGTGGAACCACTCGGCCTGCGCGGCGCCGCTCGCTGACAGGCTCGGCCGGCCGAGGCGCGGCTCAGTCGAGCGGTGCCAGCTCGACCCCCTTTTCGAGGTCGTCTCCGGTGCCGTCGCCGCCTTCGTCTGGGCCCTCCCCACTCAAGGGAGCTCCGTCGACACCGACCTTCGCGGGCCACCAGTTCCACCGGCCGAGCAGCGCCACAGTCGAGGGCACGAGCAGCGTTCGCACGAGGAAGGTGTCCATCAAGATCCCGATAGCGATCCCGGCGCCGATGTCTCGGACCTGCCCGCTGCTCGGGCCGCTCCCTGCACTAAGGGCCAGCACACCGAAGGTACCCGCCAGCACCAACCCCGCCGAGCTGACGGTAGGTCCGGTCCGGCTGACGGCATGGACGACCGCGTCCCGGAGGGAGCGGACGTGTGCCTCCTCCCGTATCCGGGTCATGACGAGGATGTTGTAGTCCTCGCCCAAGGCTAAGAGGAAGATAAACATGAGGAACGGCAGGATGAAGGTCAGACCCGCGCTCCCGCCTATGTCGATGAACAGGATCGTCGACACCCCGAGCGCCGCGAGGTAGGAAAGGGCGACGCTCACGATCAGGTAGAGGGGTGCCACGACACTGCGCAGCACGAGGGCCAGCAGGACCGCGATCGCGAGGATGGCGATGGGGATGATGTGGATGAGGTCGTGGTTGGAGGAGCTGCTCACGTCATAGAGCGCCGCCGCCTCGCCGGCGACACCGTCGGCCCGGGCCCCCGATCGAGCGGCTGCGATCGACACCACGGTGCGGATATGCGGGGTCGCGTCGAGAGCCGTCGTCGTCTGCTGGCCACCGGCGACGAGCGTCGCCTCGAACTGTATCGTCCGGCCGTCGGGGCTGACGAACAGCGCCGTCGAGCGGTACGCGTTGTACTGAGCGACTGGGATCCGCAGAGCCGCCGGCTCGATCGGCTTCAGCGCGCGCGGCGGTCCGAGCTCACTATGGAGCTTCGCGTACAGGGCGGGGGCGAGCACGGTGCCGTTCGGGTCGAGCGGTCCCGCGAGCTGGCGGAACTGGCCGGACGACCTGAGGGCGGTCTCGGCGGTGACGACGGCGGCCGGCCTGTCCCACACCGGCTGGGCGTAGGCGAACACGAGGTTCGCCGGATTGGAGCTCGACTGCGGGAAGTGCTGGGCCAATATGGCATTGCCCGCCGCGGCGTCGGTGCCCGGGGGGGCATTGAGAGCGCCCCCAAAACCACCCGACCGAAACCCGAGCGCGGATACCGCAAGGGCGGCGAACACCACGAGCCCGATCCCGAGGGTCCGCGCCGGACGGCGGACGAGTCCCGTGGCGACCCGGCCCCAGGCACCGGCACGATTGGCATCAGAGGTGAGTTTCGACGGCCAGAACACCGCGTTCCCGAAGATCGCGAGGAGCGCCGGCAGCAGGGTGAGCCCCGCGAGGAGCATCACCGCGACGCCGAGCGCAAGGGGAAGCCCGAGGTCCTTGTAGATGCCGAAGCTGGCGGTGAGGAGCGTCAGCAGGGCGATTATCACGGTGCCCGCGGAAGCGCTGATCGACTCACCAACGCGCACGAGAGCGTGATCGACCGCTGACCTGGCATCGAGGCCGCGACGGATCTCCTCGCGGACCCTGAAGACGAGGAACAGGCCGTAGTCGGTGCCGGCGCCGAGCAGCAGCACGATGAGGAGCAGCTCGGTGATCTCGGAGATCTTGAGGCCGTTCGCGCCGAGGCCCCCGATGAAGCGCGTCGAGATTCCGAGCGCAAACGCAGGCGGGAGAAGGGTGATAAGCGGCGCGAGGAGGGACCGGAATATCACGAGAAGCAAGATGATGATGAAGATGAAGGAGAGGCTCTGGGTCTCGTTGCCCGCTTTGGCGGAGCTGGACTGGTTCGCGACGTTCGTAGCAATCGGGCCCGCGAGGCGGACCTCCAGGCTCGGGGGCGCGGCGATCTTCGCGAAGGTGGCTTGGAGGTTGTCGATGACGGTCGTCTGCGCGGTGATGTCGGCTTGGTTCACCTGGACGTCGATTACGAGCTCAGCCGCGCGGCCGTCGTGGGAGACCGCGAGCTCCCTTGCCGAGATCACGCGCGGAACCTGGCGTGCGACTACGACCTCACGTGCGAGGGCCGCCTGGTCCGCGGAGCTCAAGGGGCCGGACTTGTCGAGGCCGACGGCGATGATCTCGCTCTCGGTGTGCGCGTTGCCAAGTATCGGCGTCGCGAGGCTGGCCGCCTTCGAGCTCGGCGCGCTGGCCGGGAGGAACTGGCTGTTGTCGTTGTTCACCTCGCTGCTTAGGGAGGGAAGAGCTTTGGTCGAGACGACGAGGACGACGACCCAGAGCACGACGATGAGGATGCGGAAGCGGACGACGAACCGGCCAAGGCCGGTGAAGAACCGTGTCACGGAGGGATCTCTTTCTGGTTGTGGGACGAAAGACGGTTCAGCTGGCCGTTGCCTGAGTCGCCGGGGCCATCGAAGCGTCACCGTGCGCCAGGTCGAGGCCAGCTGGTACGAGGTCGGGATCTGCTGGTGGCACAGGGGTGCTCACGCCCCGCCGCAGCTCGACATGGGGGATCAGCCAGGAAGCGACGAATGCGACGACGGCTATAGGTGCTGCCACGAGAAAGACCGTCTGGATCGACTGGGCATAAGCGACCGCGATGCCATGGTGGACCGCCCGAGGCAGGCTGTCCAGTATCGCCGGGGTGATGCTCGCACTCGTCACCCCGCTCGGCAGCTTCGCATTCCCGACGTGCTTGACGAGCTCGCCGACAAGGACGTTCGAGAAGATCGCTCCGAATATCGCGGTGCCAAAGGATCCGCCGATCGAGCGGAAGAAAGTTGCTCCCGAGGTCGCGACACCGAGCTCGCTGTAGGGCACCGCGTTCTGGACTATGAGGACGAGGACCTGCATCACACAGCCGAGCCCGACGCCGAGGACGAACATGTAGAGGGCCGCGAGAGTCGAGCTCGTGGCGATGTCCATCCGGGAGAGAAGGAGCAGTCCGACGGCAATCAGCGCAGTCCCGACTACGGGGAACACGCGGTAGCGACCGGTCTTCGAGATCACGAAACCCGACCCGGTGGAGAAGATCACCATCCCGACCAGGAGCGGCAGCAGCTGCAGACCCGAAATCGTCGGGGACTCGCCACGGACGATCTGGAAGAACACCGGCAGGTACGTGACCGCTCCGAACATCG
>CAZAMA010000150.1:0-7070 GCA_964485645.1 uncultured Acidimicrobiaceae bacterium | reverse complement strand
CCGTTGCGCCATGATCTCGTCCGGCGAGAAGAGCAGGGAACCAGGCGGTCCTTTGCTCGCCACGGGAGTGGTGTCACATGGCGGCGGGTTGCGGTGAAGGTCAACTGGGCTACGCGACTATCTGAAGCTGGCGCGCCCTCACAGCCGTCGGAGTCTTATCGAGGACCCGATCGGCGCGGGGTAGTCGGCCGGGGCGTGCTGGTCAACGATCGGCGATCGGTGGCACTCCTCGCTCTCGGCCTCGTCGGAGCCCCTCTTGTCGGGGTCGGAATCCTGGCGCTCGTCCCATCTGGCGCGCTAGAACTGCACGACTGGATCACCGGCATTGCCGACACCTCTTTTGTGAGCCTTGTAGCTGCTTCTCTCCTCTTGATGCTCCGGTGGCGCCTTGTCGGCGAAGTGGCAGCCGCGTCACTGGCGGTCGCTGCCCTGCTGCTCGGGCTGTTCGTGGCCTCGGCCGCCACCTACATCGGAGCTCCCGAACCGACCTACATCCTCGCCCTCCGGGCCCTCACGGTGGTATCGGTGCTGGCCGTCGCGCTCCACGACGCCCGCAGCCCAGAGGTCCGGGCCGGTCTCCGCCCGAGCAGGGCTCTCATGGTGGCGGCGCTGCCCTTGTTCCTTGCGGTCCCGCTCGCCTTCTCGCCAGCCAGACTGCTTGTTACCGGCAGCATTGGCGCAGTTCATCCCATCGGAATCGTCGAATCCCTGGCTTGCCTCGCGACCGCGGGACTCCTACTGGGCAAAGGTATCCGCCAGGGACGCCTCCTGTTCGTCGCGACCGGGACACTTGTGCTCGGAGCTGCCCTCACCTGTGTGATGGCAACCGTGAGCTACGCAAACCAAGGAGAGACGTGGACAGGACTCCCGGCTCTCGTGCTGCTCGCAGGTGCAATCGCCCTCCTGACAGCCGTCGCAGGCGACCTGCGGGCGGCGATTCACGTCGTAGTCCGCCACGACACGCGCGGCCGGCGCCGATGGGAGGAAGCCGAAACCCAGCTCGCCCTTTGGCAGAAGGTCCGCCAGGGCCAGGAACACGACATGAGCAACGCCCTGAGCGCCGTCGACGGAACTCTTCTCAGCCTCCAACGCGGACGAGACCGGCTTCCTGCCGACACGGTGGACCGCCTGACCGCAGCTGTGCGCGACCAGATCGACTGGTTGCGCACATCGCTGCTCGGCCAGGATGGGCCAGCACGCCGCTACGACGTGACACGGATCCTCAGCGCCCTGGTCGACCTCAGGCAGGACGGCTCGCCGACCGTGCGGCTCCACGCCGCGGGCAACCTCGAGGCTTATGGCCACCCGGACCGGGTCGCGGTGGTCGTGAACAACATCTTGGAGAACGCAGCGGTCCATTCCTCCTCTTCAAGCGTCTGGGTCACTGCTCGCCTCGCCGCGCGGCGAGACGGTGACGTTGTAGAGATAGTCGTCTCAGATCATGGGCAGGGCCTCAGCGACGCCGATCGGGCTCGTGCGCTCCAGCGAGGATGGCGCGGCGCGCAGGCAGCTGGCCGTCCCGGAAGCGGTCTCGGCCTCTCTCAGTGCTCCGAGATGCTCTCGGCCGAAGGCGGCACCGTCTATTTGCTGCCGACTGACAGTACTGCCCCACCCGGTGGCCAGGGACTCAGTGTTCACGTCGAGCTCCCGACGGGTCCCGAAGCGACAAAGCCGCTCCGTGGTGACCCCGTCGATGCCATTCGCGCCGCTTTGGCCTATGAGGCACTTTCCGGGAGGTCCTCTTAAGGCGAGCGTCCTCTTAAGGTCATGGTCCTGCCCTCGACTAGGCGGCGGGCGAACTTCTTCTCTCGCTTGACAGACCATAGCTCCGCGCAACGGCGACCGCGGCAAGCTGAGAAGTCACATCCAGCTTTGCGAGGATAGCGCGAATGTGGCTGCGAACAGTCGCCAGTGACAGGAACAGCTCCGCCCTTATTTCCTGCGCGCTCTTCCCCAGCTCCAATGCCATCAGGACCTCCCTCTCACGCGGTGTGAGGCGTCCCAAGTGCTCCCTGCGGTCCCGTAAGTCATTGAGATATTCTCTCCCGAGACTAGCAAGCTCGCTTTGCTGCGCAACGGGCAGTAGTGGCCGGCCGGCCAGGACGGCCAGCACCTGGTGTATCAACAGCTCGAAGCGCTCATCCTTGTTGACCCAGCCCTCGGTACCAAGCGAGAGAGCCGCGGCCAGGCGACCTTCGTCATGGCAGCCTGTGACGAGCAGTACTCGTGCTCCGCCCGAGCGGAGATCACCCACCAGATCAAGGCCGTCATACTCTCCGAGGTCGAGATCAAGCAGGACAAGGTTCGGACCGAGATCGCGGGCCTGTTCGACCACACTCTTCGGTCCGGCCAGGTCGGCAACAGTGCACTCTAGAGCCTCTCCAGACGTGCTCAAGCCGAGCGCGAGCGCCTCTGCGAGCATCGCATGATCCTCGACAATGAGGATCCGTCTTTTGGCAGCTTTCCCCAACTGTGCTTCCGCCATCATCGCCTTGCTGCTCCCTCGGGCTGCTCGGTTCATGCGGCGGAGCCAAGAGAAAGTACCCGCGCCAATACGACGCTAGTTCTACCAACACCGCCGAGTGCAATTATACACCAAACGCCGGGTCTCAAGCAGGCTCGCTTCTTTCGCGCCCTCTCAGATGACTCGAGCGGGTTATATGTGCGCCAAGCCCGCGAAGACCAACATCTCCCCGAGGTGGAACAATTAAGCAAGTAATCGACAAAGGAATCGACCAATCGACCTACCAATCACCCCCTCGGGTTGAGGCGCTCCTTCATCTGCGCCGCAAGGGTGGCGGCGGCATCCCTCATCCTGACGGTGTCAGGACCCGGGGACAAAAGAGCGCGTGACGCGCTCGGCATCACACGCTCCGGGCAGGCTGCAAAGGTCCTTGCGACATCTTCGCTAGTCGCCCCCTGGGCTCCGATGCCGGGCGCGAGAAAGAGCGCGTGGGCGCTCGCCAAGTCGAGCTCAGGCTTGAGGTACCTCGCGGCAAAGACAGCCCCGACTGGGCCGATCCCCCCTGGTGCCAGGCTGGCATTCAAGGCGCCTATGTCGCCGAGCAACTGCTCCTCGACGGGCCGGCCGGACGCGTCGACCGCCGCCTGGATCGCCCTACCCTCACGGTTCGAGGAGCGAGTGACAACAAACAGGCAGCTGCCCGCTCGTGCAGCGCGGCTAACGAAGGCGTCCATGGCCCCCAAGCCCAGATAGGGATGGACAGTGATGGCATCGGCCTGGAGCGGTGCCTCGTCTCCGATGAAAGCATCGGCATAAGCCTCGTTGGTCGTACCTACATCGCCTCGCTTCACGTCCAGAATGACGAGCAGGCCATCACTGCGCGCATCGGCCATGAGCCGGGCGAGCGTGCGAATGCCCCGCCAGCCATGCCGCTCGAAGAAAGCAGACTGTGGCTTTACAAGTCCCACTGTCCCGGAGGCGGCGGCGAGCACGATGTCTACGAAACGGTCAAGACCGTCGGCATCGTCGCCGAGCCCCCAGGACTCGAGCAGATCAGCCGACGGGTCGAGGCCCCATACGAGCGGACCCCGACCGAGTCGCACCCTTGCGAAGCGAGAAGCAAAGGAGTCAGTCACCTGGCGATTCTCGCGTAGGTCGGCGACACCTTCCAACGCTCGCCGGCTCGGGGTGGCGCGAGCTGAGCCCAGCCTGCCGACATCTCGCACCAGCCTCGGTTGACCGCCTCGGCAATCCATGGAAACAATTGTCTCGTGCCGCGAACCCGCGTGACGCGACTGCGTGAATACCAGGTCGGCGACCGCTCGGCGCTCGACGCGCTTCTCGACGAGGCGAGAGTCGGGCATATCGGGTTCACCGCCGACGAGCATCCAGTGGTGATACCGACTGCTATCGCCCGCGACGCGGATACTGCCCTCGTCCACGGATCGACGGGCTCGCGCTGGATGCGGGCGGTGGCCGCAGGGGTACCTGCCTGCCTGGCCGTCACCGCCCTTGACGGCGTCATGGTGGCCCGATCGGCTTTCGAGTCGTCGTTTCACTACCGCAGCGCTGTCATCTTCGGGTGCTTCGAGCGCCTCGAAGGGGTCGCGAAAGCGAGAGCTCTCGAGGTGCTGACCGACAAGCTCATACCCGGGCGTCGCAGTGAGGTCCGGCCATCTTCGAAGGAGGAGCTGAGCAAGACCATGGTCCTTGCCCTTCAGATCGAAAAGTGGTCTCTCAAAGTCTCGAACGGGTGGCCCGCAGACAGACCAGAAGATCTTGCCGGTCCGGCCTGGGCCGGGGTCGTCCCGCTCGTCGAGCGGGCGGGAGTGCCGATCGCCGCTCCGGATCTACGAATCGACATTCCGGTTCCTGCCTCGGTCTCCGCGCTCATCCAGTGACCCGGCAAGACCCCGGCACGGGCTCGGTGGGCACGGGCTCGGTCGGCCCGGGCTCGGTCGGCCCGGGCTCGGTGGGCCCGGGCTCGGTCGGCACGGGCTCGGTCGGCCCGCTCTCGGTCGGCACGGGCTCGGTCGGCCCGGGCTCGGTCGGCCCGGGCTCTGTGGGCACGGGCTCGGTTTCTTGGCCAGCGGACCGAACCGTGTGCCCAGAGTGACCGGACACCCCCCTCCAGGATCACTTGAGGCACACAGTTCGCTTCCTCAACGCCCACCGGGCAACGTGGCGGGCCAAAAGATCGGCCAGAAGGCGGCCGCGGCAGCCGCCATGGCAGAAGCGGCCAGCTTTCTCGTCGGCCGCGTCGGCAAGGAGGTACGCCTCGGTGACGTCGCTGACCACGTTGGTTACAGCCCCTTCTACCTAGCTCACTGCTTCACTCACCACCTCGGAATGCCACCAGTTCGCTTCCTCAACGCCCACCGGTTCCAGCGGGCCAAGGAGCTGCTGCTCGCAGGCGACGAACGCGTCATCGACGTGTGCTTCGCCGCCGGCTTCTCCTCGCTCGGGAGCTTTACCACCGCCTTCAACAGGCTCGTCGGCGCGACGCCGACGGAGTTCCGCCGCCTGCCCCATACCCTGGCGGCATCTCCGCCGCAGCCGGTCCTTGTCCCGGGTCAGAGCCGGGGCGGCGGTGTCGTGAGCGGAACGGTCCGGCTCAGCCCTGCTGCGGCGGAGACCCTCGGCGATGCCCCGTCCATCTACGTGGGCCTGTTTTCTCACCGTGCCGCTCGTGGTCTGCCGGTGAGCGGCGCGCTCCTCGTCGGACCCGGAGCCTTCAGGCTGGCTGACCTCGCGCCCGGCACCTACTTCCTGCTCGCATCGGGACTGGCGAGCAAAGCTGACTTCCACGAACAGCTCGTTCCGCCTGCCAGTGTGGTGGGCATGGCCGCCCAGCCGGTAGTAGTGAGCGCGACGGCCACGATGCACCGGCGCGACGTCTACCTCGACACGACTCCCAGCTGGGCTGCTCCAGTGCTCGTCGCGCTCCCCATGCTCGCCTGCCCAACTGCGCAAGATTGGAGAAGTCGCCGCTGAGCCCACTGCCTATGCTCGGGCAACCGGCGGACCAAACGGAGTCGGCGGACCAAAAGGAGTCGCGATGAGCAAGGTACGAGTCCTCGTCGGCACCCGGAAAGGGGCCTTCATCCTCAACTCCGACGCAAGTCGCAAGAGCTGGGAGGTGAACGGACCGTTCTTTGGCGGATGGGAGATCTACCACGTGAACGCGTCGCCAGTCGATCCGTCTCGGCTCTACGCCTCGCAGTCCAACGGCTGGTTCGGCCAGCTGATCCAGAGGTCAGACGACGGGGGCTCGACCTGGCAGCCGGTCGGCAATCAGTTTCCTTACGAAGGCGTGCCAGGTACGCACCAGTGGTACGACGGGACACCTCATCCTTGGGAGTTCGCCCGCGTCTGGCACCTCGAGCCCTCGCGCAGTGATCCCGACACCGTCTACGCGGGCGTCGAGGACGCCGCCCTCTTCCGCTCGAGTGATGCCGGAACCACATGGGAGGAGCTGTCGGGCCTTCGCCGCCACGACTCGGGCTCCTCGTGGCAGCCTGGGGCGGGTGGCATGTGCCTTCACACGATCGTCCTTGACCCGGTGGACCCGAAGCGGATCTACACCGCCATCTCGGCCGCGGGCGTGTTCCGGAGCGACGACACCGGCACCACCTGGAAGCCCGTCAATCGCGGCCTCAGCTCCGAGAGCATCCCGAGTCCCGAAGCCGAGGTCGGGCACTGTGTGCACCGCATTGCCATGCACCCTTCCCGCCCCGACGTGCTCTTCATGCAAAAGCACTGGGACGTCATGCGCAGCGACGATAACGGCGAGTCGTGGCGAGAGGTGAGCGGAGACCTCCCGAGCGACTTCGGCTTCACCATCGACGTGCACGCGCACGAACCCGAGACGATCTACGTCGTGCCGATCAAGAGCGACTCGGAGCACTACCCCCCCGACGGACGGCTCCGCGTCTACCGGAGCCGGACGGGTGGAGACGAGTGGGAGGGGCTTTCTGACGGGTTGCCCCAACGCGACTGCTACGTGAACGTGCTCCGCGACGCCATGGCTGTCGACTCCCTCGACTCCTGCGGCATCTACTTCGGCACCACGGGTGGACAGGTGTACGCCTCGGCCGACGCCGGGGACAGCTGGGCACCCATCGTCCGCGACCTCCCGGCCGTGCTCTCAGTCGAGGTGCAGACCCTGCCGTGACGGGAGAGGCAACTGCTCCCGAGCCCCGGCCGGCCCCAGATGCGCTGCCTCAAAGCGCGCCATGCCACGACCTGGTCGTGGTGCGGGTCAGGCTGCCGGCGCACCTTCGAACCCTTGTGCAACTCGAACAGGAGGCCGAGCGCGGCACTGGGCACGGGAGTGGGCACGGCAACGGGAGCGAGGTGAGGATTCAGCTCGACTCGCCCCGGACCCAGTCGTCGCTCCTCGATGCCCTCGAAACCCGCTACCCGGTTCTCTTGGGAACCATCCGCGACCCGCGCACGAGAGTGCGGAGACCCTTCATACGTTTCTTCGCCTGTGAGGAGGACCTCTCCCACGAGCCGCCCGACAGGGAGCTGCCAGAGCCGGTGCTCGCCGGTGCCGAGCCGTTCGTGATCCTCGGAGCAATGGCGGGAGGCTGACGACCGGCTC
>CAZAMA010000149.1:2621-7084 GCA_964485645.1 uncultured Acidimicrobiaceae bacterium | reverse complement strand
GGAGCTGGGACAGCTTGGCAGGGTAGTGGTGGGTTTCTCGGGCGGTGCCGACTCCTCCCTGCTCGCCTACGTGTCGCGGCGGGTCCTCGGACGCAGTCAGGCTGTGTGTGTCACCGCGGTCTCGCCTTCGCTCGCCCCCGAGGAGCTTGCCGATTGCGCGGCACTTGCTCGTGAGTGGGACATCGAATGGCAAAGGGTGACGACGGACGAGGTGGCGACGGAGGCGTACGCGCGCAACGCTTCTGACAGGTGCTACCACTGCAAGGCAGAGCTGATGGGCGCGATCGAACCGATCGCCAGATCGATGGGGGCGGTCGCCGTTCTCGGCGTCAACGTTGACGACCTGTCGGACCACCGGCCCGGGCAGCAGGCGGCCAGCGAAAGAGGGGCAAGATTTCCGCTGGTCGATGCCGGCTTGACGAAGTCCGACGTCCGAGCGATATCTCGCCACTTCGGGCTGCGAACGGCCGACAAGCCCGCGGCGGCGTGCCTCGCCTCGCGGGTGCCATACGGCACTCGAGTAACCGTGGGCGTTCTCAACCAGGTAGCGCTCGCGGAGAGCGGCCTCAAGGCGCTCGGCTTTTCCTCGGTGCGGGTCCGTCACTACGGCGAGCTCGCCCGCGTCGAGCTACCGATCGAGGATCTGCCATCGGCTTTGACGAAGCGAGCGGCGGTCGTGACCGCAGTGCGCGCCGGCGGTTACCGGTACGTGACCATCGATCTCGAAGGCCTGCGCTCCGGCAATCTCAACCTGCCCTGAGCTCTTCTTGGAGGGCTTCAGCGATGGTCCACAGAAGCGATCAGCAATGGATCCGAAGCCGGTGCTGCCGCGCGGATCTCTCGCTGCCCTTCCTCGATCTCGAGTAGGGCTTCGCTCGAGGCCTCTTCGAGCATCATGAGGCCCTCGTCTGCCCCGGGCAGAGCTCGAATGAGCTCGTCCAGCTTGCGCTGGGTAGCCGCCTGCTCTCTCCCCTGGGTGTGCTGGATTGCAAAGACCATCACGAGCGTGACCGCCGAGACGCCCATCTCGAAGATGACCACGAAGCGGGCGGGGAAACCGAACGCGGCTCCCACGGCGACGGCTACTACGACCAGTCCCGTGACGGCCATAGCGATGAAGGGACGGGAGCTGTAATGCTCGATTCTGTACAGGATTCGACCCGTAACCCCGAGCTGTGCCGTCCTGTGGACGATCCGTCGCTTGCGTGGGGATGCATCGACGTTACCGAGGAGCACGGCGCCTTGCTGCGAGGGTGGCCCCGATCCGCGAAGCACGTGGCCTTGCTGCGACGACGGCACGGAGGCACGGAGCTCCCCGGCCACGTCGCCAGCAAATGTCCGGGCGTCCGGCTGCACGGGATATTTTGCTCCGGCTGGCGGTGGGGACATCGGCATCATTGCGCTCACTCTCGTCGTCGGCAGGAATCTCGCCCGTGGCCCTGTCGTCGCGCCTGAGCCGGCACCTGCCCCACTTCAACCCTCGTCGTGTGGCTGTTGCTCGTCGTCGACGAGAACTCTACCGGCCGTTTGCTGAACTACAGTGTAGTCCTACGGAAGCTTCATGTGAATCACGACGGCCCCACAGTTGAGCTCCATGGCGGGGCGCCTCGAGAAGAAACAGGGAAAGTGAAAATGTCGCGTTCGACAGTGAGCGGCCAGACGTCTCAGGGTACAGATGCGGCGCGGCCGGCCAAGCTCACCAGGAGCGCGGTGCTCACAGCTGCGCTCGACCTAGTCGACCGCGACGGCGCCGACAGGCTGTCGATGCGCCGTCTCGCGAGCGAGCTCGGCTGTGATCCGATGGCCCTCTATCGCTTCGCACCCAACAAGGTCGCCCTGCTCAACGGCGTTGCCGAGATGGTGATCGGCCAGCTCGACGTCGACCCTGCCGACGCCGACTGGCGCACGCAGCTGCGCTCGGTCGCCCGCCACTATCGCGGCCTGGCCTTGGCCCATCCCGGCGTGGTGCCGTTGCTCGTCATGCTGCCTTTGACGACGCCACTCGCAAGTCGTCCCCTCGGTGCGCTACGCCCCCTCGAGGACGTGCTCACACTGCTCACCCGCGTCGGATTCAGCGGTGCCGATGCGTTGCACGTCTACCGCGCGCTGTTCGGCTTCCTCCATGGTCACGTGCTCAACGAGCTGCAGGAGCTCGTCGACAACCCCGACGAAACCGACGACCTCCTGCGGCTCGGCCTGCACCGTCTGCCGATCGGCGAGTTCCCCGTGCTCCGGAGTCTCGCAAGCGTTCTGGCCGCCTACGACGGCGCCACCGAGCTCGAGCGCGGCCTCGACATGCTTCTTTCCGGCCTGAAGCTGCCCGACTCGGCATAGCAAAGCGATCTGGCCGGGCTCACGATGCCGGCACGCCAAGGATGCGCCCGCAATCGCGAAGTTGGACAACTCTCCCCCGCCATCCACTTGATGTTGGAGGCCGTGACCCGGGTGCCATTCGTCGGGACTCTCGCGTCGGCCACACGGTAGGGGGACCTGGGCGGCACATATGCCGAGCCCGTACCCTCGGGGCAAGCACTCGTCACGTCTCTGAGGTGGCTCCTGGATAACCCGAGCTCGTTCGTTCATTTCTGACAACAAGATCACAGAGGGCTGCGGCAAGCGGGACTCCCCTGGGCATAGGCCAACGGCGTTGGATGTGGTCAGCTGGCGTGGCGGCGAATGTCTTCATCGAGCGCATCGCGGCTGCCGTCGGAAAGGCGGATGTCTTCGGTCTCGATGTTGGGCGTAACGGTCTCGATACGTGGCGGGCGCTGGTCCGAGAGGCGTTGCCCGGCAGCCATCGCGCATCGAGCACCGGGATGGCGCGTAGCTGTGACAATGTGTATTGTCACAGTATGACTTGGAGGCAGTTCGTCGAGGCGTACCTGGGGGACCTGTCCGACCAGGGCCGGAGATCGCACACGCTGCGGGGATACCGCTGCGACCTGGCCGAGCTCGTCGAGCATCTCGAAGGTCACGGTGCCATCATCGACGCTGCCGTCTTGCGCGGGTTCCTCGCCTCTGTTGACCGGTTAGCTCCTGCGACCCAAGCACGGAAGCGTTCGGCAGTGCGCGGCTTCCTGCGCTGGGCCGCCACAAAGGGCCTAGTCGACGCCAGCCTCCTCGACCTGCTCACCGCCCCTATTCCGGTCACCCGGGCACTGGGTGTGGTCTCGGAGAGATCGGCCGTAGAGGCGGTGTTGGCGGTGATACCACGCCAAGCGGACCGGGACCAGCTGATGTTTGGGCTGCTGGCCCGGCTCGGGCTTCGCCCGGGCGAGGTGCTCGGGTTGGGGGTCGGAGACTTCGACGAGGCAAGCGGAACCATGGAGGTGGCTGGCTGGGGTGGGGCGCGCCGGCGGGTACTCGTCGACGACCCGCAGATATTGATGCGCCTGGTCAACTGGAAGCGGACCCTCGGCCGCCAAGATGGCCCGTTGTTCTGCGCGCCGGGACGTACGACCCCGCTCCGCTACCAGACGATGGCGGGACGGTGGGCGCGCTACGAGGCGGCCGCGGGGGTGACGGTCCGACTGAACGACCTTCGCCGTGCCCATGCCGCCGACCTCCTCGCCGGCGGGGTCCCCGAGTGGGCCGTGCGCAACCGGCTCGGCCAGCAAAACGGCCCGCTTACCGCCCCGACCATCGCCGGCCAGAGCGCGGACGACGCTGTGCGGGCCTGGCGCGCGGTGAGCAGCGCCCCGGCTGCCAAAGAACAGCAGGCACCCGGGTCGTCTCGAAGCACGGGGTGACAGTCTCGCAGTCCGGCCGGGCACGGCGGGCAGGCCTGGGACGGTCGTTCCGGTCGTTCCTCGCCGGCCAGACCCTCAACGGGCTCGGCACGATGGTCGCCACCGTGGCGCTGCCACTCGTCGCCGTCGAGCGCCTCCACGCCACTGTGTTCGACGTCGGGATCCTCGAAGCGGTCGAGTGGGTCCCGGCGATGACGATCGGCCTTCCCGTCGGCGCCTTGATCGACCGTCACCAGCACCGGGCCCGGCTGATCATGATGGGGGCCAACCTCGGTCAGGCCGCAGCTGTCGCCGCGGTGCCCGTCTCCGCTGCCACAGGGGTCCTCACCTTGGCCGTCCTGCTCGCCGCCGCGTTCACTGCCGGACTGTTCGGGACGTTCTTCCAGACCGGCTACTCCCCCTACCTACGCCAGCTCGTCGCCGACGACGACCTCACCACCGCTACCGCCCGCCTCCGCGCCGGCCAGTCAGCGGCGAGGGTCAGCGGACCCGCCCTCGGCGGCGCTCTCGTAGAGACGGTCGGCTCCGCCACCGCCATCCTCGCCGACGCCGCCAGCTTCCTCGTCTCCTTCGCCGCCCTCTGGGTGACCAAGCCGCTCTACCCGGCCAAGGTTCCACCTGACCGCCAGCCGATTCGAACAGAGATCGCCGACGGCGTGCGGTACCTGCGCACCAACCCCCGGCTGCTCACCGTCGCGGTCGCCGCCGCCGCCG